>DASZKU010000088.1:0-14206 GCA_035552815.1 Solirubrobacteraceae bacterium | reverse complement strand
GCCGCCGCCAGCGAGGAGCCCGTCGCCGTCGACGATCTCCACGCGCTGGTAACCGCGACCTACACGTTCGCCGAGCTCCCGCGCACCCAGCTCGAGAACGTCCTCGACATGCTCGACGGCCGCTACCCGTCGAGCTCGTTCGCCGAGCTCCGGCCCCGCATCATCTGGGACCGGGTGGCCGGGACCCTGCGGGCGCGCCCGGGGGCGCGCCAGCTCGCGGTCACCAACGCCGGCACCATTCCCGACCGCGGCCTGTACGCGGTCACCCTCCCCGACGGCCGCCGGGTCGGCGAGCTCGACGAGGAGATGGTCTACGAGGCCCGCCCGGGCCAGACCTTCCTGCTCGGGGCGACGACCTGGCGGATCGAGGAGATCGGTCGCGATCGCGTCATCGTCACCCCCGCGCCCGGCCTCCCCGGAGCCGTGCCCTTCTGGAAGGGCGACGGCGTCGGGCGCCCGCGCGAGCTCGGGGCGGCGATCGGCGCCTTCTCGCGCTGGGCAGTCGATCAGTCCCCCGAGCGCCTCGAGGCCGAGTACGACCTCGACGGCCGCGCCGCCCGCAACCTCGTCGAGTTCCTCCGCGAGCAGCAGGCGGCCACCCGGGTGGTGCCTTCGGACCGGACCATCGTCGTCGAGCGCTTCCGCGACGAGATCGGCGACTGGCGCCTGTGCGTGCTCTCGCCCTTCGGCGGTCGCGTCCACGCCGCCTGGGGCCTCGCCCTCGGGGCCAAGATCCGCGACGAGCTCGAGCTCGAGGCCGACGCCATCTGGTCAGACGACGGGATCATCATCCACCTCCCCGACGCCGACGAGCCGCCGGGCGCCGACCTCGTCCTCCTCGACCCCGACGAGGTCGAGGACCGCGTCGTCGCCGAGCTCGCCTCCTCGGCGCTGTTCGGCGCCCGCTTCCGCGAGAACGCCGCCCGCGCGCTCCTCATCCCCCGTGCCCGGCCCGGTAAGCGCACGCCGCTGTGGCAGCAGCGCCTCAAGGCGCAGTCGCTGCTCGAGGTCGCGCGCAGCCACGGGGAGTTCCCGATCATCCTCGAGACCTTCCGCGAGTGCCTGCGCGACGTCCTCGACCTTCCCGGGCTCGTCGAGATCCTCACCGGCCTGCACCGGCGCGAGCTCACGATGGTCGAGATCGAGACCCCGACGGCGTCCCCCTTCGCCTCCTCGCTCCTCTTCGACTATGTCGCCACCTATATGTACGAGGGCGACACCCCGAACGCCGAGCGCCGGGCGGCGGCCCTGTCGCTCGACCGCGATCTCCTGCGCGAGCTCCTCGGCCAGGAGGAGCTCCGTGACCTCATCGACCCCGATGCCCTCGCCTCGGTCGAGGACGACCTCCAGCATCTCTCCGACCGCGCGCGGGCGGCGAACCGCGACGGCCTCCACGACGTCCTGCGCCGCGTCGGCGACCTGACCGCGGCCGAGGCCGCCGCGCGCGTGCTGGCGGGAACGGATGCCGCGCGCATGCTCGACGAGCTCTCGCACGAGCGCCGGGCGATCAGGGTGAGGCTCCACGGCGAGGAACGCTGGATCGACGCCGCCGACGCCGCTCTCTACCGCGACGGCCTCGGCGTCGTCCCCCCGGGCGGCCTGCCCGCCGCCTTCCTCGAGGATGTCCCCGACGCCCTGCGGCGCCTGCTCACCCGCTACGGGGCCACCCACGGCCCCTTCACCACCGCCGAGCTGCGCGCGCGCTACGGCATCGACGCCTCGGCGGCGCTGCGCGAGCTCGAGCGCGCCGGCGTGCTCGTGCGCGGCGAGCTCCGACCTGGGGGCACCGAGCGCGAGTGGTGCGACACCGAGGTGCTCAGGCGCATCCGCCGCGCCTCCCTGGCCGTGCTGCGCCGCGAGATCGAGCCCGCCGACCAGCGCGAGCTCGCGCGCTTCCTCCCAGCCTGGCAGGGCATCGACCGCCATCCCGCGGGCGGCGCCGGGATCGACCGCCTGCGCGAGACCCTGGTGCCCCTCCAGGGGCTGGCGCTCCCCGGCGCGACGTGGGAGCAGGACGTGCTCCCGCGCCGGCTCGGCGCCTACTCGCCGACATGGATCGATCAGCTGTGCGCGAGCGGCGAGCTCGTGTGGATCGGCGCCGGTGCCCTCGGGCGCGCCTCGGGCCGGGTGGCGCTCTACTTCCGCGACGACGTGGGCCTGATCGAAGCGCCGGGGCGCACCCCGCCGGCGCCGGAGTCCCCCGCCCATGACGCGGTGCGCGCCCGCCTCGCCGCCGGCGCGTGCTTCTTCACCGATCTCCTCGTCGATGTCGCGCTCTCGCCCGAGGAGCTCCAGGAGGCGCTGTGGGACCTCGCGTGGGCCGGCGAGGCGACCAACGACGCCTTCGCGCCGCTGCGGGCGCCCCGGCTCACCCTCGCGCGCGCCCAGGCACGGGGCGCCGGTCGCGGGGCGCGCGCCGGCCGGTTCGCCGCCCGCCGGCGCAGCGGGGCCGCCGCCCAGGTCCAGGGACGCTGGTCGCTCACCGCGCCGCTCCTCGCCGGGGCCGCGGCGGCCGCCGACGCGCCGAGCGTGAGCGCGCGGCGGCGCGCCCTCGCCGAGCTCCTGCTCGAGCGCTACGGCATCCTCACCCGCGAGCAGGTTCGCGCCGAGGGCGTGCCCGGCGGCTTCTCGAGCATCTATTCTGAGCTCACCCAGCTCGAGACCCTGGGGATCGCCCGCCGCGGCTACTTCGTCCAGGGCCTCGGAGGGGCGCAGTTCGCCCTCCCCGGAGCGGTCGAGCGCCTGCGCGCGCTGGGGCCGGGCGACGCCGAGGCGCCGATCGTCCTCGCCGCCGTCGATCCCGCGCAGCCCTACGGCGCCGCGCTCCCGTGGCCCAAGCGCGACCCCGACGAGGGCGGGCGCCGGGGCCCGGCCCGCGTCGCCGGCGCCTATGTCGTGCTCGCGGGCGGTGAGCCCGTGCTCTACCTCGAGCGCGGCGGCAAGGGTCTGCTCACCCTCGTCCCCGCCGACGACGAGCGCCTCGAGCCGGCGCTTGCGGCGCTCGCCGACCACGTCCGCCGTGGCCGGGTCAAGCGCATCGCCCTCGAGCACGTCGACCGTGAGCCCGCCCTCGCCTCCCCGCTCGGCCCCGCGCTCATCGCGCTCGGCTTCCGCGAGGGCCCCCGGAAGCTGACGCTGAGCGCGTGAGGGGTCATGCCCGAAGGCGACTCGATCCGCTGGGCGGCGAATCGGATCCGGCCCGCGCTCGAGGGCCGGATACCCGAGGAGATCCACACCCCGCATCCGCGCCACGCGCTCGACCGCTGGCCCGATCGCCTCGCGGGCCGCACCGTGGAGCGCATCGAGCCCTACGGCAAGCACCTGTTCCTGCGCTTCGAGGGCGGGCTGGCGATCCACTCGCATCTGCGCATGACCGGGGCGTGGGGCGTCTACCCGGTGGGCCGGCACTGGCGCCGCTCGCGCCACCGCGCCTGGCTCATCCTCCGCGCGGAGGGGCGTGACGTCGTGCAGTTCGACGGCCCGGTGCTCGAGCTCATGACCGAGGGGCGCACGCGCTTTGACCAGCGCCTGGGCGCCCTCGGCCCCGACGTCCTCGCCGATGAGCTCGACCGCGAACGCTTCCTCGGGCGCCTGCGCGCCGACGACCCGACGCGGGGGATCGGCGACGCCCTGCTCGACCAGACCACCATCGCCGGGATCGGGAACATGTGGAAGGCGGAGGGGTGCTGGGAGGCGGGCGTCGATCCCTGGCGGGCGGTGGGGCAGGTCTCAGACGAGGAGGCGGTGGCGATCCTCGAGCTCGTGCGCCCGCGCATGCAGCGCTCGGGCGAGCTCGGGCCCCGCGCCATCGAGCGCCGGATCTACGACCGCGCCGGCCGGCCCTGCCCGCGGTGCGGCGCCCGCGTCCGGGCCCGGGGACAGGGCGAGGACAACCGCACGACCTTCTGGTGCCCGTCATGCCAGCGATGACCGGCCCGGCACGCATGCGCCGGGTCGGGCACAAGGGCGCCGATCTCATCGCCCCCGGCAACACCTTCGCGAGCTTCGACGCCGCCGCCGCGGCGGGTGTCGACATGATCGAGTTCGACGTCCTCCCCGAGCCGGACACGGGCCGGCTCGTGCTCGCCCACGACTACACCGATGCCGCGGGGAGGGCGCCGCATACGCTTGCCGAGGGACTTGCCTACCTGGCTGCCGCGCCGTTCTCGGGGATCGAGCTCGATGTCGACCTCAAGGGCCCGGGATACGAGGTCGCGGTGGTCGAGGCCCTGCGCGATCACGGCCTGCTCGAGCGCTCGCTGATCTCCTCGCAGTACCGGGCGAGCCTCGCGCTCATCCGCGCTCACGAGCCCTCGGTGAGGCTGGGATGGTCGGTCCCCAAGCTCAAGCGCGACCCCTTCCGCTCGCCCGTCTTCGCCCTCCTCGCGGCCGCCGGGCTGCCCGTGCTCCGCGCCGTCCTCCCCAGCCTGGCGGCGGCGGCGATCCGCGCCGGGCGCTGCGAGGCGCTGATGGCGCAGTGGCGTCTCGTCACCCCGAGACTGGTGCGCAGCGTGCGCGAGGCGGGGGGCGAGCTCTACGTATGGACGGTCGACGAGCTGCCCCGGCTGCGCACGCTCGACGCCCTCGGAGTGACCGGGGTGATCACCAACGACCCCCGGTTGTTCGCTGCCATGACTTGACCCCGAGTGCCAATTGCCGCTATTACGGGTATGGAGATTGGATGTCCTTGCGCGCAGTGGATCCCATTGGTTCCGACGCCGAAGCCGTCGGCTTCGAGCTTGACGGCCTTCGACGCGACGGCGATCGGGGCCTCGAGGTCCGCGGACGCTGGTCGGGTGTGCGCGGACGGCGCTTCGTGCGCCCCACCCTGATCGTCCGCATCGACGGCACCAGGCATCGCCTCCTCGCCGACCTCGAGCACAAGCCGTGGGCGGCCGAGGACGGGCAGGAGTGGGTGGCCCTCTTCTCGCCGGTCCCGCCGGCGGGCAAGGCGGACCGGATCGAGCTCTCGGTCGCCCCCGACATCACCGTCTCCCTGTCCGCTCCCGGCTCGCGCTCCTCGCCGGCCAAGGTGCGCCGCCCCGTCAACGGCACGAGCGCCCCGCCGCGGCGCAAGGCCCCGGCGGAGCGCCCCCGGCCCGCCGAGCGTGCCCGGCCTGCGCAGGGCACCCGGCCTGCGAAGAGCACCCGGCCGGCGGACGGCACCCGGCCGCCGGAGAGCGCCCGGCCCGCGGAACGAGAACGGCCCAAGACCCCTGACCTGGTGCGCGAGCTCGAGACCGCGGCGGCCGAGCGCGCTCGCCTCCTCAGCGCCCGGGATGCCCTCGTCGCCGAGCGCGACGAGCTCCGCCTCGAGCGCGACGCGCTGATCGTCGAGCGCGACGGCCTGCGGCGCCAGCAGACGCGAGCGCGCAAGCGCCTGGCCGAGCTCCAGGACCACGTCAATGCGCTCGAGGCGAAGGGCGCCACCGGGCTTGCCGAGGCCAGGAGCAAGCTCGAGGCCCAGCAAGCGGAGACGGGCCGGCTCCGCGCCGCGCTCGAGGCCCATGAGGCGCACGCGGGTGACGCCGACGGGCGCCTAGCCCGTGAGCTCGTGGCGGTGAGCGCCGAGCGCGACCGGCTGGCGCAGCAGGCGAACCACGCGCGCGCGGTCCGCCCCGAGGCGGTCACCGTGCGGCGTGCTCTCCCCGCGCGCTCACCGCGCCGCGCCCCGGTGTGGGGGGTGCGCACGGCGGCTCTAACCGCGATGGTCGCGGTGTTGCTCGCCTTCGCCCACGCCCTGCACTACGTGTAGTCAGCCGGCTCCCGAGAGCAGCGGGCCTAGCGTCGGCGTACACGAGCACGCCGCTCCGCGGAGGCGGGGGAGTCCGAGCACGTCTTCGATCGTCTGGAGGACCGAGTAGTGGTCGACAGGCGTGGTCAGCCGGGCGCCGCGCTTGGCGCCGCCCCCGGCCACGATCGTCGCGATGTGACCGCCCGAGGCGAGGCGGCAGCAGCCGTCCTCGCTCGCGCCCTCGTCCCAGGTGAGGAAGAGCAGGCCACGGGGCCCGAGGGAGCGCAAGAGCCCGGGGAGGAGCGAGGCGAGGAACCGGTCGCCCGTGCTCGGCGAGCAGTCGTGCATGTCATGGCACAGGTTGGGGGTGATCCACACGAAGGTGGGCAGCGTGCCCGCGCGCTCGTCGGCGGCGAGCGCTGACAGCGGGACGATGCGCCGGCAGCGGCTGGGCTGACCGGCGACGTCGGTGTAGTAGATGAAGGGATCGTGCTTCTTGGCGTACTCGCCCGCCCCGGCGCCGGTGAAGCACGCGCGCGGCAACCCCTCCATGTACGCCTTCCAGGACACGTGCGCGCTCGTGAGCTGGTCGACGATGTTCGTCTTGGCGACGCTGCAGTCGGTGCAGTCGCTGCTGATCGCGAAGGTCGAGCCGCCGGTGAGGGCGAGGTAGTTGGGCAGCGACGGGTGCGAGATCGCGTACATCGAGGTGGCCAGGGCGTAGCGGCGGGCGAGCCGGCTGATGTACGGAGTGGAGGGCGAGCCGATGATGCTCCCGTACTCCTCGTTCTCCATGAGGACTACGGCGACGTGCGCCGGGGGACCGCTCGGCACGTGCGCGACCGGTGAAGCAGTGCTCTGCACGGGGCCCTGACGCTTGCCGGCGCCGCAGCCGATGGCGAGCGCGGGGACGAGAACGAGCGCGATGGTGAAAACCCTGCTTGGGTTCGACATGTCAGGCGCAGGTTACGTGCTCGGCCCGCGGACCGCTGTCGCCACCTGGCGCCAAAGCGTTAACGACGTGGCAACCCAGCGTTAACCCACGCGCAAGTCGCTGTCAACCGTCAGCGACGGATTGAGCTCGAGTACACGTTCCATGAGAGCTGACACCTGTCCGTGCGTTGCTATCACTTGGCGCATCCTCTCGAGCTCGGCCTCGGTCCGCTCGAGTCGTCGCCGGAGGTCGTCGAGCTCGGTTTCCCGCCGACGTGGCGACGTCAAGTCGCCGGCGTCGCGCTGGTTACGCCAATGCGTGAGATGCGACACATATAGGCGTTCGCGGCGCAGCAATGCCCCCACCTCGCCCGGTGTCGAGCACCTGTCGGCTTCGCCCAAGATGCGCAGCTTGTACGCCGTCGACATGCGGGGTCGAAAGGTTGGCATATGTGTATAAGCGCCAGGTAACACGCCGGTTCCGTTCCGTGTCATCTTCATCATGTTTCGCTGAGACTCCTGTTCCCCTGCGAGGGTGTTACTACGCTAAGTCCGCGATCTGAGGTCAGGATAGCGTAGCCCCGTGGTCGCGCAAACTAGTGGCAATCGCCACCACGCCCGGCTCGGGGGTAACGTGTCACGTCTCACACATGAGCTGGACATTCTCGAATCCGGGACTAGTTCAACCTCAGCGGTTGTCAACCTCATGGCGTGCGCGCCGCGCCCGCGGGGCTCAGGCGCACCGCGCCGGCGATCCCGAAGCGGCGTCCCGCGAGAGCCCTGCCGTCCCGACATTCCTGTCAGAGTTCGCGGGACCATGGCCCTGAAGGAGCATCCCGCCTACGCGGCGCTCGCCCGCCACTATCAGGACATCTCTGCTCGGCACCTGCGCGAGCTCTTCGCCGAGGACCCCGAGCGGGGGGAGCGCATGTGCGCCGAGGGCCCTGGGCTCTTCCTCGACTATTCGAAGAACCGGATCACCGGCGAGACGCTCGACCTCCTCGTGCGCCTGGCCGAGGAGTCGGGCCTCGCCGAGCGGCGGGCGGCGATGTTCGCGGGCGAGCACATCAACGTCTCCGAGGACCGCGCCGTCCTCCACGTGGCTCTGCGCATGCCTCGCGAGGAGCGGCTCGTCGTCGACGGCGTCGACGTCGTGGCCGAGGTCCACCGCGTGCTCGACCGGATGACCGACTTCGCCAACCGGGTGCGCTCGGGGGAGTGGAAGGGCCACACCGGTAAGCGCATCCGCAACGTCATCAACGTCGGCATCGGCGGCTCCGACCTCGGTCCCGTGATGGCCTACGAGGCGCTGCGCCACTACTCCGAGCGCGAGCTGACCTTCCGCTTCGTCTCCAACGTCGACTCGACCGACCTCGTCGAGGCCACGCGCGACCTGGCACCGGAGGAGACCCTGTTCATCATCTCCTCGAAGACCTTCTCCACGCTCGAGACGATTACCAACGCCAAGTCCGCGCGGCAGTGGCTGGTGGGCGCCCTGGGCGACGAGGCGGCGGTGGCCAAGCACTTCGTCGCCGTCTCCACCAACGCCGAGCGCGTCGGCGACTTCGGCATCGACACCGCCAACATGTTCGAGTTCTGGGACTGGGTGGGCGGTCGCTACTCGATGGACTCGGCGATCGGGCTCTCGGTCATGGTGGCGATCGGGCCCGAGCGCTTCCGGGAGATGCTCGCGGGCTTCCGGGCCATGGACGAGCACTTCCTGAACGCGCCCCTGCGCGAGAACCTCCCCGTTCTCATGGGCCTGCTCGCGGTGTGGTACGGCGACTTCTTCGGGGCCCAGACTTACGGCGTGATGCCCTACGACCAGTACCTCAAGCGCTTCCCGGCCTATCTCCAGCAGCTGACCATGGAGTCGAACGGCAAGCACGTCACCCGCGCCGGTGACCCGATCAGCTTCGACACCGGAGCCGTCTTCTGGGGCGAGCCGGGGACGAACGGGCAGCACAGCTTCTACCAGCTCATCCATCAGGGAACGAAGCTCATCCCCGTCGACCTGCTCGGGTTCGGTAAGGCGCTCAATCCCCTCGGCGATCACCACGACATCCTCACCTCCAACGTTTTTGCCCAGGCCCAGGCCCTGGCCTTCGGGAAGACGGCAGAGGAGGTGCGGGCCGAGGGGACTCCCGAGAACGTCGTGCCCCATCGGGTGATGGAAGGCAACCGCCCCTCCAACGTGCTCCTCGCCGAAGTGATCACCCCGCGCGTGCTCGGCTCGCTCATCGCCCTCTACGAGCACAGCGTCTTCACCCAGGGCGTGATCTGGGACATCGATTCCTTCGACCAGTGGGGTGTCGAGCTCGGCAAGGCACTCGCGGCGGCGATCATCCCCGAACTCGAGCTCGAGAGCGCCGAGGAGCCGGCCTTGACCCATGATTCCTCGACCAACAATCTGATCCGCCGCTACCGCGAACTGAAGAGCAAGGGAGGCTGAGATGGCAACCGACAACCCCATGCAGCTCGGAATGATCGGGTTGGGGAGGATGGGGGCGAACCTCGTCCGCCGCCTGATGGCCGACGGCCACCGGTGCGTGGTCTACGACGTGAACGCGGCAGCGGTGAAGGAGCTCGCCGACGCCGGCGCGGTCGGGGCCGACAGCCTCGAGGACTTCGTGGCCAAGCTCGAAAAGCCCCGCGCCGCGTGGATCATGGTCCCCGCCGGGGTGGTGCAGCCGACGCTCGACTCGCTCGTCCCCCTGCTCGAGCTCGACGACACCGTGATCGACGGGGGCAACTCCTACTACCGTGACGACATCGAGCGCGCCAAGGCCCTGCTCGTCAAGGGTCTGCACTACATCGACGTGGGGACGAGCGGCGGCGTGTTCGGACTCGAGCGCGGCTTCTGCCTGATGATCGGCGGCGAGGGGCCGGCCGTCGAGCGCCTGTATCCCCTCTTCAAGACCATCGCCCCGGGACGGGACGCGGCCGAGCCCACCCCGGCGCGCACGCGTACCGACGGCACCGCGCCCGACGGTTACCTGCACTGCGGGCCGAGCGGAGCCGGGCACTACGTGAAGATGGTCCACAACGGGATCGAGTACGGAATGATGGCCGCCCTCGCCGAGGGCCTGGGCATCATCAAGCACGCCGACGCGGGGAAGCAGACCGCGGTGATCGACGCCGAGACGACGCCGCTCCGCGACCCCGAGGCCTATCAGTACGAGATCGACGTGTCCGAGGTGGCCGAGGTGTGGCGCCGCGGCTCGGTGGTGGGGTCGTGGCTCCTGGACCTCACCGCCGACGCGCTCGCCCGCTCGCCCGACCTCGACGAGTTCTCGGGCCGGGTGTCCGATTCGGGCGAGGGGCGGTGGACGGCGATCGCCGCCATCGACCTCGGCGTCCCCGCGGCGGTGATCATGGCCGCCCTCCTCGAGCGCTTCGAGTCGCGCGGCAACGGCGAGTTCACCAATAAGATCCTGTCGGCCATGCGAGCGGAGTTCGGCGGCCACGCCGAGCAGAAGACGTGAGCGTGAAGACATCCTTTTGCGGTTCGCCTGGCGGCGAGCTCCGAGCGGGCGACCGATGAGCATCCGCTTGCTCCTCGCCGACGTCGACGGCACCCTGGTGACCCAGGAGAAGGTCCTCACCGAGCGCACGGTCGCCGCCGTGCGCAAGCTCGGGGAGGCGGGGATCCTCTTCGCGGTCACCAGCGGCCGGCCGCCCCGGGGCATGGCCATGCTCATCGAGCCGCTCGACCTGACGACGCCGATCGCCGCCTTCAACGGCGGCGTCATCGCCGACCGCGACCTCGAGGTGATCGAGCAGCGGGTCATCCCCTCCGAGCTCGTCGGGCCGATCATCGACGAGCTCGAGAGCCACGACGTCGACGTGTGGCTCTACCGCGGTGCCGACTGGTACGTCCAGGACCCCAAGGGGCCCCACGTCGACCGGGAGACGAGGACGGTCCAGTTCGAGCCCACGGTGGTCGAGAGCTACGACGGCCTGCACTCCGACGCCGCCAAGCTCGTGGGGGTGAGCGACGATCACGAGGCGGTGAAGGCGTGCGTCTCCGGCGTCCACGATCGCTTCGGCGACGACGTCTCGGTGTCGGCCTCCCAGCCCTACTACGTCGACGTCACCCATCCCGACGCCAACAAGGGCTTCGTCGCCCAGTGGCTGGCCGCTCGCTACAAGCTCTCCACCGACGAGATCGCCACCATCGGCGACATGCCCAACGACGTGCTCATGTTCGCCCACTCGGGCCTGAGCATCGCCATGGGCAACGCCAGCCCCGAGGTCCAGAAGGCCGCGCGGCGCGTGACCGGCTCCAACGAGGACGAGGGATTCGCGGAAGCGGTCGAGCGCTTCATCCTCCCCGCGGCCCGTTAGGTGAGCGTGCAGGTGCCGGCGCTGAAGCCGGGCGGGCTCGAGAAGCCGACGTTGGCGTAGCCGTGCCCGGTGTTCTTGGTGACCTTGCCGACGACCTTGGTGCCGATCTTCCACTCGAAGGTGATGGCTCCCCGCACCACGTAGGTGGCGCCCGGGGTCGGGGGGATGATGGTGAAGTTGACGCCGCCCTGGTGGAGGCCGTGCGTGCCCATGCCCAGGGAGATGGTGTCGGTCACCGGCATGGGCGGGGTCGCGAACGCGCTTCCGTCCCAGTAGGACACGGAGATATTCATCGACAGGGTGGCGGGGACGCCCAGGCTCGGCATCTGGCCGCGGATCCCCACCGAGTCGTTGGTGGGCGCGGGCATCGAGGTGCACACGTTCACCGTCGCCCACAGGTCGGGCGAGTGCTCGGCGGTCTTGACGGCCGCCGCGAGCTTCTGCGCCGCCGTCGGGCCCTTCTTCTTCTTCTTGTGCGTCGCGGGCTTCGACGCGGCCGCCGCGCCGCTCGCTGAGACCGCGAGAGCGACGGCAGCGGCGAGGACCGGGGACACCAAGCGCGGCACGAGGAGGAAGATATCGGTCCGGATGGGAGGCATGCTCTCTCGCGGCCCCGTGACGGATTCCCGCCCACGTCGTAGTGAGTCCGTGAGCGAGACCCTGACAGCGCCCGAGACCGACGACGTCAAGGACGCCTGGGGCCGCTTCGAGACTCTCTACCGCTCGAGCCGCGACGATGTCTACGCCTACGTCCTCACCCTCCTGCGCGACCGGGTCGCCGCCGAGGACGTGACCGCGCTCGCCTTCGAGCGCGCCTACCGCCGGCGGCGGACCTTCGACCGCCGCCGCGGCGAGGAGCGGGCGTGGCTCTTCGGGATCGCCCGCAACGCGGCGCTCGACGAACTGCGCCGCCGGCGCCGGCTCGCCGCCCTCGTCAGCGACCCCGAGGACGTCGACGCCGCCGGGCCCGAGGACGGCGCCGACGTCGCGCTCCGGCGCACCACCGTGCGCGCCGCCCTCGCCGCCCTCCCCGCCCGCGAGCGCGAGCTCATCGCCTTGAAGTTCCACGCCGGGCTCTCCAACGCCGAGGTGGCGCGGGTCCTCGGCGTCAGCGAGTCCAACGCGGGGACGATGCTGCACCGAACGATCGAGAAGCTGAGAAAGGCCTGCGATGCAACCCCGTGAACACGAGCTCATCGATCCCGAGATCGCCGAGCAGCTCGACGCCATCGACGCCACCCTGGCCGGTGACCCGGTCGCGCCCCGCTTCGCCGAGCTCGCCGAGCTCGCGCTGCTGCTCTCGGTCGCCCGGCCCGACGGCCCGAGCCCGGAGTTCGCGGCCGGGCTCGATCGGCGCGTGGAGGGCCGGTTCGGGCGGACGGCCGGCGCTTGCGTCGATTCGGGTGGTTCTGTCGCCCATACGGGCGGCCCGTCGCGCCGCTGGCGGGCCTGGAGCCTCACGCCGGTGCTGGGCACGGCCGCCGCGGCGCTCGCCGCGGTGGTGGTGGTCGCGGTGGTGCTCGTGAACTCGGGGGGGGCGGGGGCGCCGGAGAACGTCGCGCGGTCGTTCAACGGGGCGGTCACGGACAACGCTCGCGGAGCGATCAAGGCCGCGCCGGCAACCAAGCAGGCCCCCGTCGGCCGGGTGCGGAACTCTGCGGGGCTGCTGGTCCCGCACCGCGTCGCGGCGAGCGAACACCAGACCGCGACGACCGTCACGAGTGCGTCGAGCTCGGCGAGCTCGACGAGCCCGACGAGTTTCGGCGCCGCGGGTGCCGGGGGCAGGCCTGCGACGATCCTGGCCGCACCCGCCCCGGTCCCCAACGGGCGCAAGGTCATCCAGTCCTCGATCCTCGAGCTCGGCGCCCCCGCGAGCCGCATCGACACGGTGGCCCAGGGCGTGTTCAACGTCGTCGGCGCCGTCGGGGGCATCGTCGACAGCTCGAACGTCTCGAGCACCGGGGGACCGGGGGCGAGCGCGCAGTTCCAGCTCCGGATCCCGAGCGCCCAGCTCTCGCTCGCCCTCACCGAGCTCTCGCGGCTGCGCTACGCCCACGTGGTCTCGAGGACGGACAACACCCGCGACATCAAGTCCTCCTTCGTCTCCACCCAGCGCCGGATCGCGGCCGCCCAGGCGGCGCTCGCCCGCCTGCGCACCCAGCTCGCGGCCGCGACCGACCCCACCGAGATCGCCACCCTCAAGGCTGAGATCGCCAACGAGAACGCCACCCTCGCCGGGGCCCAGGGTTCGCTGCGCTCGCTGAACCGCCAGGTCAACTACAGCCGCGTCACCGTGAGCATCCAGGCCGCCACCGCGCTCGGCGGCCCAAAGTCCGGCGCCGGCGGCGGCTTCGGCCTCCACAAGGCCGGCCACGACGCCCTCCGCGTCCTCGAGGTCACCGCCGGCGTCGCCCTCATCGCCCTCGCCGTGCTCCTCCCCCTCGCCCTCGTGGCCGCCCTCGCCTGGTGGCTCGCCCTCGCCGTCCAGCGCCGCCGGCGCGAGCGGGCACTCGATCTCGCCTGACGGCGGGCGCAAGGCCCGCCGACCGCGCTCATCGCCTCGCCGTGTGGTATTTCTGGCGCATGGCGACGACGAGTCAGGACACCGTCCAGCTCCTCGGTCGCGTTCCCGTCTTCTCCGCGCTCGGCGAGGCGGAGCTCGGCAAGGTCGCCGACGTCGCCGTGCCGCGCCGGTTCGAGGCGGGGGAGGTGGTGTTCCGCGAGGGCGATGAGAGCGATACGTGCTACATTGTGCGCCACGGACACGCCCGGGCGATTCGCGAGCACTCGGACGGGCGCTCGATCACGCTGGCCAACTTCGGCCCCGGCGACATCTTCGGCGAGCTGGCGATGTTCGACTCCGAGCGCCGGTCGGCGACGGTCGAGAGCATCGAGGCGATGGAGGCGATCGCCATCCTCGGCGCGGACATGCGCCGGCTGCTCGGGCTGCACCCGGATATCGCCGTGAAGCTGGTGATCGCGCTCGGGCGGCGCCTGCGCGAGACCAACGAGCGCCTTACCCGTCAGTCCTGCCAGACCGTCCAGAGCCGGGTCGCCGCCGTCCTCGCCGAGCTCGTCGCTGCGGCTCAGGCCGAGGGCGCCGCCGAGGGAGATGTGTTGATCACCTCGACCCAGGCCGACCTCGCCCAGCTCGCCGGTTCCTCGCGCGAGTCCGCCAGCCGCTTCCTCGCC
>DASZKU010000087.1:0-1568 GCA_035552815.1 Solirubrobacteraceae bacterium | reverse complement strand
GTCTCAATATCCCAACTTGGGCCTAGCATCAAAGTGCCGTTCGGGGGCGAGCAACTGTTGCGAGCACGGCCTCGCGCCGGAACGACACTTCTGAACTCTGCCGCCCCACTCACAGCGCCCCTTGGTCCCCGCGGATTGTGTTCTTAGGGGCGAGACGGGCGTACCGGCCACGGCGAGGAGCCGCTCGTGCCGTTACCCCGAACCTGTTCGAACGACCTTCATGAGAAGAATCGCTACGCAGGGCCGGACAAAGGCAATGCCGACCACGAGGAGGCCCAGACGGCGACTCTTGCTCCTTCGGAGGCTGCTGAAGAAGGCCGCGAATACCTCTATCTCGCCCGCCGGGGTGTGGGGGCTTGCCTGGAAGCCCTGGTCGGGCCAAACAACAGGCAGCTGCACGTGGCCGGGCCTCCGCGAGGTCCGCGGTGGGCCAGTCATCCCGCGCCGGGACCGGTCGCCCTGGTGGAACGGTTGGCCCGGGCGCGCTCCGACAGGAGGGTGCGCTCCTGGCCGTTGGTGGCCAATGCTGCCGCTCGCTCGAACTCGGCCGCCGCCTCGTCGTGGCGACCCAGCCGATCGAGCAGGTCGCCTCGCACGCTGTAGAGGAGGTGGTAGCGCTCGAGCGTGCCGGTGCCGACGAGGAGATCCACCAGTTCGAGGGCTTCGGCCGGCCCCGAGGCCCGCGATACCGCGACGGCGCGGTTGAGCTCGACGATCGGCGAGGGTGTCGCGCGGGCGAGAGCGGTGTAGAGAGCCACGAGCTCGTCCCAATCGGTCTCCTCGGGTCGGAAGGAGCGGGCGTGGCAGGCGGCGATGGCGGCTTGCAGGGTGTAGGGGCCACGGGTATTGGCGAGCTCGTCAGCCCGGGCCAGCGCGGTTTCGCCCCGCCCGATGTGGAGCCGGTCCCACGTGCGGCGGTCCTGGTCGAGCAGCAGGACGGGCGCGCCGGTGGGGCCAGTGCGGGCGCGCAGGCGTGAGGACTGGAACTCCATGAGGGCGACGAGGCCGTGCACCTCGGGCTCGTCCGGCACGAGGGCGGCGAGCACGCGGCCGAGGCGAAGCGCCTCGCTGCAGAGCTCGGGCCGCACCCAGTCCTCGCCGGAGGTGGCCGAGTAGCCCTCGTTGAAGACGAGATAGATGACTTCGAGCACGGCGCCCAGGCGCGACAAGCGGTCCTCGCCGACCGGGACCTCGAACGGGACGCCAGCTCGGGCGACGGCCTTCTTGGCCCGCACGATGCGCTGGGCGATCGTGGCCTCGGGAACGACATAGGCACGGGCGATCTCGGGCACCGTGAGCCCACCCACGAGGCGCAAGGTCAACGCCACCCGGACGGGTAGCGGCAGGACGGGGTGGCAGGCGACGAAGATCAGGCGGACGCGGTCGTCATCGATCTCCTCGCTCGACACCGCGTCGAGCGTCGCGTCGTCCCCGTCGCCGGGGGCCGTATGGGCCTGCAGCTCGCGTCCGATCTGGGCGTACTTGGCCGCCAACGTGCGCTGTCGGCGGAAGGCGTCGATCGCCTTGCGCTTCCCCACGGCGGTGAGCCATGCACCAGGGTTGTGCGG
>DASZKU010000086.1:0-2203 GCA_035552815.1 Solirubrobacteraceae bacterium | reverse complement strand
ATCGGGTCCTGCTGGAAGTACTCGAGGGTGTCGTGCATCCAGCCCATGTTCCACTTGAAGCCGAACCCGAGCCCGCCGAGGTAGGTCGGCCGCGACACCCCCGGCCACGAGGTCGACTCCTCCGCGGCGGTGATGATGCCCGGCTCGCGCCCGTACAGCACCTCGTTGAGCTCCTTGAGGAAGGCGACGGCGTCGAGGTCCTCGCGGCCGCCGAACTGGTTGGGAATCCACTCGCCTGCGCGGCGGGAGTAGTCGAGGTAGAGCATCGACGCGACGGCGTCGACGCGAATTCCGTCGACATGGTACTCGCGCAGCCAGAACAGGGCATTGGAGATGAGGAAGTTGCGGACCTCGTGGCGTGCGTAGTTGAAGACGAGCGTGCCCCAGTCGGGATGGGCGCCGCGGCGGGGATCGGCGTGCTCGTAGAGCGCGGTCCCGTCGAAGCGCGCGAGCGCGAACTCGTCGCGCGGGAAGTGGGCCGGGACCCAGTCGAGGATCACCCCGAGCCCGGCCGAGTGCATGCTGTCGATGAAGCGGCGCAGATCGTCGGGCGAGCCGTAGCGCGGGGTGGGCGCGAAGTAACCCGTCACCTGATAGCCCCACGAGCCGCTGAAGGGCGCCGCCATCACGGGCAGGAGCTCGACGTGGGTGAAGCCCATGTCCTTGACGTAGGCGGCGAGCTCGTCGGCGAGCTCGCCGTAGGTGAGCTCGCGGTTGCCGTCGAGGGTATTGAGTCGCCACGACCCGAGGTGGACCTCGTAGATCGAGACGGGGTCGGCCAGCGCGACGTCGTCGCGCCGGCGCGCGAGCCACTCGGCGTCCTGGGGGCTCCACTCGTAGTGGGGCTCGAACACGACCGAGGCGGTCTTCGGCGGCACCTCGGTCTCCTGTGCGTAGGGATCCGCTTTCAGGGTGAGTTCGCCGTCGGCGGTGAGGAGCTCGTACTTGTAACAGGCACCCTCCGCGACCTCGGGGAGGAAGAGCTCCCAGATCCCGCCCGACCCGAGCGAGCGCATCGCATGCAGCCGCCCATCCCACGAGTTGAAGTCGCCGACCACACTCACGGCTCGCGCCGCCGGCGCCCATACCGCGAACGCCGTCCCTCGCACGCCCTCGTGGGTCCTCACGTGCGCGCCGAGACGGTCGTAGAGCTCCTCGTGGCGCCCCTCTCCGATCAGGTGGAGGTCGAGCTCGCCGAGCGCCGGCGCGAACGCGTAGGGGTCGTAGATCGTGAACGTCCCGCCGGGGCCATAGTCAAGCTCGAGCCGATACCGCAGCGGCATCTCCGCCCCCTCGATCAGCCCCTCGAATACGCCCGCGGGATGGATCTCCGCGAGCTCGAGCGACTGGGCGCGCTCGCCACCCTCGACCTTGACCGTCACGGCCGCCGCCCCCGGGCGGTAGGCGCGCACGACCACGCCCCGCTCGGCGGTGTGGGCCCCGAGGACCGCGTGCGGGTTCGAGTGCTCGCGGCGGACGACGGCGTCGAGCTCTGAGGTGGTGACGGTCACGCCGCCTCGAGCATGCGCACGATCCCGGCCACCGGGATCGTCACCCAGTGGGGCCGGTTGTTGATCTCGTACTGGAGCTCGTAGATCGCCTTCTCGAGCTCGAACACCGCGAGCAGGTTGGCCACCGCGGCGGGGCCGCCGGGCAGGAGCGTGGCATCGACGGCCTCGAAGTAGTGCGCGAGGAAGGTGTCCCGCGCGCGCTCCTCGAAGTCGGGCGGCGCCGGCTGCCCGCGCAGGATCTCGAGCGCCGAGGCGGCGTAGGCGAACGAGCGCAGCATGCTCGCCACGTCGCGCAGGGGCGAGCGCCTCTGCCGGCGCTCGGGGAGCGGGCGCGCGGGCTCGCCCTCGAAGTCGATGATCACCCACTCGCGCGGCGTGTACAGCGTCTGCCCGAGGTGGAAGTCGCCGTGGGTGCGGATCACGTGGCCGCCGGACGTGAGCCCCGAGCGCTGGGCGAGGCGCTCGCGCACGTCCTGGCCCCGGCCGGCGATCGGTGCGAGGCGCTCGTCGTCGGGCAGGCGCACGAAGATGCGCTCGATCTCCTCGTCGATTGTCGCGGTCAGGAGCGAGAGCGCCTCGTTGCTCGGCTGCTCGGGGACGAAGGCGGGGTCGTTCGAGTCCGAGGCGAGAACCGAGTGCATCTCGGCGGTCACGGTTCCGAGGGTCCCGAGCCGCTCGAGCAGCCCCTCGGG
>DASZKU010000085.1:0-15022 GCA_035552815.1 Solirubrobacteraceae bacterium | reverse complement strand
TTCAGGGGCCGCGCGATGACAGCTCAGGGCCGGTCACGCTCTACATAGGACCGGGCGCCGAGGAACGGTACCCGGCGATGGTGGGTTACAACGCGTACGACCCATGGGGTAGCGCCAGGCGCCTTACCCGGTGGTGCCCCGCTAGCGCCAGCCACCAGGGCGATGACGGGCCGCTTCGCGAGCTGCTGGCCGAGCTGCTCGAGCCGCTCGTCCAGCCCTCGCATCACTCAAAGCCCTGCTCGACGCGCGCCACGCGAGGTCGGCCGCCGAGCTATTCAAACCGAACCCGACTTGGGAGAACTACGCATGTTTTCATCCAACGACCCCACGCCCATCGTCCCGCCCGCCGAGACGCACGCGGACGCGATCGAGCTGTTCCGCCGCCCGTTCGCGCCCGGCGCGATCGGGTTTCGCGCGATGACCAAGGCGTACTGGACGACGGCCGGCTCCGGGGCCAGCGCGGCAGGTCACCAGACACCTCGGCGTTGCCCTGATGCGGCAACCACTGTGCGCCGGGTTCGAGGGCCGGGAGTGATGAAACGATGGAGGTGAACGGTGAAACGTTCGGTGCCGCGGGCGGTAACCTTGATGCTGTGCCAACGCTCGTGTGCGATCCCCAGCCGGCGGAGTTCCGAGCGCTGGTTGAGCGGCGCCGAGAGCTCGGTCAGGATCTGCTGGACGAGATTTGGGAGGGCGTGTACCACATGAACCCCGCGCCGCACCGCCGGCACGCGCACGTAGCCCAGCAGCTAGCCGAGCTGCTCGGACCGCCCGCACGCGAGGTGGGGCTCGTGCCCATGATGAGCATCTTCAACCTTGGCGAGCCCGACAATTACCGCGTGCCCGACGGCGGGTTGTTCCAGCCGGGACCGGACGAGGTGTACGTCCCCACCGCGTCGCTGGTGGTGGAGATCGTCTCACCTGATGACAAGACCTGGGAGAAGCTCGCCTTCTACGCCGCGCATGACGTGGCCGAGCTGTTGATCGTCGATCCTCAGGAGCGCGTGGTGCACTGGCTCTCGCTGCATCCGAGCGGCGAGTACAGCCCGGTCCAGAACAGCACCGTGGTCGCGCTCGGGCCAGCTGAGCTGGCCGAGCGGATCGACTGGCCAGGCTGACCGAGCCGCGCCGCGACGACGCCGGGGCGGCAAGCCCGGCACGCTGTCCCGTGTGTGTGAGCGCCGAGCTCGTCACGGGGCGTCGAGCGTGACCCGGTGCCGGTCGAGCTCGCCCCGACCGCCGCTGCGCGGACTGTGCAGCTGACCGTAGCTGGTCTGGTCGGGGCCTGGTTGGGCTGACCGTCGAGCGGCTGTACGAGCTCAGCCGGTCGGCTGATGCGCGACCGCGAAGTCACGGCCGAGGAAATGCTCCGCGGCGCGCTCGCGCCGACTAGCCGCATCGTCAGCCAACGCGCGAACGCAACGCCAGCGCGGCCCGCGCCAGCCACCGAGGCGACAACCCGACCGCTTCGCGAGCTGCTTCATCCAACGACCCCACGCCCATCGTCCCGCCCGCACAGACGTACGCGGAGGCGATCGAGCTGTTCCGCCGACCGTTCGCGCTGGGCGCGATCGGCTTTCGCGCGATGACCAAGGTCACCTACAACGGCGTTCCCTACGGCGGCGCGCAGGTCGCCGCGTTCCTCGGCGCGCAGTCCGTGGTGCGGCGCTTGAACGCCGGCGAGCTGCTCGCGGCGGGCGCCCAGAAGAAGCACTACCTCGCCTGTCGGCTGATCGTCACCCTGCCGATCGTCGATGGCGCCCCCGAGGTGAGCGCCGTTTACGAGGACGTCGGCGAGATGGACGCCGGCGCGTCCGGGGCAAACAACGAGACGAGAGGAGAATGGTCTGGGCGCGCTCAGCGCATGCGCTTGACGAAGTCGAGATGCGACTTCGTCGCGTGACCTGTAGCGTCGGTGATGCTCACGCCCAGGTCGAGGTTGTCACGGCGAAGCGCGCCGCTGCGCTTGCGTAGGTCGGCGTGCAACTTCCTTCCCTCTGTCAGGAAGATCCTGACGGTGGCTCGGGTGGCGTCCGGCTTCAGAGTGATCACCAGCCGGCCGGAGCGCAGCACCGCCGTGAAGCCCTCGCGAGCGGCCACGGCGACGCCGTGATCCTTGCCGGTCTCGAACGCGAAGCCGCTGGGGAGCGAGACGGAGAGGGTCTCGATCGCGGGCGCATTGGCGCCGGCCTTGACCTCGAAGCGCAGTCGCGCCTTGCCCGTGGTCGAAAGCACCAGCTGTCCGCGTGAGGTGGTCGGGCTCGCGGCGGGCTTCGGCGCAGTGGTCGTAGTCGTGGTGGTCGTACCGGCCGTGACCGGCGACGGGACCCCAGACGTCTGCGGCGGCGTTGAACTGGTGGGAGCAGAGGGCGAACCCGTCCCCAGATAGAGGAAGCCCTTGTTATCGAGGACCTTACAGTCCTCCGCCGAGTAGCAGGAGACACTGAGCAGCCACTGCGCGCCGTCGAGCCAATCGACGCTGTAGCCGGGACCCAGCGGAGCCTGCGGATCGAACTGGGCCGCGTACCCTGCCGCGTCGATCGCCACGCAGAACGTGGTCGTGGGACACGCGATGCCGGTCAGCTCGTTGCTGTCGATGCCAGCCGACGAAGCCCCCGCCGGCGAATCCGGATTGAAGGTAACCGCCGTACCCTCTACGTCCACCGCCGTGCACTGATCGCTCGCGGGGCAGGCCACGCTCGTGAGCGTAGTGCCCCCGTCAATGTCCGCGGTGCTCGCTCCGGACTGCGCAGGAGGAAAGAAGGTCACCTCGTTGCCATCGCTGTCGACGGCCGTGCACTGCGACGGCAATGGACAGGAGACCGAGGACAGCGCGGTGGTATCGACGGAAGCGCTCGTGACAGACGAAACGCTCTGCGTGGCGCCTGGGCCGGCCGGATCAAACGTCACCTCGTTGCCAACATCGTCGACCGCCGTGCACTGGCCGACGACGGCACAGGCGACCGCTGTCGGTTCCCCTTCGCTGTCGATCTGAGGGGTGGAAACAGCCTCGGAATCATCCGGATTGGGAGCAAAGGTGAGCTCGCCGCCGCTGCCGTCCACCCCCGTGCACTCGGTCGAGGACGGGCAAGCGACGGCGGTGAAGCCCAAACGATCGATGATGTAAGAGCTGGGCCCGCTTGGCGTACCTCCGATCGTCCAATCGAATCCATCTTCGCTGACGGCCACGCACTGGTCCGCGGATGCGCACGCCAGACTGTCGAAGAGGAACGTGTCATCCACCTGGGCGATCGTTGGCGTGGGCGGCGAAGACGGATCGAACGACACCGTCTGGCCGGCCAGGTCCACCCCAACGCACGTCGCCGCAGACGGGCAGGCGACCGCCTGCATGCCCTGACCGGAGTCGACCATGACGGGCGATGAGCCACCGGGATCGGTGGGCACGAATGTCGTCTCGCTGTTACCGTCGATCGACGTGCACTGGCCGCCGGACGGGCACGCAACCGCGCTTCCCGCGCCGACCGTCGAATCGGTGGCGCTGGCGGGTAGTGCCGGATCGAAAGTCACCTCCTCCTGCGGGCCCACAGCCGTGCACTGCAGGCTCGATGGGCAGGCGATAGCCTCCAGGTTCGCTTCGACGACCGTTGCGTGGGTCGCCATCGCAGGCAGGGCCGGATCGAAGGTGATCTCCTGGCCACTGCCATCGATCACCGTGCACTGCACGGTCGACGGGCACGCGATGCTCGTGGCCGCATCTTGGCTGGTGTCTATCCTCGCCGTTTGCGCAGAAGCGGGGGAGGTTGGATCGAAGGTAACCTCCGTCCCCTCGTTGTCGATCTCCGTGCATTGAGTGGTTGACGGGCAGGCCACGGCCGTTATCTCGTCGAGCCCGGTGTCGATCCGGGCTCGCGTCCGAGGGCTCGGTGAGAACGGATCGAAGGTAATCTCGTTGCCACTGTCGTCGACCGCTGTGCATTGCGTTCCCGACGGGCAGGCCACGCTGACCAGATTCGAATCTGAATCGAGGGAACGCGGGGGCGCGGTTCCCAGTGAGCTCGGATCGAGCGGTACTTCCCGGCCGGCGAAGTCAAGCGCCACGCAGTGATCAGCCGACGGGCAGGTGATGCTCACGAGCGCCTCCGGCCCATCCCCGATACCCCCATCCTGCTGCCAGGTCAAGGACGCCCCGGCGCTGCCCGACAGGCAGAACAGCACGACCGAGGCGAGCCCGGTCACATGGCCTAGGCGACGCGCCCAATCTGCCGCCATTCGCGGTCCTTTCCCCACGCCGGAGGCGAGGTGTAAGCCCTAACGGTGTTTCTTGCCTGACCCACCGCGCTAACTAACGTCGACTGTACCGCCCACCCCTGCCGCTATCAAGGCGGGAGGAATGACCTCGATCGACACCACCGGCAGAGCATGTGCGGTCGCTGCTGGCCCGGCATCTCTCGTTCGCCAACGACCACACACCGCGCCAAGAACTTCCACGCCCTCGATCTCGACGCCACCCTCGGTCCGAGTGTGATGCTCTTCAGCTTCCGGCTGGAGGGCGAGCTGGTCGGGCGTCGCGGCGCTGAGCGGCTCGACGAGTGCAGGCGGCCCGAGGTCGTGGCGTAGGCCGTGCCACGGTCGACGATCTCGTCGCCGGCGCCCAGCAGCGTGACTATCACACCAAACGGAATCGAAGCGAGCGTTCGCGGCGGCGTCGCTCCGTGTAGGCGCCGGGATTTGACGTGTGCGAACCGTTCGGTGACTACACCCCGAGTTCCAGCAGCACCTTCATGACCCTCGCGGTGGGGCTCGTACACATAATCCCCGGAACCGGCCTCCAAGCGCTGCTCGGCGTCCCGCTCCAGGCATACGCCCCGCTGACCACGTAGATCCTTGTCTCCACCTCGCCGTGGTGATGGTCGCCGGAGGCCATGCCGGAATGGTTTTCGGGCCGCGGCGTCAAGGCACGCGCCCTGACTACCCGTCCGCGCGATCTCTTCGTCGGCGCGGGCGGCCCACGACCTTCACCGGAAAGGAGATCTCATGTCAGATCTCGCGCAGGTCCCTGCGGCAACTCCTGGCCCCAGGACCGCAAACGGCGGCCGACCTGGCCGCCCGCATCCCGATCCCCACGCGCCTACCCATCCGCTACGACGGCGAGCGGCTGCGCCACCTCTCGCCATCGTCGTACACGAAATGGGTCACCTGCCCGAGACCTGGCGGCGCCACTACATCAAGGGCGAGCGGACGCCGCCGAGCGGCGCGATGTTCCTCGGCGGCCGCGTCGACGACGCCCTGTCCGCCTACCACCAACACCAGCTCGAGAACGAGCAACCGCTGACGCTTGACCAGGTGCACAATCACTACCGCGAATGCTGGAGCGCCGAGCTCGCCGTCGAGCAGGCGAAGCTCGGCGTCGACTGGGGCGACGAGCTCCAGCCAGAAGGTGGCGTTCGAGCTCGGCCTGCAAGCGATCGCGCTCGCGTTCAAGGCGCTCCTCCCCCACGTCGGCCGTCCGGTTACGGTCCAGCGAAAGGTCGAGTTCGCGCTCACCCCTGAGCTTCAGTGGACGATCCTCTGCTACCTCGACCTCGAAACCGTCCGACCCGGCGAGCGCGGCGAGCCCCCGCCAGCGGTTGTCGACTACAAGGTCAAGAACAGCCTGATCTCCCAGGACGGCGCCGACCGCGACCCGCAGGCGGCGCTCTACCTCGCCGGCCGGTGGCTTGAAGGTCGCCCGGCGAGCGAGTTCACGTTCGCGCAGATCGCCAAGCCGGGAAGCGGCGCAAGGAGATGGGGGCCGCGCTCGTGACCACACGCCGCTCGGCGGGGCCAGACTGCGCGGCGTGCTGGCCCGGATCGCCCTGGCCGCCAAGACATGAGCTAGACAAGAGCCCGTTGCCACCAGATCCATGCGTGTACCCGCTCGCTGACGAAGCTTTCTTGCGCGGGCTCCATTCGGATTTCCTTTGTTAACTCAATACTCTGTTAAGGGCGCAGCTCTCGCGCCGCTCTCCTCATGCCAGAATCAGACACCGCCCGATCGGAGGGGTCTTCCGGCTTCGCGCCTGCGGCGCCGTTGGAGCTCCGGCACGTAACCAAGCGCTATCCCGGCCAATCATCGCCGGCCATCGACGACCTGAGCCTCGAGGTGCCGGCGGGCGAGGTGTGCGTGCTCGTCGGCCCGTCGGGCTCGGGGAAGACGACCGCCATGCGCTTGATCAACCGCATGATCGAGCTCACGAGCGGCGACATCATCCTCGGCGGGAGCAGCGTCCTCGAGCGCCGGCCCGACGAGCTGCGGCGGGAGATCGGCTACGTCATCCAGCAGATCGGGCTCTTCCCCCATCAGAGCGTCGGCGAGAACATCGCCACCGTTCCGCGCCTCCTCGGTTGGGACAAGGCGCGGATCGCGCGCCGCAGCGACGAGCTCCTCGAGCTCGTGGGGCTCGATCCTGAGGAGATGCGGGGCCGCTACCCCGCCCAGCTCTCCGGCGGCCAGCGCCAGCGCGTAGGCGTGGCCCGCGCCCTCGCCGCCGATCCGCCCCTGATGCTCATGGACGAGCCCTTCGGGGCCATCGACCCGATCAACCGCGAGCGCCTCCAGGACGAGTTCCTGCGCCTCCAGGCCACCGTGCGCAAGACGGTCGTGTTCGTGACCCACGACATCGACGAGGCGATCAAGATGGGCGATCGCATCGCCATCCTCCGCGAGGGCGGCGTCCTCGCCCAGTACGCCCCCCCGGCCGAGCTCCTGAGCCGGCCCGCCGACGATTTCGTGGCCCAGTTCGTGGGGGCCGACCGGGGGTTGAAGCGGCTCGCGCTCACCACCCTCGGCGACGTCGACCTGATCCAGCCCAACGGACTCGCGCCCAGCGGTCGCCGCGTCCCGCTGGCGAGCACGGTGCGCGACGCCCTGTCGATGATCCTCACCGCGGGCGGGCAGCCGCTCACCGTCGTCGACGACGACGATCACGTCGCGGGGCTGGTCACGCTCGAGCTCGTCGGGGGTCTGCTGGGCACGGACGGTGCGCTGGATGGCGCGCTGGACGGCGCACGGGACGGTGGGGACGGCTCGGACGGTGCTTCTGGCGCCGCTGGCGAGGGCGGCCGCTCGTCGTGATCGTGCTCGCTTCCGCGGGGCCGGTGATCCCCGTCTTCGGCGGGGCGCCGAGCAGCTACGCGTGCGAACGGGCCAACCGGCTCTTCTGCCCTGACTGGGTGTCCCAGAACTGGAGCAACGTCCTCTGGCCGGCGCTCCGCCAGCACGTCGTCCTCTCCGTCGTCGCCGTCGTCATCGGCTTCGTCATCGCCTTCGCGCTGGCGCTGCTCGCCTACCGGCGCCGCGCGGTGGAGCGCCCGATCATCCTCATCAGCGGGATTCTCTACACGATCCCCTCGCTCGCCCTGTTCGAGATCCTCGTGCCCATCAAGGCCCTCGGCCTCAGCGTGCGCACGGCCGAGGTTGCGCTCGTCTCCTACACGCTGCTCATCCTCTTCCGGAACATCGTCACCGGGCTGCGCAACGTGCCCGACGACGTCCGCGAGGCGGCGCGCGGGATGGGCATGACCGCCCGCCAGTCGCTGTGGCGCGTCGAGCTGCCCCTCGCCCTTCCCAGCATCATCGCCGGTGTCCGCATCGCCACCGTGACGGTGATCGCCCTCGGCACCGTCGCCTCCTATATCTGCGATCAGGGGCTCGGCGTGCCCATCTTCCAGGCGATCCAGGACGGCGTCTTCAAGACCGAGCTCATCGTCGCCGGGGGCCTCGCCGTCGCCCTCGCCCTCTTCGCCGACGGGCTCCTCGTGCTCCTGCAGCGGGCCCTGACACCGTGGTCGAGGGCCCGCGCGCGATGACCACGCTGCTCGACGCGCTGCGCTTCATCGGCCATAACGGCGCCCTGCCCTCTGATCCCGCCGCCCCCACCCTCGTGCATCTGACCCTCCAGATGCTGTGGATCAGCGGCATCGGGATCGCCATCTCACTCGCGGTCGGGCTCCCCATCGGCGCCTGGCTCGGGCACCTCCACCGCTTCTCGTTCGCGGCCATCAACATCTCGAACATCGGTCGTGCCCTCCCCAGCCTCGCCGTCCTCGCCATCGGCGACGCCATCCTCGGACTCGGTCTCACCGTCACCGAGGTCGCCCTCGTCATCCTCGCGGCGCCGATCGTCCTCACCAACGCCTATGTGGGGATCGCCGGCGTCGACCCCGAGGTCGTCGATGCCGCCCGCGGGATGGGCATGACGGGCTGGCGCATCCTCTGGCGGGTCGAGGTGCCGCTCGCCATTCCCCTCCTCTTCGCCGGCATCCGCACGGCCGCCGTGTACGTCGTGGCCACGGCGACGATCGCCTCGCTGGCCGGATACAACGGCGGTCTCGGCTACATCATCTCCGACGAGCAGAGCTATCACCTGTCGGGCGTGCTGGGCGCCGCCATCTGCGTGGCCGCCCTCGCCCTCCTCGTCGAGGGGGTGCTGGCGCTCGCGCAGCGCCAGCTCACCCCGCGCGGGGTCCGGCTCGAGCACCAGGCTCGCGGAGAGGAGGACGTGGACGCACTTGTGCCGGCCGCGGCGGCGATTTCGGCGCCGTGAAGGTCGGGTAGGTTCGATACGAAAGCACTAACTGGGAGGTCGGTGATGGTGAGCAAACTGGGCAGAGGAATGCCGGCGGGCGTGGTCGCGCTGGCGCTGGCGGTGGTGGTCGCCGCGTGCGGAAGCTCGAGCAACACCACGAGCAGCAGCTCGAGTTCGAGCTCGAGTTCGAGCACGCCGTCGAGCACGGCCGCGAGCGGCCCCGGCGCCGGCAAGCCGGCCGTGGTCATCGGCGACAAGAACTTCCCCGAGGAGAACATCCTCGGGGCCCTGTACGCCGCCGCCCTGCGGGACAAGGGCTACAAGGTCACGCTCAAGGACAACATCGGGAGCTCGGAGATCACCTATAAGGCGCTGACCTCCGGGCAGATCGGCATGTACCCCGAGTACACGGGGACGATCCTCTCGGTGCTCGCCGGCGTCACCAAGAACCCGCCGAGCGCGGCCGCGGCCTTCAACCAGTCGAAGGCGTTCCTGGCCAAGCACGCGCTCGTCCTGCTCCCGATGACGCCGTTCGCGGACTCCGACGTCGTCATCACCAAGGTCGCCTACGCCAAGGCGCACAAGCTGGCGAGCGTCGCCGACCTGAAGCCGCTCGGCAAGTCGGTGAAGCTCGCCGCCCTGCCCGAGTTCGCCACCCGCTTCCCGGGGCTCATCGGCATGAAGAAGGAATACGACGTGGTGCCGACCTTCGTGCCTCTGGCTACGAGCGCGCTCGTCTACCAGGCCCTCGACTCCGGCCAGGCCCAAGCGATCGACGCCTTCACCACCGACCCGCAGCTCAAGTCGGGCAAGTACACGCTGCTCGCCGATCCCAAGGGCATCTTCGGCTACGAGAACGCCGCCCCGATCGTTTCCAAGCAGGTCCTCGCGGCCGAGGGCCCGCAGTTCGCGACGACGATCAACGCCGTCAGCGCCATCCTCACGCTCCCGGCCATGCAGCAGATGAACGCGGCCGTGATCCTCGACAAGCAGTCGGCCTCGGCGGTGGCCGAGCAGTTCCTGAAGGCCAATCACCTCGCCTAGGGGCGTTTTGCCGTGTATCCCCGGGGGTTCTGCCGCGCGCAGGATTCCCGGGGCGTCGGCGCCGACGTCAGGCAAACCACCGGTGAATCGGCGAGCGCCAGACCCGGGCCTATACTTGGCGGGGTCGTGCAGGAGATGGTCATCTACGGCGTGAGCTTCGACATGGTCGGCAAGCAGCCGATCGTGTTGCTGAAGACGGTCGACAGCAACAAGTTCTTGCCAATCTGGATCGGGCACCCCGAAGCGGCGGCCATCCTCATGAAGCTCCAGGGGGCTTCGACGCCTCGGCCCATGACCCACGATCTCCTCGCCGATCTCCTCGGCGAGCTCGAAGTCGAGTGCTCGCGGGTGGCGGTCACCGAGCTGCGGGAGAACACCTTTTACGCCTCGATCACCCTGAGGACGAACGGCCGCGACGTTGAGATCGACTCGCGTCCCAGCGACGCTCTCGCCCTCGCCGTGCGCGCGGGCGCCCCCATCTTCGCCGCCGACGAGGTCATCGCCGAATCGGCGATCGAGTTCGAGCACGAGGTCGAGGACACCGAAGAGGTCGTCGAGAAGTTCAAGGACTTTCTCGACCGGGTCACGCCCGAGGACTTCGCCGGGGACAGCTAGCCGTGGGGCGGGTGATGGACTCACCGCCGGCCGCCGCGCTCCCCCCGCCGACGATCGGCGGTCGCGGGCTCGTTCCCGGTGAGTGGGCGGTGCTCGGGCTCCTCGCCGAGGCGCCCGCTCACGGCTTCGCGCTCTCCAAGGCCCTCGCCCCGGGCGGCGAGATCGGGGTGATCTGGACGGTGTCCCGGCAGCTCGTCTACCGGACTCTGGGGGTGCTCGAGGACAACGAGCTCGTCCACGCCATCGGCACCGAGGTCGGCCCGGGACCCGAGCGCACGATCACGGACGTCACCGCGCCCGGCCGGGGAGCCGTCGGCCAGTGGCTCTCGGAGCCCGTCGCCCACGTCCGCGACGCCCGCTCGCTGCTCATGCTCAAGCTCGTGTTCCTCAAGCGCGCCGGTCGCGACGTGCGCCCCCTGCTCGAGCGCCAGCGCGAGCTCCTCCTCCCTACCGCCGCCGCTCAGCGCGAACGGGCCACCGCCGCCGACGGGTGGCAGCAGACGGTCGAGCTGTGGCGCTCGGAGTGCGTCGACGCGGTCATCAGCTTCACCGAGCGCATGCTCGCGACGAGCGCCTGATCGTCGCGCCTAGGTGCTCGAGGACGCCGGCTCGCCTTCGCCGGCCGTATCGCCGGCTCCGGCTGCGGCGGGGGCTGCGGCCGCCGCCGCGGCCCGGTACTTCGTCGCCGTCCGCTTGCGGCCGGGGATGGCGATGGGGGCGCGAGCGCGGATCTCGTCCATGATGCGGACGATGAACTCCGAAGCGGACTCCCCGGGGCGCGCCGGACCGCCGGTGGGGGCGAAGAACTCGACGCGGATGCTCGGCCGCTTGGGCACGCGGACGATGTCGACGGTGCCCTGCACGGTGACGCAGACGATCTCGGCCTGAGGCACCGCGAGGGCGAGCCGGCCGGCGCCGCTGCGGGCGCGCAGGCGGGTGCCGCGCGAGATCGTCCCCTCGGGGAAGACGCCGATGCACGTCCCCCCGGCGAGCTCGCGGATGGCGACGTCGAGCGCCTGGGTGTCGCCGCCGCCGCGCACGATGGGGATCTGCCCCATCCCGTCGAGCACCCAGCCCACCGGGGCCGCCTTCCACAGCGTCGACTTGGCGAGGGCGCGGATCTGCCGGCGCGGCAGCCCCGCCACCCCGATCGCCACCGGATCCCAGTAGCTGTCGTGGTTGCCGATCACCAGCGTCGGACCCTCGGTGGGGAGCGCATCGAGCCCAGAGACCTCGAGCCTGCCCCAGGTGCGGATGATCGGGGAGGCCATGGTCATGGTGGTGCTGTACGTCCGCGTCATCGAATCGGGCCTTGTCTATTCACGCGCTGACTAGTAAATTCTGCGAGGCCGGGCCCGCAGGCGGGGATATCCGCAAGCTACAGACGCGTGAGATGTGCCGGCTCCTCCCAGCACTGACCGTTGTCGGCAGCTCCCCGCCGTACAGCGCCTGCCGACCGCACGATGCGGGAGGCGGGCGCTTTGTGCATGCGCCACCGCGCCCGTCACCTCAGCCGCCCTCGCCGGCGCGCTCGAGGATCCGCCCTACGAGCTCGTCGAACCCGATCCCCGCCGCGTCCGCCGCCTGCGGGAGCAGGCTCGTCTCGGTCAGCCCCGGGATGGTGTTGAGCTCGAGCACGTAGAGCTCATCGCTCCCCTCCTCGAGCATGATGTCGACGCGGGCGAACCCGGTGCAGCCGATGAGCTCGTAGACCCCTTTGGCGATCTCAGCGGCGCGCTCGGCTACCGCCGGCGGGAGCTCGGCGGGGCACACGAAGGTCGTGCGCCCGATCACGTAGCGGGCCTCGAAGTCGTAGAAGTCCTCCTCGCGCGGCACCGCCTCGACGATGGGCAGCGCCCGCGGCGACCCGTCCTCCTCGTCGAGGATCGAGACGGCGAGGTCGCGGCCCGCGACGTGGCGCTCGAGCAGGACCTTGCGGTCGTAGGAGAAGGCGGCGACGAGGGCGGTGGGCACGTCGGCGGGGGTGCGGGCGAACTTGATCCCCAGCGCCGAGCCCTGCCCGGCGGGCTTGACGACGATCGGGAAGCGCAGGCGCTCCTCGATGGCGGGGAGGGCGACGGCGGCGCCGAGCTCGCGGAAAGCGGTCTCGTTGAAGGCGTAGAAGTCCGGCGTGGGGATGTCGTGGTCGCGCATGGCGTGCTTGGCGAGGACCTTGTCGGCGGCGCGGATGCAGGCCGAGACCCCGGAGCCGGTGTAGGGGATCCCCATGACCTCGAGCAGCTCCTGGACGGTCCCGTCCTCGCCGTCGCGGCCGTGCAGGGCGATGAAGGCGACGTCGGGCCCGTCGATGAGCAGGCGCTCGACGAGGTCGGGACCGACGTCGATCGAGATGACATCGTGTCCGAGGTTCTCGAGCGCCTCCTCGACACGCGCCCCCGACTTCAGCGACACCTGACGCTCGAGCGAGCGGCCGCCCTTGAGCACCGCGACGCGACTCATCGCGCCAGCATGTCACCTGGCCCGCCCGCCGGGGTCATCCGGCGCGCTGGCGCTTGGCCGGCAGGCGCAGGATCTTCGCGAGCTCGGAGTCCGTCGCCGGCGTACGCGGCTCGCTCCCGAGACCGGGCGGCTGGCCGCCGCGGGCCGAGCCGGCGGCGGGCCTCGCCCCGGTCAGGGTGCCGTAGAGCGCTACCTGCTCGCGCACGACCTCGCCGATGCGCCTGATGCCCTCGCGGATGTCGTTCTCGTCCACGCCCGAGAAGTTCAGGCGCATCGAGGAGCCGCCCCGCCCGTCGAGGTAGGCCGCCCGCCCGGGCACGAAGGCGACCCGCTGCTCGAGAGCGCGGGCGAGGAGGTCGGTGGTGTCGATGTAGTCCGGGAGCGTGGCCCAGATGAAGAGCCCGCCGTGCGGGTGCGTCCACTCGGCCTCGCGGGGATAGTGCTCGGCGAGCGCGTCGAGCATGACGTCGCGGCGGCGGCGGTAGATCTCGATCAGCGAGCGCACGTACTCGTGCCAGGGGCCGGACTGGAAGTAGGCGGCGACGAAGTACTGGGAGAGCGAGGACGAGCACAGGTCCGAGGCCTGCTTGCCGATGTTCATCTTCTCGAGCACGGGGCGCGGCGCCAGGGTCCAGCCCAGTCGCATGCCCGGCGAGAGGATCTTCGAGAACGTGCTCGCGTAGATGACGTAGTTGCCGCCGTCGAGCGAGAGCAGGGTGGGCAGCGGGTCGGACTCGTAGCGCAGCAGCCCGTACGGGTTGTCCTCGAGCACGAGGAGCTCGCGCTCCTGGGCGATGCGCACGAGGGCGCGGCGGCGCTCAAGAGACAGGGTGACCCCGGCGGGATTGTGGAAATTGGGGACGGTGTAGATGAACTTCGGGCGCCGGCCCGTGCGCTCGAGCTCGTCGAGGGTGAGCTCGAGCTCGTCGACGCACATCCCGTCGCGGTCCATCCTCACCTGGACGACGTCGGCCTGGTAGGCGCAGAACGTCGGCACGGCGCCGGGATAGGTGGGAGCCTCGGCGACGATCACGTCGCCGGGATCGATCAGGGTCTTGCACACGAGATCGATGACCTGCTGGCCGCCGGTGGTCACCAGGACCTCGGCGGGATCGATCTCCATCCCCTCGGCGCGCATGACATCGGCGATGCAGCCCTTGACGAGCGCGAGGCCCTCGGTGGGGGCGTACTGGAGCGCCCGCGCGCACGAGTCGGCGGCGACCGTGCGCATCAGCGAGGCATACGAATCGGGTGGGAAGGTCGAGGTGTCGGGCAGCCCGCCGGCGAGGGAGATCACGTCCTCGCGCTCGGTCAGCGCCATGAGGTCGCGCATCGCCGAGGACCTCATCACTTTGGTGCGCTCCGCAAACAGGCCCGCGTAGCGCTCGATCTCCCGAGCGGTCGAGCGAGGCGGCCTGGAACCTGCGCCCGGGCTCCTCTCGTCTATCGTCACGTCCCGTCACGCTACAGCACCGTGCACCTCGTCTTTGACATCTTCCAGGCGATCGGCCTCGCGGCAGCGGTGGGGATCCGCCCCTTCCTGCCCGCCCTGGCGGCTGGCGCGCTCGCCTCAGGCGACGTCGAGCTCACCTTCCATCACACGGGCTACGCCTTCCTCCAGAGCGCGGGATTCCTCCTCGCGCTCGTCGTCGGTGTCATCGTCCTAACTTTCCTCGAGCGCCAGTTCGGCACCGGCGAGGGCAAGTCGGGCGGCGTGCTCGACCGGGGTCCGCTGGGCTGGCTCGTCCTCCTCGCGGGCGCCGCCCTCGCCGCCCTCTTCTTCGCCGGCGAGCTCAGCCGTGCCCACGCGATCGTGTGGCCGGGATTCATCGGTGGGCCGGTGTGCGCGCTCATCGGGGCCGAGGCCACCGGTCCGCTGTTCGCCCGCGTCCGGGCCCGCCTCGACGCGGCCGCGGCCAAGGCGCTGCCCCTCTACGCCGAGGGGGCGGCGCTCCTCCTCGGGGTGCTGTCGGTGGTGGCGCCGCCCGTGGGGCCGATCGGCCTGGCGTTCCTGCTCTGGCTTCTCGTCGGCGGGCGGACGCGCGGCGAGCGCAAGTACGCCGGGCTGCGCATCCTCAGATGAGCGCGCGCGCCAAGAAGCTCGTGCTCGCCGTCATCGACGCGCTGAAGCCGGCGATGCTCGACCGCGCCATCGCCGTGGGCCGCGCCCCCGCGCTCGCCCAGGTGCTCGAGCGCGGCGCCTACGTCGATGACTGCGTGGCCGCCTTTCCCTCGGTCACGCCCGTGTGCGCGGCGACGATCACCACGGGGACGGGACCCGACGAGCACCGGATCCCGAGCATGAACTGGTACCACAGGGAGGAGTCCCGCTACGTCGAATACGGCTCCAGCTTCTCGGCCACGCGCCAGTTCGG
>DASZKU010000084.1:0-6301 GCA_035552815.1 Solirubrobacteraceae bacterium | reverse complement strand
CACCCGCGCCACCCCGCCACCCGCCCGGCGCCGCCACCCGCCCCGCCCCGCCACCCGCGCCACGCCGCCACCCGCCCGGCGCCGCCACCCGCCCGGCGCCGCCACCCGCCCGGCGAACCACCCGCCCGCCCGCGCCTAGCCCGAAATCTCCCCCGTCAGCTCGAGGTGATCGGACATCAGCCGGCGCGCGAGGTCCGCCTCGCGGACGAGGATCGCGTCGAGGATGAGCCGGTGGGCGGCGACCGAGCGCTCGGGCTGACCGGGGCGCGAGAGCGACGCGCGGGCGATGCGCTCGGAGCCCTCTTCGATGGCGTCGAGGAGCATGGTGAGGACCTCGTTGCAGGCGGCGGCGAGGACGGCGCGGTGGAAGGCGCGGTCGCCGCGCAAGCCGGTCTCGCCCGCCGCGATCTCCTGCTCCATGGCGCGGACGGCGGCGACCATGGCGGCGAGGTCCTCGTCGCTGCGCCGCAGTGCCGCTCCCCAGGCGGCGAGGGCCTCGAGGGCGTTGCGGACCTCGCCGAGGGCGGGGAGCTCGGGGTGGGCGGTGGCGAGCTCGGCGGCGATCGGGGGGACGACGTCGTCGGCCGAGCGCAGGAGGAAGATGCCGTGACCGTGACGGATGTCGACGAGCCCCTCGACGCGTAGGGCGGTGAGGGCCTGGCGCAGCGAGGTGCGGCTCACCGCGAGCTGGCGGGCGAGCTGGCGCTCGGGGGGGAGCCGGTCGCCGGGGCCGAGATTCTCGGCACGAACGAACTCGCGGAGCTTGGCCTGCGCGCTTGCGTAGACGGGCACGCGGCGGTACCGCGGTGTCGTGGCCAGGGTCGGTTCTATGTCAGTCACTCTCCCCGGTGGAGCGGATGGATAACGGACGGTTTATGGCTGGCATCGTCGCAGGTGGGCATTTGTCCTTGAGGTGGTCCGATCATTTTGTACATTGGGCCATCGCTGGTCGGACCACTGACGTCGTAGATTAGCCCCCGAACCGGGAAGGCTGACGTGCATCCGCCGGATAGTGGTCTGACACGACGAGACATCCTCCGCCAAGGCGCGGGCGCCGGGCTAACCCTGACGAGCGCGGGCGCGCTCCTCGCCGCCTGCGGGAGCAGCCAGCCCGCGGCCAAGGCGACGCCGCGGCGCGGCGGGAACCTGCGCGTGGGCCTGGCGGCGGGATCGATCGTCGACACCATCGATCCCGCCAAGCAGAACCTGCCCCCCGACGCGGCGCGGTGCTTCAACCTCTACGACCCGCTCGTCTTCCTCGGTCCCGCCAACAGCGTCGAGAACGTCCTCGCCGAGGAGTTCGTGCCCAGCTCGGCGAGCGCCGACGAGTGGACGATCCGGGTCAAGCCCGGCATCGAGTTCCACAACGGCAAGTCGCTCGGCGCCGACGACGTCATCTTCACCCTGAAGCGCATCCTCGACCCCAAGACGGGCTCGACGCAGACGCCGCTCCTCAGCAAGGTGCTCGATCCCCAGGGGATGACCAAGCTCGACGCCCGCACGGCGCGGGTCAAGCTCATCTCGCCGTGCGCGATCCTCCGCGACATCCTCGCCACCGTGAACCTCCAGCCGCTGATCACGCCGGCGGGGTTCGACCCCAAGCATCCGGTGGGGACGGGAGCGTTCAAGTACGAGAGCTTCACCCCCGGGGTGAGCTCGGTGTTCACCGCCAACGAGAACTACTGGGGCGGGCGCCCGCACGTCGATCAGCTCACCCTCACCGACCTCACCGACGAGACCGCGCGCATCAACGCGCTCCTCGGCGGGCAGGTCGACGCGATCGCGAGCGTGCCCTTCCCGAGCATCGCGAGCGTCAAGGGCGCAGGCAACCTGACGCTGCTCGAGATCCCCTCCGACGGCTGGTACCCGATCCTCATGAACTGCGCGTCGAAGCCGTTCAGCGACGTGCGCGCCCGTCAGGCCTTCCGCCTCCTCGCCAACCGCCCCCAGCTCGTGGAGCAGGCCTACCTCGGCCATGGCCAGCTCGGCAACGACCTCTACGCCCTCTACGACCCCGACTACAACCACTCCCTTCCCCAGCGCCACCAGGACATCGGACAGGCCAAGAGCCTGCTCAAGCAGGCCGGCCTGGAGAGCTACGCGTTCACCTTCACGGCGGCCAATCTCGGACCGGGATCGATCCAGTCCTCGGTGGCCTTTGGCCAGCAGGCCAACGCCGCGGGCGTCAAGGTCAAGGTCCAGCAGGTCCCGGTGTCGGAGTACCTCGGGCCCAACAACCTGCACTGGCCGCTGGCCGACGACCAGTGGCTGGGCGACCCCTACCTGACCCAGGCCAACGTCGCCGACGGCCCCAACGCGTGCTTCCCCGACACCCACTTCGGCGCCAGCGATCCCCAGTACGCGAAGCTCTACTACGAGGCCTTCCGGACCGTGAATCCGGCGCTGCGCAAGGAGATCGTCCTCGAGATGCAGCGCATCCAGTACGAGCGCGGCGGCTACATCGTCTGGGGCTTCCTCAACACCGTCGACGCTGCCAGTAACAAGGCGAAGGGCTGGGTGCTCGACCGCACCGGCCGTTCATTCGGGTCGTGGAAGTTCAAGGACGTCTACTTCGTATGACCCCGGCGAGGAGAACCTTCCCCTGGTGGTCCAATGATTATGTATGCTGGCGGCCGCTGGTCGGACCACTGGCTAAGCTCGGGCACCGGGACTCCCGGGTGTCCATCACCGAGGAGCGCGGCACATGACCGATGGCGCAGACGCCTTTCTAAGCGCGGGCCTGCGGGGTGACGACGGGGCGTCCGAGGATGCCATGACGCGCCGGGAGATCCTCCGCCGGGGCGCCGGCGTGGGGCTCACGGTGACCAGCGCCAGCGCCTTCCTCGCCGCGTGCGGGGGCAGCAGCTCGCCGGCGGCGGCCACCGGGAAGCCCAAGCGGGGAGGGACGCTCACGGTGGGGCTGCCGTCGGGGTCGCTCAACGACACCATCGACCCGCACCGCGCCTCTCTCACCCCTGACTTCGCCCGCACCTACACGCTCTTTGACCCGCTCGTGTTCATCAACGGGAACACGCTCGAGTACAAGCTCGCCGAGGAGATCACTCCCGAGGCGCCCGACGTGTGGACGGTGCGCATCCGCCCCGGCATCACCACCCATGACGGCAAGCCGTTCGGCGCCGACGACGTCATCTACTCGATCCAGCGCATCCTCAACCCCAAGACCGCGGCGACGATGTCGGCGCTGCTCGGCAAGGTGATCGATGCCCAGGGCCTGAAGAAGCTCGACAAGCTCACCCTGCGCATGAAGCTGCTGGGTCCGACGGCGATCCTGCCCTATCTCTTCGCCGACCCGAACCTGCAGCCGCTCATGGTCCCGCTGGGCTTTGACCCCAAGCATCCGATCGGGACCGGGCCCTTCAAGTACGAGAGCTTCACGCCGGGGACGAGCTCGACGTACACCGCCAACGACGACTACTGGGACGGCCGCCCCCACGTCGACAAGCTCGTCCTCACCGATCTCACCGACGACACGGCGCGGGCCAACGCCCTCATCGGCGGCCAGGTCGACGCCGTCTCCTCGGTGCCCTTCGACAGCGTCGCCTCGGTCAAGGGCACGAGCAGCCTTCAGCTCCTCGCCACCCCGGCCGGGTGCTGGTACCCGATCCTCATGAACTGCGCCTCGAAGCCGTTCAGCGACGTCCGCGCCCGCCAGGCGTTCCGGCTCCTGGCCAACCGGCCCCAGATGCTCGAGCAGGCCTACCTGGGCAACGGCAAGGTCGGTAACGACCTCTACGGCATCTACGACCCGGATTTCGACTCGGCCCTCCCGCAGCGCCACCAGGACGTGGCCCAGGCCAAGTCGCTGCTCAAGCAGGCCGGCCTCGAGAACTACGCCTTCACCCTCACCGCCGCCAACCTCGGCCCGGGAGCGATCTCCTACTCGGTGGCCTTCGGTCAGCAGGCGACGGCGGCGGGGGTCAACGTCCGCGTCAGCCAGGTCCCGGTGTCGGTGTACGCCGGGCCCAACTTCCTCAAGTGGCCGCTCGCCAACGACGGCTGGGCGGCGAGTCCCTATCTCAATCAGTGCACGGTGGCCGACGCGCCCAAGGCGTGCTTCCCTGACACCCACTTCGGTGACACCGACCCGCAGTTCGCCAAGCTCTATTACGAGGCCCTGAAGACGCTGAACCCGACCCTCCGCAAGGAGATCACCCACGAGATGCAGCAGATCCAGTACGAGCGCGGGGGTTACATCCTGTGGGGCTTCCTCAACACCGTCGACGGCGCCAGCGCCAAGACCAAGGGGTGGCAACTCGATCCCAGCGGCCGGTCCTTCGGATCCTGGAGGTTCAAAGACGTCTACTTCGTGTGAGCAGCCGATCACGTGAGCGTCACCACTCGTGACGCCGTCGAGCTCGAGCTCGCCAGCGCGCCGGCGGTCCCCCGCGCGCACCGCAACCGCTGGGTGTTCCGGCGGGTGCTGGTCGGCGTCGCAACGCTGGTGGCGCTCTCGATCGTCATCTTCGCGGCCACCCAGGCGCTGCCCGGGAACGCGGCCAAGGAGATCCTCGGTCACACCGCCACGCCGCAGGCGGTGGCCAGCCTCAGCCGCCAGCTCGGGCTCGACCGCCCGGTCGTCGTCCAGTACCTGAGCTGGGCCGGGCATGCCCTGACCCTGAACTTCGGGACCTCGCTCGCCGCTCGGGAACCGGTGACGACGGTGGTGGGACCGGCGCTCGTCAAGTCGGGGATCCTCGTGGCCTTCTCGGCGCTCATCTCGATGGTCCTGGCGGTCCTCCTCGGCGTGCTCGCCGCCGCCTATCGCGACCGGGCCTTCGACCACGTCATCAGCGCCTTCACCTTCTTCTTCACCGCCGTCCCCGAGTTCGTCATCGCCCTGTGGCTGGTGATGCTCTTCGGCACCACCGTGTTCAAGATCCTCCCGGCGGTGTCGCTCATCCCCCAGGGCGCGGGCGCCCTCAGCGATCCCCAGGTCTACGTGCTCCCGGTGGCCACGCTCGTCCTCGCCTGCCTTCCCTACCTCACCCGTCTCGTGCGCGGGTCGATGATCGACGTGCTCGAGTCCCAGTACGTGCGCATGGCCCGCTACAAGGGCCTCAGCGAGTCCCGCATCCTCTTCCGCCACGCCCTCCCCAACGCCCTCGTCCCCGGCATCCAGGGGATGGCGCAGAACCTCGGCTACCTGGCCGGCGGGATCGTCGTCGTCGAGTACGTGTTCGGGCTCCCGGGGATCGGCACCGCGCTCACCCAGGCCATCAGCCTGCGCGACATCCCCGTCGTCCAGGCCACGAGCTTGATCCTCGCCGCCTTCTACGTGGCCGTGAACCTGACCGCCGACCTCCTCGTCGTCTTCGTCACCCCGCGACTGCGGACGGGGCAGTGATGGAAGCCGGGGTCGCACTCTCGGAGGTGGGGCGCCCGGCGGGGCCCGCGAGCCGGCCCGCGTGGGTGATGATGCTCCAGCGCAGCCTGCGCCAGCGCCACATGCAGGTCGGCTTGGTCCTCACCGTGTTGATGATCGGCGTGGCCATCCTCGGCCCCCTCTTTGCCCCGCACTCGCCGTCGCAGTTCGTGGGCGCTCCCCTGTCGACGCCCTCGAGCAGTGCGCCGCTGGGGACCGACTACCTCGGTGACGACGTGCTCTCGCGCGTCCTCAACGGGGGGCGCTCGGTGGTGGGGCTGTCGTTCGCGGCGACGGCGCTCGGGGTGCTCCTCGGCGTGCTCGTCGGCCTCCTCGCCGGTTACTCGCGCTCGTTCGTCGACGACGCGATCATGGGGGTGACCGACACCGTCCTCTCCTTTCCCCAGATCGTCCTCGTCCTCGTCTTCGTGTCGCTCCTCGGCCCCAAGCTGTGGCTCATCGTCCTCATCGTCGCCCTCTCCCACAGCCCGCGCGTCGCCCGCCTCACCCGCAGTGTCACCCTCGAGCTGATCAAACGCGAGTACGTGGAGTCGGCCGAGCTCTTGGGGATCAGCCGCCGGCGCATCTTCATCCAGGAGATCCTCCCCAACCTGGTGACACCGCTGCTCGTCGAGACCGGATTGCGGCTGACGTGGTCGATCGGGCTCATCGCCGCGCTCAGCTTCCTCGGCTTCGGGATCCAGGCGCCCCACGCCGACTGGGGGCTGATGATCAACGAGAACCGCACGGGGATAACCCAGAACGTGTGGTCGGTGCTCGCGCCGATCCTGTGCATCGCCCTGTTCACGATCGGCACCAACCTGATGACCGAGGGGCTCTCGCGCACGGTGGCGGGAGTCGACGGCCGGGAAGACACGCCATGAGCCTCGTTGCCGTCGAGGACCTGACCATCCGCTT
>DASZKU010000083.1:0-14238 GCA_035552815.1 Solirubrobacteraceae bacterium | reverse complement strand
GCGCGGCCTCGAGCAGCTCGCCCAGCCCGTCCTCGATCCCGTCGGCGATCACGTCGATGTCGGAGAGGGCGTCATAGTCGCCGAGCAGGCCGTAGTCGATCCCGCCGTCGTAGGACATGATGGCGATGGCGAGGGCGTGATTACGGGGCAGGAAGGCGATCGGGAAGACGTCGACGAGGTGGCGCCCGAGCACGTACAGGGGCAGCTGCGGGCCCGGGACGTTGGTCACGAGCAGGTTGAAGAGCCGCGTCGAGAAGTTCAGGCGCGAGGCCTGAGCGAGGATGGTGGGCGGGGCGAGGTTGTTGACGCTGGCCAGGGTGGCGGCGCCGACGGCCTGCTTTGAGTCCTTGAGGCCGTCCATCGCCTGCTTGACGAAGCGCAGCCGGGCGACGGGGTCGGTGATGTAGACGGGGAGGGGGCCGCGCATGACCGTGAGCTTGTTGCCGAGTTCACCGCGCTGGTCGGTGGTGCGCACCGACACGGGCACGAGGGCGCGGAGCTCGAGGCCCTGGGTGCGGATCCCGCGCGAGCGCAGCCAGCCCGCAAGCGCGCCCGAGACGACGGTGAGGACGACGTCGTTGACGGTGCCGCCCAGGGAGTCCTTGACGAGCTTGTAGTCGGCGAGCTCCTGGCGGACGACGGCGAAGCGCCGGTGCGGGCCGATGGGCACGTTGAGGGGGGTCTCGGGGGCGGGGTTGAGGCCCGCCCAGACGATCTCGCCGACGCCCTCGGCGACGTCGCGCACGGCGGCCAGGCTGCGGCTCGGCTGAGCGGCGGCGGCGGCCGCCCGGGTGGCGATCTCGGCGGCGGTGGTCACGAAGCCGCGCACGCCCGCGGCCACGAGCTCGGCGGGGGAGGGTTCGGGCGCCGGGCGCCAGGGCTCGAGGCCCTCCTCGACGGGCGAGGGCGCACCGGGCGTGAGCTCGAAGAGGACGGTGGCCAGGTCGACGCCCGAGACGCCGTCGACGAGCGAGTGGTGGGTCTTCATGATCAGCGCGAAGCGGTCGTCGGCCATCCCCTCGACGAGCCAGCACTCCCACAGCGGCTTGGCGCGGTCGAGCTGCTGGGAGGCGATGCGCGCCGCGAGCTGGAGCAGGTGCGCCTCGGTCCCCGGCGCGGGCAGCGCCGCGTGGCGGACGTGGTACTCGAGGTTGAAGTTCGGGTCGTCGACCCACAGCGGTCGCCCGGTGTCGAGCGGCGGCGTCGCCAGCTTCTGCCGGTAGCGCGGGACCAGGTGCAGACGGCCGCGGATGTGATCGAGGACATCGCCGAAGTCCGGCGGCGGGCCCTCGAAGAGGAGCAGCCCGCCGATGTGCATATGCGACTCCGGTCCCTCCTGGTGAAGGAAGGAAGCGTCAACGGAGGAAAGCCGGTCGAGATGGGCCTGCGGCATAGCCCGACCAAGGTTAGCCGCGGACGCGGCCGCTCGGGGTTAAGTGTTCGCGCGAGAACCCTGACCCTGTGTACCCTTGCCGCCATGACCTGGGACTTCTCCACCGAGCCCGCTTTCCAAGCCAAGCTCGACTGGATGCGGCGCTTGGTCACCGAGGAGATCTGGCCGCTCGAGACGCTCCTCGAGGATCTCGGTTGGGAGGGTCTGGCGCGCGCGGTGGCGCCCCTCCAGGAGCAGGTCAAGGAGGCCGGCCTGTGGGCGGCGCACCTCGATCCCGAGCTCGGCGGCCAGGGCTTCGGCCAGGTCAAGCTCGGGCTCATGCACGAGATCCTCGGCACCAGCCCGGTGGCCCCGCTCGTGTTCGGGAACGCGGCGCCCGACTCGGGCAACTCGGAGATCCTCGCCCTGGCGGGCACGCCCGAGCAGAAGGACCGCTACCTGCATCCCCTGCTCGCCGGCGACCTCAAGTCGGCGTTCTCGATGACCGAGCCCGAGACCGCGGGCTCGGATCCCACCCTGCTCCAGACCGCCGCCGTCCGCGACGGAGAGCACTGGGTCATCACCGGACACAAGTGGTTCTCCACCAACGGGTCGATCGCCGACTTCCTCATCGTCATGGCGGTCACCGATCCCGAGGCCCGACCGCACCAGCGCGCCTCGATGTTCATCGTCGACGCCGACACCCCGGGGGTGCAGATCGTCCGCGACGTGGCGACGATGGAGCACCCGTGGGAGAGCTTCGGGCGCTACGGGAACCACGCCGAGATCCGCTACGAGGACGTGCGCGTCCCCGCCGAGGCCCTCCTCGGGGCCCAGGGCGCGGGGTTCCTGATCGCCCAGCAGCGCCTGTATCCCGGGCGGATCCATCACTGCATGCGCTGGCTCGGCGTCGCCCAGCGCGCCTTCGACATGCTCTGCGAGCGCTCGCTCTCCCGCTACGCGCACGGGTCGACGCTCGCCGAGAAGGAGACGATCCAGAACTGGATCGCCGACTCGGCGGCCCAGATGCAGGCGGCGCGGCTCATGACCCTGCACGCGGCGTGGAAGATGGACGCCGAGGGCGTGCTCGCCGCCCGCCGGGACATCGGGCTGATCAAGTTCTACGGCGCCCAGGTCCTCCACGACGTCGTCGACCGCGCCCTCCAGGCCCACGGCGCGCTCGGCTACTCGACCGACCTCCCGCTCGAGGCCATGTACCGCTACGCGCGGGCGGCGCGCTTCTACGACGGACCGGACGAGGTCCATCGCGCCTCGGTCGCCCGCCAGGTGCTGCGCGGCTACGAGCCGCCCGCCGACGGGGTACCGACGGAGCATGTCCCGACGCGGCGCGAGCACGCGCGCGCCCGCTTCGCCGCGCTCCTCGAGGCCGCTACCGCCAACGACTGACGGACTCGGGCCGAGCCCCTCCACCTGGGCGGGGAGAATAGCTCAGCGGAACCCTTGCCAGGGCGAACTACTAGAGTCATCGTCCGCGCCATGACTCGACGAGGGAAGTGATGAGGGCATTCATCACGCGCTGGCTGTGGTGGGGGATAGCCGCGGCGTCCGCGCTCGCCGTCGGCGGGTGTAGTACCAAGGTCACCGCCGGGAACTCCAACGCCCACGCCTCGCCGCTGACCAAGAGCATCGAGTCCGTCGTCCACGCCTTCTCGGTCCAGCAGGTGCATTGCGCGCGCCCGGCGAGCAACGGGCGCAGGTCCTGCCAGGTGCAGTTCACCGACGACTACGGCGTGTGGTGGGCGACGCTCATCGTCAAGGGCTCGAGGGTGATCAGTGACCCCGGCGGGGTGGCCGACTGGCTGTGCGCCACGGCGTGCGCGAACCCGCCGGCGATGACCGGGAACACCGGCAAGCGGCAGGGGAACACGGGCAGCAAGGTCCCCGCCGGGCAGACCGGCGTCACCGGCGTGGGCGGGGTGGTCAAGGCCCCCGCCCCACCCAAGCCGCCCAAGCCGGTGGTCACCGTACCGGCCAACACCGGGGTGGTCACCGCGCCAACCAACACCGGGGTGGTGAGCGGAAGCGGCAACACCGGCGTGGTGACGGGAACGGGCACCGGGATTGTCAGCGGCAGCGGGAACACGGGGACGATCGGCGCCACCGGCGCCACCGGGATCGTCTACGGCACCGGTAGCACCGGGCCGGGTGGATAGCGCCAGCGACCAGGGCGGGCGGCCGCAAACGCATACGCGCTGCTCGCCGGGGCCGTGGCTGCTGGTGGCGGCGGCGGTGGCTTGGAGCCTCGTCAGCCTGCGCGCGGAGACGCGCGCGGTCCCCTACCTCAACGACAGCTCCGTGCACGAGCAGATGGTCCGCTTCGCGACGCTGCAGTGGCGCGCCGGGCACCTGCCGCTGACGAGCTGGTTCCCCTACCTCGGCCTCGGCTCGCCGCAGTTCCTGCACTACCAGAGCCTCCCCGCCATGCTCACCGGCCTCCTCGGGCTGGCGGTGGGTCCCGGGGCGGCCTTTCGCTGGACGCTCTATCTGCTCCTCTCGCTGTGGCCGATCAGCATCTATCTCGCCGCCCGGCTCCTCGGGGCCGATCGCTGGGCGGCGGGCGTGTCGGCGGCGATGTCGCCGTTCCTGGCCAGCGTCATCGGCGTCGGCTACGAGCAGAAGGCCTACATATGGATCGGCTACGGGGTGTGGACGCAGCTGTGGGCCGCGTGGACCCTGCCTCTGGCCTGGGGGTTCTCGTGGCGGGCGATCCGCGACGGCCGCCGATATTTCCCCGCCGTCGCCCTCGTCGCCCTGACGGTGGCCTTCCACTTCGAGACCGGCTACCTGGCCCTCCTGCCCCTGCTCCTGTGGCCGCTGGTCTCGCGCCGGCCCATCGTCGTGGCGGCCCGCCGCGCCGCCCTCGTCCTCGCCGGGTCGCTGCTCGCGTGCGCGTGGGTCATCGTCCCCCTGCTCGCCCAGCGCGACTGGGCGTCGACGAACGAGATCCTCCAGGGCACGTCGCTGGTCAACGGGTACGGCGCGCGGGTGCTGGGCTGGCTTGCCTCCGGTCAGCTCCTCGACGCCGGCCGGCTGCGGGTGGTGACCGTGTTCGCGCTCATCGGCCTCGTGCTCGCCGTGCGCCGGTGGCGAAGCGACGACACCGGCCGCGCCCTCGTCGCCGTGCTCGTGGGCTGCACCGTGCTCTCCCTGGGACGCAGCGGCCTCGGGCCCCTGGTCGACGTCATCCCCGGTCACGGAGACCTGTTCTTCCGACGCTTCATGATGGGGATCCAGCTCGCCGCCCTGCTCCTGGCGGGAACCGGAGCCTCGGCGTGCCTGCACTGGGTGTGCGCGCGGATCGGCCGGGGCCCCGCCCTGCGCACCGCGATCGCGCTCGCCGCCACCGTCCTCGTGCTCGTCCCGGCGTGGATCCAGACGGGCCGCTACGACCGCCAGAACGCGGCCGCGATCGACTACCAGCGGCGCGCCGACGCGACCCAGGGCAGCGACGTCGACCACCTGATCGCCCTCGCCGAGCGCACGCGAGGCGGTCGCGTCTACGCGGGGATGCTCACGAACTGGGGAGCCTCGCTCGGGGTGGGAGCGGTACCCGTGTTCAAGTATCTCGAGAGCCGCGACGTCGACGAAGTCGGCTACACGCTGCGCACGGCGTCGCTGATGACCGATCCCGAGTACTACTTCGACGGCTCGAACGCCAGCGATTACTCGCTCTTCGGCGTCCGCTACCTGATCCTTCCCGCCGGCTGGACGGCGCCCGTGCCCGCCAAGCTGGTGGCGCGAGCGGGGCGGTACGCGCTGTGGAGCATCCCCGGGGGAGGCTACGTCCATACCGGGACGGTGGTGGGGACGCTCACGGCCGACCGCACCGACATCGGCGTGCGCAGCATCCCCGTGCTGCGCTCGACGCTGGCCGAGCATGGCGACTACCTCAGGGTCGCCTACGGCCGGCCGGGGCGCCCGCGGCAGAGGCTGCCCTCGCCGCCGCCCGGTCCCGCCGCCGGGCGCGTGCTCTCAGCGAGCGCCCACCTGGTTCAGGGCGTCGCGTCGGCGACGGTGAGCATGCGCCGGCCGGGGGTCGCCGTCCTCGCGGCCTCCTTCGATCCCGGGTGGAGGGTGACCGTCGACGGTCGGCCTGAAAAGACGGAGATGGTGGCCCCGGCCCTCGTCGCCGCGCCCGTTCCCGCGGGCACGAGCACCGTCGTCTTCCGCTACCACGGTTTCTCGGACTACCTGCTCCTCTTCGTGGTCAGCGGGGCTGTGCTGGCGGCCTTTCTCGGGGCCGAGGTGGTGCGCGGGCGCAAGCAGACATAACGGACGCTCGACATTCGGCGCCTACACTGTCGGGGATGCTCTCGGCCCCCGAGAAGATTCTCCTCGCCTCGCCGCGCGGCTACTGCGCCGGCGTCGATCGGGCGGTGCAGACGGTCGAGCGCGCGCTCGAGCTCTACGGCGCTCCCGTCTACGTGCGCAAGGAGATCGTCCATAACAAGCACGTGGTCGAGCAGCTCCGCGACCGCGGCGCCGTCTTCGTGGAGTCGGAGACCGAGGTGCCCGAGGGCTCGACGGTCGTCTTCTCCGCCCACGGGGTCGCACCGTCGGTGCACGCCAATGCCGCCGAGCGGCGCCTGGAGACGATCGACGCCACCTGTCCCCTGGTCACCAAGGTCCACGTCGAGGCGAAGAAGTTCGCCGCCGAGGGTTACACCATCGTCCTCATCGGCCACGCCGGCCACGAGGAGGTCGAGGGGACGATGGGCGAGGTCCCCGAGAACATCGTCCTCATCGAGAGCGAGGATGACGTCGATGCGCTCGAGGTCAGCGATCCCACCAAGATCGCCTACATCTCCCAGACCACCCTGTCGGTGGACGAGACCCGCACGGTGATCAACAGGCTGCGCGAACGCTTCCCGGGAATCATCGGCCCCCGCACCGACGACATCTGCTACGCGACGACCAACCGCCAGGCCGCGGTCAAGCAGCTCGCGCGCGAGTGCGACCTCGTGCTCGTGATCGGCTCGCGGAACTCGTCGAACTCCAATCGCCTCGTCGAGGTCGCGCGCGAGTACGGCGCCGACTCGCACCTGATCGACAACGAGTTCCAGGTGCGCGAGGAATGGCTCGACGGCGCGCGGACGGTGGGGATCACCTCGGGCGCGAGCGCGCCCGATGAGCTCGTGCAACGGCTGGTCGACTTCTTTCGCGAGCGCGGGACCGAGGACGTCGAGGAGCTCGAGGTCGTCCGCGAGGACGTGCGCTTCATGCTCCCCAAGACGATCCGCCAGGCGATCGCCGCGGCACCCTGACCAGCCGCCTCCGAGGCCCTGCGTACCCTCGTCATCTCAGACCTGCACCTCGGTACGCATCAGCGCACCGACCTGTTGCGACGGCCCGAGCTCCGGGCGCCCCTGCTCGCCGAGCTCGAAGGCGTCGAGCGCGTCATCCTCCTCGGGGACGTGCTCGAGCTCCGGCACGGCCCGCTGCGCGAGCCGCTCGCCACCGGTCGCGAGTTCATCACCGAGCTCGGGGCGGCACTGGGTCCCGGGACCGAGGTGGTCATCGTCCCCGGCAACCACGACTACCATCTCCTCGGGCCCTGGCTCGAGCGCCGCGCGCGCCGCGATGCCCCGCCGCCGCTCGGCCTGGAATCGGCCGTCGACTGGCGCGCCGGCGAGCCCCTGGCCACCATCGCACGCTGGCTCGGTCCGGCGTCGGTACGCGCCGCCTACCCGGGCGTGTGGCTCCGCGACGACGTCTACGCCACGCACGGCCATTACTCGGCGCGGCACACGACGATCCCCATGTTCGAGCGCCTGGGGGCGGGAGTCATGGCCCGTCTCGTCGGCGAGCCCCCCGGGGGGCCGGCGCGTGCCGAGGACTACGAGGCGACGCTGGCGCCCCTGTACGCGTGGATCCACGCCGTCGCCCAATCGGCGGGGGCGAGCGTCGCCGGCTCGCAGCGGGCCTCCTCGCGCGCGTGGCGCGCCCTGGCGGGGAGGAACAGCGGGCGCTCGCTGCGTCGCCGCGCCGGGGTGCTCGCCTTCCCCGCCGTGGTCGCGGGCCTCAACCGCGCCGGGCTCGGCCCCCTCCAGAGCGACGTCTCGATGCCCGCCCTGTCGCGGGCCGGCCTGCGCGCGACGGCGCAGGTCATCGCCGGCCTCGGGGTGAGCGCGCCCTACGTCATCTTCGGCCACACCCATCGCGCCGGCCCGCTGCCCGGTGACGACGAGGCGGACTGGGCGACGTGGGAGGGCGGGCGGATGATCAACGCCGGCTGCTGGGTGTACGACCGTCAGTTCGTGGGTGAGGTGCCAGGTGTGAGCCCGTACTGGCCGGGGACGTGCGTGGTGCTCGAGGATGACGGCGCCCCCGAGCTTCGGCGCCTGCTCGGGTCACGCGGCCGCGCCGAGCTCGAGCCCGAGCCCGAGCCCGCTTAGGTCTCGAGCAGGTCGAGCTCGGCCAGGGAGGCGAGGAAGTCGTCGACTTCGCGCGCGGCCTGGGCTGGGTCGATCTCGCACGCCTGCGCGAGCCGCTCGACGAGCGCCTCGCGGGTGGCGCCCGAGGCGAGGTCGGGCCAGATGGTGGCGCCGGTGCGGTTGACGGCGAAGTACACCGAGCTCCGGAGATCGACGGCGACGATCTCGCCTTCGACGAGCCGCCACTCCACGGCCTTGGGCCGAAGCTTCAGAACGCTGAGTATCGAGTCTGACATCGCCTGCACGATTATCTCGCCGGCGGCGCCAAAGGCGCTTACAATCCCGCCAGCTGATGGCGCGCGTATCACGGATGATCGCTCTGGTGGCAAGCATGTGCGGGCTCACAGGGCTTGGAGGAATCGTTGTGCATGCGGCGCTGGCCAGCGCCGCGACGCACACGAGCGTGCGCATCGGCTCGGCGCCGAGCGCACCGGCCGGTTCCAAGGTCGTGGGAGCGCTGCCGAGCACGACCCAGATCCATGCGACGGTCACGCTCAACCCGCAGGACCCCGGGGCCCTGGCCGCCTATGCCACCGACGTCTCGACGCCGGGCTCGGCCGTCTACCACCACTACCTGACGGTGGCTCAGTTCAGGGTGCGCTTCGGCGCCACGCCGGCCCACGTGCAGTCGGTGATCTCGGCGCTTCGGGCCGACGGGCTCCACCCGGGCACCGTCGCCCCCGACAATCTCGCCGTCCCCGTCCGCGGCACCGCCGCTCAGCTCGCCCGGGCGTTCTCGACGAGCTTTCAAAGCGTCAGGCTCCGGGGCGGGCGCCATGCCTTCAAGAACACCTCGGCGCCCCTGCTCCCCGCCAGCGTCGCGGGCGTGGTGCAGGGCGTCCTCGGGCTCGACAACCTGACGCTGGCCCAGCCCATGGGGCTGCCGACGCCCGTCAAGGCCCGCACGGGCGCGCGCGCCCGCGCCAACGTGGTCACCCAACCCAACGGCGTGGGCAACGGCCCGCAGCCGTGCTCGACGATCAGCACGAGCTACGACGGGACCGGCGACACCGCGCACACCGAGGATCGGATCGCCCAGGCGTATGGCTTCGGGAGCCTGTACGCCGGAGACGAGGGCCAGGGCCAGACGATCGCGCTCTACGAGCTCGAGCCCTTCTCCTCGACGGACGTCCAGAGCTTCCAGGCCTGCTACGGCACGAGCGCGACGGTGACCACCACGCTCCCCTCGGGGGGCACGACCCCGGGGACGGGCCCAGGTTCGGGCGAGTCCGCGCTCGACATCGAGGATGCCGTCGGCCTTGCCCCGAAGGCGAACTTCATCGTCTACGAGGGAAAGAACGGCACCGACAACTACACCCTCTACCAGGCGATCATCAACGCCGACGTGGCCAAGGTGATCTCGACGTCGTGGGGCCTGTGCGAGTCGGGCGCCGGGTCCTCCTACATGGCGTCGGAGAACACCATCTTCCAGCAGGCGGCGACCCAGGGCCAGTCGATCTTCGCCGCCGCCGGGGACCACGGCTCCAAGGACTGCGGCGGCACCGGCAGCTATGCCGTCGACGATCCCGCCAGCCAGCCCTACGTGACCGGCGTGGGCGCGACCGACCTGACCGCGATTGGGCCGCCCCCCACCGAGACGGTGTGGAACGACTACAGCGCCAGCAACGCTGGTCAGAACGAGGACTCCGGCGGCGGCGTCTCCGCGCAGTGGACGATGCCCACATATCAGTCGGGCGCGACGTCCTCGCTCGGGGTGATCAACTCGAACTCCTCGGGGACCCCGTGCAGCGCCACCACCGGCTACTGCCGCGAGGTGCCCGACATCACCGCCGACGGAGGGCCGAATACCGGTTACCTGATCTACTGGACCAACGGCAGCCCGGGCTGGTGGATCTTCGGCGGCACGAGCGCCGCGGCGCCGACCTGGGCCGCCTACGCCGCCCTCGTGAACGCCTCGAGCGGATGCCGGGGAATCCCCGTCGGCTTCGCCAACCCCTCGCTCTACTCGGCTGCGAGCAGCGGGTGGAACGGCACCACGATGGCCTATACGGCCAACGTCCATGACGTCACGGTGGGGGACAACAACCCGCTCAACTACCAGACCACTCCCCCGACTCCCGACCTCTACCCGGCGGCCACGGGCTACGACATGGCCTCGGGACTCGGGAGCATGGACGGCTCGTCGCTGACCTCGACCCTATGCAGCGGCGTGACCGTCCATTCGATCGGGACGGTGACGATGCCCCACACCGGATCGCTGCCGACCGGAGTGGCCGTCGATACCACCAACAACGTCGCCTACATCGCCGAGAGCAACTCAAACGCCGTGGCCAAGATCATCGGCGCGACCGCTCCCTCCTTCTCGGGCACCGCCACCGACGTGTCCTCGACGGCGCTGCCGGGCCTGAACTTCCCCGATGACCTCGCGGTCGACGGCTCCGGGCACGTGTACGCGAGCAACTTCTGCGTCGGCACCCAAGCCGGCATATGCAGCGGTGAGGCCTCGGGAACGACGACGACGGTGAGCCAGCAGACCGGCACCTCCGCCGGTCGCCAGGACACCGTGGGGCCGTGCAGCTACGCGTCGGGTAGCGCCGTGTCCGCGGCGGGCGCCAACGCCATGCTCTTCGTGGCCTGCGCGGGTTCGCAAACGGTCAACGCGTGCACGACGACGGCCGGGACCCCGCTGTGCGGGACGGCGGACGCCACCATCACCCTGAACAAGCCTTCGGGCACCAACCTCCCCTCGCCCGTCCCCAGCGGCGTGGCGGCGATCCCCACCACGGGCTCGACCCCCTCGGTCGTCGTCGCCGACGCCGCCAACAACACCGTCACCGTCGTGTCCTACAACGGCACCAGCCTCGCGCAGAGCGCCACCCCGACCTCACTGGTGTCCGGGTGTGAGCCGGCCAACGTCGCCATCGGCCCCGCCTCGGGGAGCACGGCCACCGTCTACGTCGCCTGTCCCGGAACCGGGCAGCTCGAGGTCGGCTCGGTGACCGTGGCGGGAACACCGACGCTGAACAGCTTCACGGCGAGCACGCTCCCGACGACCGGGACCCACACGCCGAGCCCCTTCGGCGTCGCCGTCAACCAGACGGGCACGAGCCTCGTGGTCACCGACTCGGCCAACAATGACGCCGTCGTCTACCCCGCCGTGTCGGGCGCGACCCTCGGGTCCGACACCATCGTCGCCACCGGCACCACCCCCGACGGCGTGGGCATGGACCAGGTCAACGCCTTCGTGGCCAACGAGGCCTCCAACAGCGTCACGGTCATCGATCCCCCCGCGACCGCCAAGGCTCCCGGGCACTACGTGCGCGCGCGCGCGCGTGCGAACTTCGCCCACCGGCCCGTCTCGCTCACGCCGCTCATCGCGCCCCTGCCCCGCTGAGCGCTACGCCACGCCGGGGGTGAAGGAGACGGCGTAGCAGGTAACCCCGTCTCCGACCGCGAGCTCGAGCACCCCGGCGGTGTGCCGGGCATGCTCGATGAGCGGGTAGCAGCCCGGGTGGGTGATCTCGAGCTCACGCCCGTTGGCGGTGACGGTGCCGTGGCCGTCGAGCACCGCCCACACTCCGCCGGCCTCGTAGGGACCGCAGTAGGGACCGGCCACGTCTTCGGTCTGTGGCTCCACCTCGGCGCCCGGAGCGTCCTCGGGGCGCAGCGGCGCCACGGGTTCGCGCTCGACGCCCAGCAGCTCGCCGATCGCCAGCTCGGTCTCCGCGTAGGCGCCCTCGCCGTAGTGGTACTCGAACAGGCATGCCTGCTCGTTCCACAGGTAGCGCGCGGGCCATCCGAGGTTCTCGTACAGGCCCCAGATCTCGTGATCAGAGTCGATCACCACCGGATAGGGGACGTCGAGGCGCTCGACCGCCGCGCGCACCGCGTCGGGGTCTTCGGAGGGCGGGAACCCGGCGCAGTGCACGCCGATGACGCGCAGGCCCTCTGACGCGTAGCGCTCGTGCCACGCCCGCAGGTAGGGCATGGTGCGCAGCGAGTTGACCCGGCAGAAGTCCCAGAACTCGACGAGCACCGCCCGACCGACGAATTTCTGGTCCATCCGAACGCCGGCGTCATTGATCCACGCCGCACGCGGGGGAAACGCGGGCGCATGAATGTGATCGACCGGGGCTCGCACCCCTGCGATGTTGTCATCATCTGCGGGCGATGCTCTCTTGGCGACGGCTTGCCGCGGCGGCTCTGACCCCCGCTGCCCTCCTCCTAGCCGGGTGCGGAGGCTCCGGGTCGGCGGGCACCGAGGCCGCCTTCCGCTACGCCAAGTCCGGCTTCGTCCCCGTGTCGCTCTCGACGACGAAGGCGACGAGCGCACTGGCCACCTTCGCCTCGGTCGCGCTCGCCGCCGACCTCAGTCGCCGCCTTCCCCGGGGCACGAGCGCGGTGGCGTGGGCGCTCGGGCGCCCGGTCGCCGTCTTCGGGTCTGCCCGCGCGCGGCGGCCCGAGCGCGTGTTCCCCGTCCACGATCAGTACGGGATCACCCAGGTCTTCCTCGTCAAGCGCGCCGTCCCGGGATGGCTCGAGGTCTACCTCCCGGTCCGGCCCAACGGCTCGACCGGGTGGGTACGGTCCGCGAGCGTGGGGTTGACCCTCGATTCCTACCGAGTGGTCGTCGACACCGCCGCCCACGAGCTGACGACCTACCGTGGCGGTCGGTCGATCATGCACACTCGCGTGGGGGTCGGGAAGCCGGCGACGCCCACCCCGCGCGGTCTCTTCTACGTCGTCGAGAACCTGCGCATGATCCCTTCCAGTGGGCCGTACGGCACCTACGCGTTCGGGCTCTCGGCCCACTCCACCGTGCTTGCGACGTTCGGGACCGGCGACGCCCAGATCGCTCTGCACGGAACCAACGAGCCCGCGAGTATCGGCCAGAACTGGAGCAACGGCTGCGTCCACATGAGCGACAGCGTCGCCAACTGGATGGCGCGGACGGTGCCCCTGGGGACGCCGGTGCAGATCGGCTGATCGGCTCGGGGCTGGGTCGTGTACAGTGCGGCCAGGACGGTCGTTCTGATCGGATTGGGATTGATTCGGGGCTTAGGTGCGATCGTTCTTCGTTGTGTTCGCTTGGCTTGCGTTTTGCGGGCCTCGCGGGGGCGGTTCTGTGGCTGTCTTGGGCTGACCCGGGGGGGTTTGAGCTGGTTGCTGGGCCCTGAGGATGAGGGGTGTAGCGATGGGTCGTTCTGCTGGCATGTTGGGACCCGAGGATTTGTCGCGCCGCGGAAGCGTGGGCGTGATGCGGTACGGGGTGGTGTGTGGTCGGGCGCGGTTTGCCTTCGCCTTCTCGTTGCTCGGCGTGTTGGTGGCTGCGGGCGTCCCCGCTGTCGCGAGCGCGGACTCGTTTTCGTGGTCTGCGCCGATCGCGCTCGTGCGGACGGGCGGGCTCCAGTCTCTGACGGTCGTGTCGTGCTCTTCTGCCACGCAGTGCACGGCGGTCGACGCCAGCGGCCAGGAGGTGACGTTCAATCCCAGCTCGCCTGTCAGCCCTAACCCGGTAACGATCGAAAGAGTCCCGCTCGAGGGGGTGTCGTGTGCTTCGGGGACGCAGTGCACGGCGGTCGACTACAGCGGGCATGAGGTGACGTTCGACCCTACCTCGGGGACGGTGAACGCGGCGGGCGTGAAGTCGATCGACCCGGGGCAGGCCTTCGCCGGGGTGGCGTGCGCGTCGGCGACGCAGTGCACGGCGATCGACGGCAACGGCAGCGAGGTGACGTTCGACCCGACGTCGGGGACCGTGAACGCGGCGGGCGTGACGTCGATCGACCCAGGCCAGGACCTCACCGCGCTGGCGTGCGCGTCGGGGACGCAGTGCACGGCGGTCGACATCACTGGCGACGAGGTGACGTTCGACCCGACGTCGGGGACCGTGAACGCGGCCGGCGTGAAGTCGATCGACCCAAGCGTGGCCCTCACCGCCATGGCGTGCCCGTCGGGGACGCAGTGCACGGGGGTCGACCAGAGCGGCAACGAGGTGACGTTCGATCCGACGTCGGGGACCGTGAACGCGGCCGGCGTGAAGTCGATCGACCCAGGACAGTACCTCCACGGAATGGCGTGTGCGTCGGCGGCGCAGTGCACGGGGGTCGACTACGGTGCCAGCGAGGTGACGTTCGATCCGACGTCGGGGACCGTGAACGCGGCGGGCGTGAAGTCGATCGACCCAGGCCAGCCGGTCCGCGCGGTGGCGTGCGCGTCGGGGACGCAGTGCACGGCGGTCGACAACAGCGGCAGCGAGGTGACATTCGACCCGACCTCGGGGACGGTGAACGCGGCGGGCGTGACGTCGATCGATACAGGCCAGACCCTCAGGGGGGTGGCGTGCGCGTCGGGGACGCAGTGCACGGCGGTCGACTCCGGTGCCAGCGAGGTGACGTTCGATCCGACGTCGGGGATCGTGAACGCGGCGGGCGTGACGTCGATCGACCC
>DASZKU010000082.1:0-6505 GCA_035552815.1 Solirubrobacteraceae bacterium | reverse complement strand
GGGCGGGGTGGTGGCGAGCGCCGCCGAGCCCGAGGCCACCGGCAGGGCTGCCGCCGGCAGGGCTGCCGCCGGCAGGGCTGCCGCCGGCAGGGCTGCCGCCGGCAGGGCGGCCGCCGGCAAGGCTGCCGCCGGCAAGGCTGCCCCCGCCAAGGCTGCCCCCGGCAAGGCTGCCGCCGGCAAGGCTGCCGCCGGCAAGGCCGCCGCCGGGGAGGCTCTGGCTCCCGCCGGCGAGGCTGCCGGCGGCGAGGCTGCCGCCGGCGAAGCGGCCGATACCAACGACGATCAGCCCGCCACCCGGCGCCGGCGAGGCCGCCGCGGCGGTCGGGGCCGGGCCGGGTCTCGCGACGACGCCGAGGACACCGGCGAGGACGCCACCGAGGACGGCGACCAGGAGCGCACCGAGCCCGATAAGGCCCCGGCGGCGAAGGAAGCGGAACCGGCGGCCCCCGAGGCGACCCTCGTCGAGGGCGTAGTCGAGCTCCTGCCCAACGGCTCGGGCTTCCTGCGCGTCGCGCCCCCCGATCCCTCCGACGAGGACGTCTACATCTCCGCCGCTCAGGTCAAGCGCTGCGAGCTCCTCTCCGGCGATCGCATCTCCGGCCCCCCGCGCCCGCCCCGCCGCTCCGAGCGCTTCCCCTCGCTCGTGCGCGTCGACACCATCAACGGCCGGCCCGCGGGCGAGGTGGCCGAGGGCAGCCGCTTCGACGACCTCCCCGCCGCCTTCCCCGAGGAGCGCATCCGGGTGGGGTCCGAGGACCCCACCGTCAAGGCGATCGAGTGGCTGACGCCCTTCGGCAAGGGCTCGCGCGTCACCATCGTCGGTGCCTCGCGCGCGGGCAAGAGCGAGGCGCTCCGCCGCCTCGCGGTCGCGCTCGCCGAGCATTCGGACCTCCAGGTATCGGTGGTCCTCGCCGGCGTCCGTCCCGAGGAGCTCGGGGACTGGGCCGAGGGTCCGCTCCAGCCGGTGGCGGCGGTGAGCTTCGCCGTCTCCCCCGACGTCCAGGCTCACGTGGTCGAGCCCGTGGTCGACACCGCGCGGCGGCTCGCGGGCCGCGGGGGCGACGTCGTTCTCCTCATCGACACCCTCGACGGCCTGGCGCCGCTGGCGGCGCGCAAGGCGCTGGGGGCGGCGCGCAATATTGTCGACGGGGGCTCGCTCACCGTGATCGCGACGGCGACCGAGCCGGTGGGAGGCGAGACCACGGTGATCGCCCTGGACGTCGGGCTCACGAGCACGGGGCGCTTCCCGGCCATCGATCTCCTGCGCAGCGGGACCCTGCGCCCCGAGCGTCTGGTCGGCGACGCGGCCGCCGAGGCGATCGCCCGGGCGCGCATCGAGGCCGCCGAGGGGGCCTGAGCCGGTCGTTCCGCAGGCCGGGCTCCCGGCCCGCGGCGCTCCGCCGTCGGAGTCGTCCGAGCCCGCCAATCGACGCCGGTTGCCTCACTAACCTCCAATAGACAGGCATGCCCGAATCGATCAGCGACATCGACAACCTCCTCGCGGGGCTCAACGGCCCCCAGCGTGAGGCGGTAACCCACGGCGAGGGCCCGCTCCTCATCCTCGCCGGGGCCGGCTCGGGGAAGACGCGCGTGCTCACCCACCGCATCGCCTACCTGCTCGCCTCGGACTTCGCCAAGCCGAGCGAGATCCTCGCCATCACCTTCACCAACAAGGCGGCCCAGGAGATGCGCGAGCGCGTCGAGCTCCTCGTGGGCCGGCGCACCCGGGCGATGTGGGTGATGACCTTCCACGCCGCCTGCGCGCGGATGCTCCGCGCCAACGCCGACCGGCTCGGCTACACGCGGCAGTTCACCATCTACGACCAAGCCGACGCCCGGCGCCTCGTCAAGCGCTGCCTCGACGAGCTCGGCGTCGATCCCAAGCGCTTCACCCCCGGCGCCATCCACACCCAGATCTCCGACGCCAAGAATCACCTGCGCGACGCCGAGGCCTACGGCCAGATGGTCGGCTCGTACTTCGAGCAGACCGTCGCCGACGTCTTCCGCCTCTACGAGCGCGAGCTCCACCGCATGAACGCGATGGACTTCGACGACCTCCTCGTGCGCGCCGTCAACGTCCTCGAGCTCTTCCCCGAGGTCCGCGAGCGCTACGCGGCGGCGTTCCGCGACGTCCTCGTCGACGAGTACCAGGACACGAACCACGCCCAGTACCGGTGGCTGCAATTGCTGGCCGGGGAGCACCGGAACCTGGCGGTCGTCGGCGACCCAGATCAGGCGGTGTTCTCGTTTCGCGGAGCTGATATCCGCAACATCATCGAGTTCACCGAGGACTTCCCCGACGCCCACGTGGTGAAGCTCGAGGAGAACTACCGCTCGACCCAGACCATCCTCGACGCCGCCAACGCGGTGATCGACAACAACCGTGGCCGGGTCTCGAAACGGCTGTGGAGCGACCTCGGCGCCGGCGACCCGATCAAGATCCGCGAGCTCGAGGACGAGCACGCCGAGGCGCGGTTCGTGACCGGCGAGATCCAGCGCCTCGCCGACGAGGGGGTGGCGCGGAGCGAGATCGCGGTGTTCTACCGGACCAACGCGCAGTCGCGGGTGCTCGAGGATGCGCTGGTGCGGGCGGACATCCCCTACCAGGTCATCGGGGGCACGAAGTTCTACGAGCGGGCGGAGATCAAGGACGCCATCGCCTACCTGACCGTGCTCGTCAACCCCGCCGACGCGGGCGCGTTCACGCGCATCGTCAACTCGCCGCGGCGCGGGATCGGCTCGACGTCGCTGAGCCGGATGCTCTCGTTTGCCAACACGATGGGGATCACCATCTGGGAGGCGGCCTCGGAACCCGAGCAGATCCAGAACCTCAACCCTCCCGCGGTCAAGGCCCTGCACCGCTTCATGGGGACCATGCACGTGCTCAAGGAGCGCGCCGCCGAGCCGGATGACCCGCGCGCCGCCGAATCAAGCGAGACGGGCGGAGACGGCGGCGGGCGCGGGGCGCCGATCGCCGTCCTCCTCCAGGAGATGCTCCGCGAAACCGGCTACCTGGCCGGGCTCGAGGCCGAGCGGACGATCGAGGCCCAGGGCCGGATCGAGAACCTCGAGGAGCTCGTCAACGTCGCCGCCGAGTACGACGCCGCCGACACCGAGGAGCACTCGCTCGGCGAGTTCCTCCAGCAGGTGGCGCTCGTGGCCGACGCCGACGGGCGCACCGACGACGAGGGCCTGGTGACCCTCATGACCCTCCACAACGCCAAGGGCCTCGAGTACCCGATCGTCTTCATGATCGGCTGCGAGGAGGGCGTGTTCCCGCACTCCCGGGCCCTCGACGAGGGCGGCCTCGAGGAGGAGCGAAGGCTGTGCTACGTCGGCATCACCCGGGCCGAGCGCGACCTCTACATGACCTACGCGCGGACCCGGACGGTGTTCGGCGCGCGCAGCTACGGCATGAGCAGCCGCTTCCTCACCGAGATCCCGGTCACCCTCACCGATCACGACGAGCAGCCGGCGCGGGGGATGAACGGCCTCCGGGGCCGGACCCCCCCGGGAGCCGCGGGCGGCGCGTGGGCCGCCGCCGGCGCCTGGAGCGCTCCGGCCGGCGACGAGCCCGAGCCCGTCGCCTTCCGCCTGGGCGATGACGTGGTCCATGCCGCCTTCGGGGAGGGCGTGGTCACCGGTGTCGAGCCGGGGGGGATCGTCGTCATCCGCTTCAGCAAGGATCGCTCCGAGCGCAAGCTCGTCGCCGGCCTCGCACCCATCTCCAAGCGATAGCGTGGGAGCGATGGCGGCGACCGTGATCGACGGCAAGGCGGTGGCGGCGCGGGTACGCGAGGAGATCGCGCGCGAGGTGGCAGAGCTCGTGGCCGCCGGCGGGCGCCGGCCCGGCCTCGCGACCATCCTCGTCGGCGACGATCCCGCTTCCGCGGTCTACGTGGCCGGCAAGCGCAAGGCCTGTGCCGAGGTGGGGATCGCCGACCTTCACCGTCACCTCGCCGACGGGATTCCCGAGAGCCGGGTGGCCGGCCTCATCGATGAGCTCAATGCAGATCCCGAGGTGAGCGGAATCCTCCTCCAGCTCCCCGTGCCCGACTACATGAGCGGCGCCGCCCTGACGGCGAGGATCTCTCCCGAGAAGGACGTCGACGGGCTCACCCCGATCAACGCCGGGCGCCTGGCCCAGGGCGTCCCCGGCCTGCGCCCGTGCACCCCGCTCGGCGTCATCGAGCTCCTCGACACCTACGGGGTCGAGCTCGAGGGTGCCGAGGCGGTGGTGGTGGGGCGCTCGAACCTGGTCGGCCGACCCGTCGCTTCGATGCTCCTACAGCGCAATGCCACCGTCACCGCGTGTCACTCACGGACGCGGGATCTGGCGGCGGTGTGCGCGCGCGGCGATGTCCTCCTCGCCGCCGTCGGCGTGCCCGGCCTGATCGGAGCCGAGCACGTCAAGCAGGGCGCCGTGGTCATCGACGTGGGGATCTCGCGCACCGAGGCGGGTCTGCGCGGCGACGTCGATTTCGAGGCCGTGTCCGAGCGCGCGCGGATGATCACCCCGGTACCCGGTGGCGTTGGGCCGATGACGATCGCCATGCTCCTGTGCAACACGGTGTCGGCTTTTCGACCCTAGACTCGCGCGGGCCCCGGTGAGCCGGTAGCGTTGCGGGCCATGGGTGCGAGAACGCGGGGCGCGGGGGAGAGATAAATGGACCTGGCCAAACTGTCCCGTGAGGACATCGGCGCGAGCCGAGCGACGACGCGCACCGCTCTTGCGGGTGCCACACTCGGGCTCATGGTGATCAAGTTCGTCGCCCACACGAGCGATCTCGGCGTGGGTTGCTGGCTCGGGCTCGTGGCCGCCATCGCCCTCGTCGTGCTCTGCGTCCGCGAAACGGCGCCGTGACCGCGGGGCGCGACCCGGCGCCGGGTGACGACGCTCGGCCGCTGCGCCCGTTCCAGGCCGAGCTCATCGCCGCCGGCGGGGCGATGATCCTGCTCGTGTCGCTGCTCTTCCTGAAGTGGTTCGGGCTCGGCAGCGTCCTCGGCCGCTTCGCGCCCCGGGCCCCCGCCACCGGCTCGGAGGGGGCGTGGCACACGCTCACGCTCCTGCGCTGGCCGGCGCTGGTGACGATCGCGGTGGCGCTCCTCCCGCTGCTCATGCGCCTCGGGCAACGCTGGATCGGCGCGCCCCGGAGAGTGCACCGCGCCGTGGCCGCCCTCGGCGGCGTCACCACGCTGCTCCTCGGCTACCGGGTGCTCATCGACCTGCCCGACCCCCGGCACGTCGTCGACCAGAAGGCGGGGGCGATCGTCGGCGTGCTCGGCGCGCTCCTGATCGTCGTCGGCGGCGCCGAATCGATGCGGACCGAGGCCGCGCAGTCACCACGACGCCGGGCGCGGGGCCGGTCCCGCCGCGAGCGCGGCACGGCCCGCGAGATCGCCCGGATCAACGCCTGATCCAACCAGAGTAGGCCGTGGGAATCAACGTCGGCAGGTTGCGCACAGCGGAGCTGGTCACCGGGGGCGGGGGAGTCCTGCTCCTCGTCGCGCTCTTCGTGCTCCCGGCCTTCGCGACGCACGGATCGGCCGGCCGGTTCCACGAGCTCGGAACTGCTTCGGTATCGCTCGACGGCTGGCAGGCGCTGACGACCACGCGCTGGATTCTTCTCGTGGCGATCGCCGCGGCGCTGGCGCTCGTCACCCTCACCGTCTCCCAGCGCGCGCCCGCCCTCCCGGTCTTCGCGAGCATGCTCACGTGCCTGCTCGGCGGGCTCGCCTCGCTCGTCCTCCTCTACCGGATCATCGACCATGCGCCGCTCGCGGCGCGGGCAGGCCTGTACGTCGGCTTCGTGGGCGCGCTCGCCGTCGGCTACGGCGGGTTTCTCGCCCTGCGCACGGAGGGAAGTACCTTCGGCGATCCGAGCACGATCGAGACGGTGTCCGCGCGGCGTGCCCAACCGGGCTCGACGGGCCAGGCCGAGCCGACCTCGGCGGCGCGCCCCGGCCCGTAGAATCGGCTGACATGATCGATCGGGATCAGGTTCTCCACGTCGCGAGCCTCGCGCGTCTGGCGCTCAGCGAGGAGGAGATCGACAAGATGGCGAGCGAGCTTTCCGACGTCCTCGACCACATCGAGAAGATCCGCGAGCTCGACCTCGACGGCGTCGAGCCCACCACGCACGTCGTCGATCTCGTGAACGCCCTGCGGCCCGACGAGCCCGAGCCCTGCCTGCCCGTCGAAGTCGCGCTCGCGGCCGCCCCGGAGCCGGTGGACGGCGGTTTCTTCGGCGTCCCCAGTCCCGTGGCCAAGGATGATTGAGTCCCGGATCTCGGCGCCCGGCGACCTGGCCTCGATCATCCCGATCATCACGTGAGCACCGTCATCGACCTGACCGCCGCCGCGGCGGCGGAGTGCGTGCGGGCGGGGGAGATCGATCCCGGCGAGCTCTACGACGCCTACCGCGCGCGCGCCGCCGCCGATGAGCTCAACGCCTTCACCTGGGTGGCGCCGGCCGCGCCCGAGGGCACCCCGGCGCGTGACGCC
>DASZKU010000081.1:0-13698 GCA_035552815.1 Solirubrobacteraceae bacterium | reverse complement strand
CGACTCCATGCCGCCGCCGACGCCGAGCTCGAGGTCGCCGGCACGGATCGCCGCGTCGAGCAGGCCCGCCGCCCGGATCCCCGACGCGCACACCTTGTTGATCGTCTCCGAGGAGACGTCGACCGGGATCCCGGCCTTGATCTGCGCCTGGCGCGAGGGAATCTGGCCCTGGCCGGCCTGGAGGACCTGGCCCATGACCACGTGCTCGACCTGCTCGGGAGCGACGTCGGCGCGCTCGAGCGCCGCCTTGATCGAGGCGCCACCCAGCTCCGTCGCGTCGAGGGAGGCGAGTCCGCCGCCGAGCTTGCCGATCGGGGTTCGGGCGGCCGAGAGGATGACGGTCTTGGGCATATTGGACTCCGGGGTCGTTTCGCGGTGGGGCTGCCGGCCAATGCTAGTGGGACGCCGGCGACGTCCCACCGGAACCTGGTAGGCAGCCTGAATACGGTTGGAGATACCCCGGCGCTGCTAGGTTCTCCCCCGTGCAAGTCGAGGCGACGACTGACGGTCCACTCGCGACCAATGCCGACACGATCGTCATCGGCGTCTTCGAGGGTGAAGGCATCGCCCACGATACGCCGAGCGGTGCCCTCCAGGCGCTGCTCAACGCCGGCGAGGCCAAGCCCGCGTTCCGGCGCCTCGCGGTGACCCATGACGAGGGTCGCCGGTGGATCATCGTGGGCCTCGGCGCACGGGCGGATTTCGATCCCGAGCGCGCCCGCGTGGCGGCGGCGGTGGCTCACGCCCGCGCCCGCGAGCTCGGCGTCCAGACCGCGTGCTGGGAGGTCCCTCACCACGTCTCCGAGCGCGTCGTCGCCGCGCTCGTCGAGGGGACGATGCTCCACGCCTACCGCTTCGAGCGCTACCAGGGCGCCGACGCCGAGGACGGCGGCGGAGCCGAGCGCCTGCTCATCAGCTCCCACCATGACGTCGCCGACGCCGTCGACACCGCGGCGGTGATCACCGAGGCCCAGAACCGCGCGCGTACCCTCGGCAACACGCCGTCCAACGACCTTCCTCCGGAGGCGATGGCGGCACGGGCGCGCGAGATCGCCGACGAGGGGCACGGCGTCACCGTCACGGTCATGGACGAGTCCGAGATCAGCGAGGCGGGGATGGGCGCCTTCTCGGCGGTGGCGCAGGGCTCGGGCCACGGCGCCCGCCTGATCACGCTGCGCTACCGCGGTCCCGGCGCGCGGGGTCCGCTGGTGGCCCTCGTCGGCAAGGCCATCACCTTCGACTCGGGCGGGATCTCGCTGAAGCCCGCGGCCCACATGCACGAGATGAAGTTCGACATGTGCGGCGGCGCCGCGGTGACCGAGACGATCGGGGCGCTCGCCCGGCTCGGTGCGGCGGTCGACGTCCTCGGCGTCGTCGGGGCGACCGAGAACCTCCCCGGACCCAGTGCCGTCAAGCCCGGCGACATCGTCCGCGCCCTCGACGGCACGACGATCGAGGTCAACAACACCGACGCCGAGGGGCGCCTCGTTCTCGCCGACTGCATCACCTACGCGATCCGCCAGGAGGCGGAGCGGATCATCGACATCGCCACCCTCACCGGCGGAGTGGTCGTCGCCCTGGGATCGGTGTTCGCGGGCCTGATGAGCAACGACGATGGGCTCGCCGAGATCGTCGCCGCGTCCGGCCAGGCCACCGGCGAGCGGGTCTGGCGGCTCCCGCTCGACCCGGCCTACGCGAAGATGGTCAAGGGGCGTTACGCCGATCTCGCCAACGTGACCGAACGACGCGAGGCGAGCACGGTCACGGCGGCGGAGTTCCTGCACCGGTTCGCCGGCGACGTGCCCTGGGCCCACCTCGACATCGCGGGCACCGCCTGGGGCAGCCGGGCCCCCTACTTCGACCGGCGGGCGACGGGGATCGGCGTGCGCCTGCTCGCGGAGGTCGCCCAGGCCCTGGCGGCATAAGCGCGGTGGAGTTCGATCTCGACCACGACCACCGCCTGCTGCGGGACACGGTGCGCGAGTTCGCCGAGGCCGAGGTCGGGCCCGTCGCCGAGGAGCTCGACCGGACCAAGCGCTTCCCCTACGAGCTCGTGCGCCGGCTCGGCGAGCTCGACCTCATGGGCATCCCCTTCCCCGAGGAGTACGGGGGCGGGGGCGGGGACTCGCTGGCCTACGCGCTCGTCGTCGAGGAGCTGGCGCGCGTCGACTCCTCGGTGGCGATCACCCTGTGCGCCCATACCTCGCTGGGCACCCAGCCCATCTACCTGTTCGGATCCGAGGAACAGAAGCGCGCCTGGCTCCCGCCTCTGTGCCGAGGTGAGCAGCTCGGCGCCTTCGGCCTGACCGAGCCCGAGGCGGGCTCGGACGCGGGTAACACCAAGACGCGGGCCGAGCTCGAGGGCGGCGAGTGGGTGATCAACGGCGCCAAGCAGTTCATCACCAACGCGGGGACCGAGATCTCCGGCATGGTCGTCATCACCGCGGTGACGGCTGATGGCGATGGCGATGGCGCGCGCGAGATTTCCAACCTCGTCGTGCCCAACGGGACGCCCGGCTACGAGCAGGGCCAGCCCTACCGGAAGATGGGCTGGAACGCCTCCGACACCCGCCCCCTCTCCTTCACCGACTGCCGAGTGCCCGAGGAGAACCTCCTCGGCCCCCGCGGAGGTGGCCTGCGCCAGTTCTTCCACGTCCTCGACATCGGTCGCATCGGCGTCGCCGCCATGGGCGTCGGACTCGCCCAGGGGGCCCTCGACCAGGCCCTCGCCTACGCCAAGGAGCGCCGCGCCTTCGGCTCCCCGATCTCGAAGTTCCAGTCGATCCAGGCCAAGCTCGCCAACCTCTCGACCGAGATCGAGGCCACCAGGCTGATGGTGTGGAAGGCGGCGTGGCTCAAGGACGCCGGGCGCAACTTCACCCTCGTCGCCGCCCAGGCCAAGCTCAAGAGCGGCCGCCTCGCCGTCCACGCCGCCGACGAGGCGGTCCAGATCCACGGCGGCTACGGCTACATCGAGGAGTACCCGGTGTGCCGGTTCTACCGCGACGCCAAGATCCTCACCATCGGGGAGGGCACCGACGAGGTGCAGGAGATGGTCATCGCGCGAGCGCTCGGCGCCTGAGGCGCCCTGGACGCCGGCCGGCACCTACCGATTTTCGAGGATCTTCGCCGCCGCCGTGGCCGGGTCGATCTCGCGGGAGACGACCTGGTCGAGGAGGTGCTGGATGGCGGGGTCGTCCTCGAGCGAGGCTTCGAGCTCGCGGCGCAGGCGGAAGGCGGCGATGGCGATGACCTCGTTCATCAGGTTGCGGCGGCGGCGCTCGCGCAGGGTGCCTTCGGCCTCGATGTGGGCGCGGTGCTCGGTGAGCTTGTCGAGGAGCTCGTCGACCCCCTCTCCCCTGACCGATTCGGTGCGCACGATGGGGACCTGCCAGCCCTCGTGCGGACCGAGGGCGAGGACGCCGCGGATCTCGCGGATCATCGTGTCGGTCATGGGATGGTCGGCCTTGTTGACGACGATGACGTCGGGGATCTCCATCACCCCGGCCTTGAGTGCCTGGATCGAGTCGCCCGATCCGGGCATGAGGACGAGGACGACGGTGTCGGCGTGGTCGATGATGTCGACCTCGGCCTGCCCCACGCCCACCGTCTCGAGGAGGACGACGTCGCGGCCCGAGGCATCCATGAGCAGCGCCGTCTGCAGCGCCGCCTCGCTGAGCCCGCCGAGGGCGCCGCGGTTCGCCATCGAGCGGATGAACACGCCCGGGTCGAGGAAGTGGTCGGTGAGGCGGATGCGGTCCCCGAGCAGGGCGCCGTGGGTGTAGGGGGACGAGGGATCGATCGAGAGGACGGCCACCGTCCGCTCGCGTGCTCGCTCGAGCTTGGTGAGCGCCCCGAGCAGCGTCGACTTGCCCACCCCGGGGGGCCCGGTGAATCCGATCACCGACGCCTTGCCCGTGCGCGGGTACACCTCCTGGACGAGCGCCCACCCCTCAGGATCGTCGTCTTCGACGAGCGAGATGCCGCGGGCGAGGGCGCGTTTGTCCCCGGCGAGCAGGCGCGCGGCGAGGGTGTTATCGGTGGTGGCCATGAGGTCGGCAATGATGACGCAAGCGACCGGCGGCGGACGACCCCCGCTCGCGCTCGGGCGATTACGATCCCAGCGTGGACGTCACCAAGCCGACCAAGCCGGCCCGGCCGCCGGCGCCCAAGGCGGCACCGAAGGCGGCACCGAAGGCGGCACCGAGGGCGGCACCCGCGTTCGTGCGGACGCCCCCGCCGCCCCTCCGTGGCGGCGTGCGCGCCTTCTTGCGCTTCGCGCGCGACCACAACATGATCAGGCCCGGCTATGCCCTGCTCATCGCGCGCTGGGCGTGGCTGAAGCTACGCTGGCGTGGCCGGCTGCGGACGGACGGGCTGTGCTTCGTGTGCCCGGGCGTCAAGTTCGAGATCGGTAGGGACGCGACCGTCACCCTGGGCCGCTGGTCGTGGCTCGGCCACGGGACCAAGATCCGCGTGCACGAGGGCGAGGTGTCGATCGGAGCCAAGAGCGTGCTCGGCCAGGAATGCACGATCTCCGCCTACCGGCACATCTCGATCGGCCGCGAGTGCATCATCGCCGACAAGGTGATGATGATCGACTTCGACCACGGCATGGTCGAGGTCGAGCGCCCGATCCGCGAGCAGGGCATCTACAAGCGCGAGGTTCGCGTCGGCCACAACGTGTGGATCGGCTACGGCGCCTGCCTGCTCCGCAACGTCACCATCGGCGACAACTGCGTGGTGGGCACGAGCGCGGTGGTCACCAGCGACATCCCCGACAACGCGGTGGTGGCAGGCATCCCGGCCCGCGTGATCCGCATGCGCGACGAGCCCAAGACCTTCCGCTGGGGCTAGCCGGGGGCCGTTTTACAGCCACCCGCCGGCGAGGAGATCGGGGGCGAGATTCCGCACCGCCGCGTCGAGCTCACCCTCGCCCGCCAGCGCCGTCGCCAGCGCCTCGGCGTGCCCGCGTATGCGCTCGCGCGGGTACTCACCCGCGAGCTCGCGGGTGGCGAGGAAGGCCCAGTCGCTCGCCTGGAGCGCCAGCAGCTCGCGCACCGCGCGCTCGGGCGCATCGCCGCCGGCGCGGATCACCGCGAGCTCGGCGGTGCGCGCCCGCCAGGCGAGATCGGCGACGGCGGGAGCGCTCCAGGTGCTGAGATCCCCGCCCGCGCCCCACGTCGTCTCGGGGAGGGTGGGCGGCGAGGGCGTGGGCTCGTGGCGCCCGAGGGCGACGTCGAGGGTGGTCAGGGTCAGCCCCTGGCGGGCGGCCTCGGCGAGCACCGCCTCGAGCCATGCCACCCCCTCGTACCACCAGTGGCCGAGGAGCTCGGTGTCGAGCGCGCACACGCACACCCCGCCGTCCCGCACCCGCGAGCGCACCCGGGCGACGAAGTCGGCGGCGTGCTCGCGGGCGAGCGCGAGCGCGGCATCGTGGTCGTACCGAGCGCCGTCGTTGGCCCACACCCGGTGGCGGTGCTCGGTGTGGCGGTGGTAGTCGCGGTAGGCGCCCGACGCCGGATAGCCGCCCTCGTTCCACACCAGCGCGATCGTCTCGCGATCGATCGGCCACAGCACCGGACCCTCGTCGCTCACCAGCGGCGTCAGGTGCTCGGGCGCGCCGAGGCCGAAGAAGTCGGTGAGCTCGACGCAGGTGGCGTGGACCCCACCGTCCTCGAGGAGCCCGTCGAGCCACGGCGCGTGCGCGCATTCGGGGAGCCAGAACCCCCCGTTCCAGTGACCGAAGCGGCGCCGGTGCGAAGCGATCGCGGTCTCCACCTGGAGCACGACGCCTGCGTCGGTGGCGAGCAGGGGAAGCACGGCGTGGGTCGCCGCCGAGGTCCAGCTCGCGTGGGGCGCCAGCGCGCCGAGGAGACCGCCGCCGAGCCCCTCGAGGCGGTCGGCGGCCGCCGCGTACTCGGCGGCCGAGCGCTCGAGCTCGGCGGCCAAACCGTGCTCGCCTGCCGCGCGCATGCTCTCGATGTCGAGCCGGTGCGACTCGGGGCGGATCTCGCGCAGCCAGCGCAGGCACCGCTCGATCGCCCCGGGCGCCTCGAGCTGATCGCACAGCACCGGCGTCAGCGACAGGGTGATGGGCGCCGTGCCGAGCACGTCGAGTAGGGGCAGGTACGAGGTGGCGATCGCCTCCCACAGCCACTCCTCGCCGAAGGGCCACGTCCCGAAGCCCTCCACGTAGGGCATGTGGGTGTGGAGGACGAGGGCAAGTTCGCCGGGACGCGTCACCATAGGCGGCCCACGATACCGCCGGCTCAACCACGCCGCGGGGCGTAGCCCGAACACCGCAGTCAGGGCTATCGGCTTCCCCTTGGCCGCCGTGCAGCGACTCGAGCGCAACCGGCGAGCCACGCAACGTTGGAAGCAACGTTACGCCCGCATAGCGGGCAGAATGTCGCCCTCAACGCCGGCTCGTCACCGTTCACGCCCACCACGCCCACCAACCCGCCCCACCCTCACGCCCGGCATACCGCCAGGAAGTCGAGCCCGCGGTCGAGCCGCCCGGGGCGCACGGCGAAATCGCTCGACGCCAACGCCGGGGTGAAGCGGTCGTAGAACGGCGCGGTGAGCCCTAGCCGCGGGTGGATGCGGTCCCAGCCGAGGCGGAGGGCGAGCTCGTGCACGCGCAGCTTGCGGGCGTGATAGATCCCCAAGACGTCGACGGACGCGAACGCGCTCCGGCAGAGCAGAGAAAATTCTCCGGCCCGGTACTCCCGCAGATGCCACGGGTTGTCCGACTTCGTCGCACCCGCCGGCGCCAGGGTGAGGAGGTTGGGCGTCGAGATGTAGGCGACCCCGCCGGGGGCGAGAAGCGACGCGAAGTGCTGGAGGGCAGCGCCCGGGTCGAGGAGGTGCTCGATCGTCTGGAGAAAGACGACGGCGTCGCACGACGCCGGCTGATCAGCGCCGTAGGTCTCGACGAGCGCGCGCTCGAAGCGGAGGTTCTGGCGCACGTAGCGGCGGCGGGCGTGCTCGTGGGCCTCGGGGTTGGCGTCGACGCCGACGACGCTGGCGGCCGCGCGGGAGAGGACCTCGGAGCCGTAGCCCTCGCCCGCGGCCATGTCGATGACGCGCTGCCCGGCCACGCGGGCGCCGATCCACTCGTAGACGGCGAGGTGGCGGCGGAACCAGTAGTTCTCGGCCGGGACGTCGGGCAGGGTTCGCTCGCCGGTGAGCTCGAGCGGGGGCACGCCGGGCGGCTGGCCACGCTGGACGTAGGCGTCAGTTGTCACGAGGTGAAGGGTATTGTCCACCCGGCCATGGAGGCCCTCCGGAGGGCGGACGAGATCCGCGACGTCAACACGCGCTACCACGACGTGGCCGCCGCCGGCTACGACGCCAAGTGGGGCATCGACTTCGGCGATCTCGGCCAGTCGCAGGTGCTGGGAAAGATCCGCAAGCTCCTCGGAGACGAGCTGCGCCGAGGCTACGCTCGCGGGCTCGAGATCGGGGCCGGAACCGGCTACTTCAGCCTCAACCTCCTCCAGGCCGGCGTCCTCCACGAGGCCACGTGCACGGACATCTCGCCGGGCATGGTCACCGCTCTGGCGGGCAACGCCCGGCGCCTGGGCCTCGAAGTGAAGACCGCGCGCGCGGACGCGGAATCGCTCCCCTTCGCCGACGCGAGCTTCGACCTCGTGTTCGGCCACGCAGTCCTCCACCACCTGCCCGACCTGCCGCGCGCCTTCGCCGAGCTCCACCGGGTCCTGCGCCCCGGCGGGCGTCTCCTCTTCGCGGGCGAGCCCTCGCGCATCGGCGATCGCCTGGCCCGGGTGCCCAAGAGCGGGGCGAGCCTGATGGCGCCCGCGTGGCGCGCCGTCCTCAAGCTTTCCCCCGCCCGGCCGCCCGCCGAGAGCGACGTGCAGGCCGCCGAGGACCACGCGCTCGAAGACCGGGTCGACATCCATGCCTTCGCCCCCGGTGACCTGTCCGGGCTCGCCCGCCGCGCCGGCTTCGAGTCGGTCCGCGTGCGCGGCGAGGAGCTGCTCGCGAACTGGTTCGGCTGGATCAACCGGGGACTGGAGACGACGGCGGAGGCGAGCGAGATCCCCCGGATGTGGATCAACTACGCCTACCACGGTTATCTGTTCCTCCAGCGCGTCGACGAGCGCCTGCTCGAGCCCTACCTGCCGCCCGCGATCTTCTACAACCTCCTGCTCACCGCGCGTAAGCCCCAAGGCGGCGAGCCCGCCCCCCGGTAACGCCCCCCTGCGGCTACCCTCCCTGTGTGCCAGATCGGCTCGTTCGAGACTTTCCGCTGTTCCCGCTCTCGCTCGTAGCGCTTCCCGGCGAGCTCATTCCGCTCCACATCTTCGAGGAGCGCTACAAGACGATGATGAACGAGTGCCTGGAGGACGACGGCGAGTTCGGGATCCTCTGGCTCTCCGACGACGGGCTGCGCGAGAACGGATGCGCGTGTGAGATCGACCGGGTGCTCGAGCGCCTCGAAGACGGCCGCATGAACATCCTCACCCGGGGCACGAGGCCCTTCCGCGTCCTCGAGCGGCGCGAGCACCTCCCCTACCCGGCGGGCACGATCGAGTTCCTCGAAGATCGCGAGGAGACGGTGAACGAGACACTGCTCGCCCGGGCCCACGAGGTCTACGCCGATCTCGTCAAGCGCGCCACCGACCGCGACCCGGACACCGAGGAGGTCGCGGCCATGGGCGCCTACGCGATGGCGGCGACCGTCGACTTCGGGCTCGACGCCAAGCAGGGTCTCCTCGACCTGCGCTCGGAGAACGCGCGCCTGCGCCTGGTCACGCGGCTGTTCCGGGCCGCGCTCAAGCGCCTTGACTTCGTCGACCGCGCCCAGGCCCGCGCGCGCTCCAACGGCAAGGTCCGCTTCAACTGACGCGCCCGCCGCGCGTCACACCAGCGCGGCGCGTCACACCAGCGCGGCGCTGAGCTCGGAGGCCACGCGCTTCTGAACCCCGGCGACGGCGCGGAAGGCCTCCTTGAGGTAGCTGCGCGTCAACGGACTCAGGGCGGCGGGATCGACGTAGTCGTCGGGCGCCTGGCCGCGGCGGAGCTGGCCGACCTGGTGCTGCAGGCGCAGGCCGGTCACGAGCTCGAAGGCGTCCTCGAGCGTTCGGGCGTCCGCTCCCGACAGGGTGCCGGCGGCGCCCGCGGCGCGCAGGCGCTCGATCGTCGACGCGCTCGTCACCCCCGCCGCCATGCCTGCCCACCGCGCCAGGTCGACGATGGGGATGACACCGCCGAGCTTGAGGTCGAGCCGACCGCGATGCTCGCCGGTGTGCTCGACGACGAGGCCGCGCAAGAAGCCCGTGGGCGGGCGGTAGGAGAGCGCGTAGCGGGCGAGGAGGCGGAGCAGGTCGGGATTGCCGGGCGCCAGGCGGAAGGTGTCGGCCACCGGCGTGCCCGTGTGCAGTCCCCACACGGGCCGGCTGTCGACGAGCACGGAGACGAGGATCAGCGCCTTCTCCTGGGTGGGGTCGGCGATCCAGCTTCGTGCCGCACGCTGCCAGGAGGAGAGGGAGCGCACGAACACCACGTTCGAGGCGCTCGCGCCGTGCGCGTCGGCACGGAAGCCACACCGCTCGAGCCCGGCGATCACCCGAGCGCCCAGCGCCTGGAGTCGCGGGCGGATCTCCTCCTCGGGGACATCGCCGAACCACACCATGGCGCTGTCGACGTCGGCGCTGGGGACGGCCTCGCGCCGGGCCTGGCTGCCGAGCGCGAGCCAGGCGAAGGGGACCTCAGGCTCGCCGTCGGAGGCGATCGCGAGCTCGAGCAGGCGGCGGGTGAGCGCGTCGGCGACGACGGCGTACACCGCCATGATGGCGGCGGCGGCGACGCGCGCGTCGTGCATGGCGATAACCGTGGGGCGGAGCTCGGCGGCGGCGCTCGCCAGCTCGTCGATGCTCTGCGCCCGGGCGATGCGCTGGCGCAGGAAGAACCACGAGCGCGTCTGCACGACGACGAGATCGAGGTCCTCGATGACGCCGAGGATCTCACCGGTGGCGGCGACGACGGGGAAGTGACGGCAGCCGCGATCGAGCATGTCGAGCATGACCTCGCCCCCGAGCCGGTCGGGCGGGCACGTGTAGGCGGGCGCCGACATGACCTCGGAGACCGGGGTGTCCGAAGGCAGTCCGGCGGCCACCACGCGGGTGCGGAGGTCGCGGTCGGTGACGATCCCCAGCGTTCCGTCCCCGAGGTCGACGACGACGGCGGAGGCCGGGGGCGCGGTCATCATCTGGGCGGCGACGGCGATCGGGGTATCGGGCCCGCACACCACCGACGGCCCCCGGATCAGCGCCGCCACCGGCTGATGGGCGGGGTCGCGCGCCGGCTCGGCGGCCGCGCCCGGCGCATCGGGGTTCTCGAGCAGCGAGCGCGCCACGAAGCGCAGTCCCGCCGGCGCGCCGAGAAGCTCGTGGGCGACGTCGGCGCCGATCCGGTAGCCGACGGTGTCCTCAACGGCGCGGGCCTCGAACCCGGTCGGCAGCCCGGAGAGCATCGAGGCGTGCCCGAAGAGCTCCCCCTCGCCGAGGAGGTCGAGCACGCGGCCCGCGAGGATGAGCTCGACCGCCCCGCTGCGCACGACCCGCAGGTGCTCGATGGGGGCCGCCCCCTGGGAGAAGATCGTCGTCCCCCGGGGAAAGACCTCGACTGCGACCGCCGCCGCCACGCGCTCGACGACCTCGGGGTCGAGCGCATCGAAGGGCGGGTGCGCCCGCAGGAAGCGAGCGACTTCAGACCGCGCCGCGCGTGTCTCAGTCACCCGCCCGCTGGCAGGGCAACGGCCGGCGCACCCTGCCCGGCGTCTTCCTTGAGCATGTCGGCGCACTTCTCGCCGACCATCATCGTGGTGATGCAGGGATTGATGGCGGGGAGGAAGGGCAGGACCGAGCCGTCGGCGATGCGCAGCCCGGCGACGCCGCGCACGCGCAGTCGGGGGTCGACGACGGCGAGGGGATCGGAGTCCGGCCCCATCTTGGCGCTGCACGCCGGGTGGTAGACGGTGTTGTGCGTCTTGTGCATGTAGTCGATGAGCTCGTCGTCGCTCTCGGCGTCGGGCCCGGGGGCGAGCTCCTGGCCCGCCCACGCCGCCATCTCGGGCTGGGAGACGATCTTGCGCGCCAGGCGCATGCCGTAGGCCATCACGCGCTCGTCGTGGCCGTCGGGGTCGGTGAAGTAGCGCGGGTCGACGCGGGCGCGGTCGCGGAAGTCGCGCGAGCGCAGGCGCACCGTCCCGCGCGAGCGACCCCGGCACACGTTGGGGGTCAGGCAGAAGCCGTTCTCCGTCGTCGGGTAGCCCCAGCGGGCGGTGTTCATGTCGAAGGGCACCGATCCGTAGTGCATCATCAGGTCGGGGCGGTCGAGCCCCTCCTCGGAGGTCGAGAACAAGCCGATCTCCCACCACTGGGTCGAGGTGCGGGTCATCGGCTGCTTGGCGTCCCATTGGACGATGCCCTCGACGTGGTCGTCGAGGTTGGCGCCCACCCCGGGTGAGTCGACGAGGGTCTCGATCCCCATCTCTTGCAGGTGCTCACCGGGCCCAATGCCCGAGAGCATGAGGAGCTTGGGGGTGTCGATCGCCCCCGCGCTGAGGATCACCTCGCGGCGGGCGCGAGCGGTGGCGTGGGTGAGGATGTCCGGGGTCAGGTACTCGACGGCGGCGGCGCGGCCGTCCTCGAGCACGACGCGGCTGACCCAGCAGTTGGTGCGGACCTCGAGGTTGGGTCGCGTTCCCAGGACAGGGTGCAGGTAAGCGTGCGAAGAGGACATGCGGGTGTTGTCGGCCCCGGAATTGATCTGGAACCACCCGGCGCCGTTGGACACGGTATGGCCCTCGTTGAACAGGCTGGTGGGGAGCCCGGCCCGGGCCGCCGCCTCGAGCAGGGCGACGCCGCACGGGTCCTCGGGCGCCACGGTGCGGATGTTCACCGGGCCGCCGCGCCCGTGGTGCTCGCCGGGACCGTCGTTGGTCTCCAGGCGCTTGATCAGGGGCCAGCACTCGGCCGCGCTCCATCCCTCGCACCCGCTCGCCGCCCACTCGTCGAGGTCCTCCTTGGGGGTCCAGAAGGCGATCGCCGAGTTATGAGAGGAGCACCCGCCGAGGACCTTGGCGCGGGCGTGGCGCAGGAAGCTGTTGCCCTTCTCCTGGGGCTCGACGAGATAGTCCCAGTCATAGCCCGAGTCGAGCAGGAACATCCAGTCCTCGAGGCGCAGGATCGCTGCGTCGTCGACGTCCGAGGGCCCGGCTTCGAGCAGGAGGACGCTCACCGAGGGGTCCTCGGAGAGCCGGGCGGCGACCACGCAGCCGGCGGTACCCCCGCCGGCGATCACGTAATCGAACTCTCCCCCGTCGCTCATGGGGCGACCTCGCCGAGCACGGGCTCTCCGATCATCGGCACCTCCGCGCGATGCTCGGCGAGGACCTCGGCCGGCTTCTTGGTCTGGACGAGGAAGTAATACAAAGCGCCGATGATGAACGAGGCGCCGATGAACTCGTAGGCGCCGAAGCGGAAGTACCACTTGGTGCCGTACACCGCCGCTCGTGGCCACGCGATCTCGAACGCGATGACGCTCCCGTAGACGACGGCGAAGATGTTGACGGGCAAGCCCCAGCGGCCCAGGTTGAAGTAGGGCCCATGCTCGGGTCGCGGCCACTGACCGCGGAGCCGTTTGATGAGCATCGAGCCCGTGACCCCCAGGTACGGGAGATAGAACATGATGATCGCCACCGAGGTGAGGGTGAGGAAGGCGGACTGGTTGGCGAGATTGACAGCCAGCAGGGCAAGCGAGAGGAAGCCGACAAGCAGGGTGGGGACGATCGGCACCTTGGCGCGGCCCGAGACGCGGGCGATGCGCGAGCCGCCGGGGAGCCGACCGTCGCGCGCCATCGAGAACAACATTCTGATGCACGCTGTGCATACGGCCAAGGTGCACACGGTGATGGCGATGGCCGAGTCGATGAGGAAGATGTTCCCCAGGGTGTTGCCGAGCGCCTGCTTGACGATGTACGGCAAGCCGAGGAGGCCGATGTTCTTGTCGTGGATGTTCTTGACGTCCATGAGCGCGAAGAGGATGAGCAGGGCGCCGATGAAGGCGGCGGTGGCCAGCGCACGGAGGATGGCCGGCGGCGCCGCTCGCCTCGGATCGTTCGTCTCCTCCGCCAGCGTCCCCGCGGTGTCGAACCCGTACATGACGTAGGCGCTCATGATCCCGCCGATGAGGAAGGCGCCGAAGTAACCCCACGAGTGCCCGGCACCGGTGCCCAGGGTGTTGGTGACGACGCCGGGCCCGCGAGTGAAGTGGAAGGCGAGGAGGATGACGAGGATCGTCGAGCCGATGAGCTCGGCGATGACACCGAAGTTGTTGATCCGGGCCATGACCTTGACCCCGAGCATGTTCACGACGGTCGCGAAGATGACGAGGATCGCGCCGAGGATGAGCGCGTTCTTGGCGCCGTCGGGCGTGTTGTAGAGACCGGCGTTGGCCTTGGAGCCGATGAACTGGAGGTGGGGTGAGATCTGCGGCAGGATCACCTGCCACGCGACGGCGACCGCGGCGACCGTCACGATCGATCCGATGATCAGGATCCATCCGGTCATCCAGGACAGCGCGTCGGTGCCGATCCGCTTCGACCACTGATAGACCGATCCGGCCAGCGGATACTGGCCGGCCATCTCGGCGAAGCACAGCGCCACG
>DASZKU010000080.1:0-34475 GCA_035552815.1 Solirubrobacteraceae bacterium | reverse complement strand
CGCCCGAGAAACAACTTCGCTTCAGAGGGCCAACGCCGCCCGGCAGGGCGATAACGTCGTGCCTCGATGGACTACAACGCCCAGGTCACGGTCCGGCGCACGCGCTTCGCCAATCAGGACACGGGCTGGGCCGTGGTCGAGGCGATCGACGAAGCGGGCGAGGAGGTGATCCTCGTCGGGCCGCTCCATCACCTCGAGGAGCGCGAGCGCGCCCACGTCGTGGGCACCTGGCAGGACGACTCGCGCTTCGGCCCCCAGGTCAAGGTCGCCCAGGCCGACCCGCTCCCTCCCTCCGACGCCCAGGCCTTGCTCGCCTACCTCGTCCGCGTGCGTCACATCGGTCCCCGGCGCGCCGCCAAGCTCCTGGAGCGCTACGGCGAGTCCGGGGTGCTCGAGGCGATCGACGGCGACCCCGGCGGCGTCTTCCTGCGCGCGGGGCTGTCCTCCCGCCGTGCCCGGGAGGCAGCCCAGTCATGGGATGCCCTGCGGGTCACGCGGCGCCTGCACCTGCTCCTCGCTCCCCATGGCCTCGCCTACCTGGTCACCGGCATTCAACGCGAGTTCGGCGACGCTGCCCACCGCGTGGTCCGCGAGCGGCCCTACGAGCTCACGAGCGTGTTCGGGGTCGGCTTCGGCGTCGCCGACCGCATCGCCGTCACCGCGGGCATCTCCCGCGACAGCCCCGAGCGGGCGCGCGCGGGGATCCTTCACGTCCTCGCCGAAGCCGAGCGCAGCGGCAGCACCTGCCTCCCGCTCGCCGACCTGCTCGCGGCCTGCGGCGAGCTCCTGGGCGCGCAGGCTCCGACCGAGGAGTTCGTCGACTACCTCGTCGCGCGCGGCGACCTCGAGCGCGCGGGCGAGTGGATCTACCGGGCGCAGACCGCGCGCCTCGAGGCCGAGCTCGCCGAGCTCATCCGCGCCCTGCTCGACAGCAAGCCCTCGCGCCGGCTGCGCGAGCCGCCGCCGGAGGGAGCGCACCCACCCCCCGCGAGCTCGGCGCCGGCGGAACTCCCACCGGGATCGCCGCCGGGCGATTCCACACCCACGCTCTCAGAGGAGCAATGGGCCGGCGTCCGTGCCGCCTGCACCGAGCGCCTCTCCCTCATCACCGGCGGCCCGGGAACCGGCAAGACCGCGAGCATACGCACGATCGGCACGCTCGCCACGAGCCGGGGCGCGCGCATCCTCCTCGTCGCCCCCACCGGCCGGGCGGCGGTGAGGATGACCGAGGCGACGGGCATGCGCGCCACCACCGTGCACTCGGCGCTCGGGTGGGTTCCCGGCGAGGGCCCGACGCACGACGAGGAGGACCCGCTCCGCTGCGACCTGCTCATCGTCGACGAGACCTCGATGGCCAACCTCGAGCTCCTCCTCACCCTGCTCAGGGCCGTCGGTCCCGCCACCAACGTCGTCCTCGTGGGCGACGCCGACCAGCTCGCCCCGGTGGGGGCGGGGAAGCCGTTCGCGGAGCTCGTGGGCTCGGGCCTCGTCCCCACCGCGCGGCTCACGCACATCTTCCGCCAGGCGGCGGGGAGCATGATCGTCCAGGGCGCGCACAAGATCCGGCGCGGGGAGGCGCCCGACTTCGCCACCGGCCCCAACATGCGCCGCGACCTGTTCCTGATCGAGCGCAGTGATCCCGCCGCCGCCCGTCAGGAGATCGTCGACCTCGTCTCCAGGCGCCTCCCGACGCACTACGGGGTCGACCCGATCACCGACATCCAGGTCTTCGCCCCCGTCTACAAGGGCGAGCTCGGGATCGACCGGCTCAACGAAGCGCTCCGCGACGCGCTCAACCCCGACGGCGCCGCCGTCCGCGGCGGCCGGCTCCGGCTCGGCGACAAGCTCATGCTCACCGGGCGCAACCTCCACGACCTCGGCCTCATGAACGGAACCCTCCTGCGCCTCCTCGACGAGGTCACCGCCGCCGACGCCGCCGAGGACGAGGAGGCCGCGCTCATCCTCGCCGCCGAGGAGACGATCTTCCGCCTGCCCCCCGAGGACGGCGACCGGCTCAAGCTCGCCTACGCGTGCTCGGTGCACCGCGGGCAGGGGATCGAGCTCCCGGTGGCGGTGATCGTCGCCCACCAGGCGGGCGGCGCCTTCTTCCTGCGCCGCGAGATGCTCTACACCGCCATCACCCGCGCCAAGCTGGCGACGGTGATCGTGGGCACCCGCGAAGTACTCGCCCGCGCCGCCCGCACCGCCGATACCGGCCGCCGCCACGGCCGCCTCACCGAGCGCCTCGCCGAAGCAGAGGCAGAGGCAGAGGCAGAGGCAGAGGCAGGAGCAGAAGCGCGCTAAGCGGCCGCGCTCGAGCCCGCGTCGCCCGACCCTGCCGCCCCGATCGCCGCTTCCAGGGCGGCGATGATCTGGGGGTCCTCGGGCGCGACCTTGGTCGGCCAGCGCGCGACGAGGCGGCCGTCGGGGCCGACCAGGTACTTGGTGAAGTTCCACACCGGGGGTCCCGATCCGGGCTGCTGGGCGAGGTCACGCCACAGCGGATGGGGATCGGCGCGGACCGACATGCGCTCGGTGAGCGGGAAGCCGACGCCGTAGTTCTTGGTGCAGAAGGCGCCGATCTCCTCGGCGTCGTCGTACTCCTGGCCGGCGAAGTCGGCCGAGGGCGAGCCGAGGATGTGCAGGCCGCGCTCGCGGTAGCGCTCGTGCAGCGCCTGCAGCCCGCCGTACTGGGGCGTGTACCCGCACTTGCTCGCCGTGTTGACGATCAGGGTGGGATGCCCCCGCAGGTCCTCGAGCTTGAACTCGCTGCCGTCGAGGAGGTTCACCCGGTGGGCGTAGATGTCCGTCGGATCCTTGAGCTTGGGGGTCCGGCGGAGGTACATGCGAAGGGTCGAGAAAACGCTCATGCCTCCCCATACGGTAGCGACCCGCTCCGCGGTTCACTACGCCCCGGGGTCCCTACCCGAGCATCGGCCCCAGCGACCCGGGCCCCTACCCGAGCATCGGCCCCAGCGACCCGAGCCGGTCGATCAGCCCGAGCTCGCGCGCCTTGGCCCCGGCCCGCGCCCGGCTCGGCGGGCTCAGCGTCGAGACCACGGGCACGAGCCGCTGCTGCAGGGCGCTGTTGAGCGCCACCAGAGGCAGGAGGATCGACCACATGTCGCGCTCGCCGACGACGGCGAGGATGCGCTCCAGCACGGCCTGGTCGAACCCCGCGGCGAGCGAAGCGACGATGTCCCGCGACCCCGCGGGCAGGTGGTCGACGACGGGGAGGAGCGCCGCCCAGAGATCGAAGACGGCGGCGGTCTCGAGGATCGCCGCCAGGGCATCGCGGTCCTCGACGATGGGCAGGCGCGCGAGGCTGAGCCTCGAGCCCTCGGTCATCAGGGGGATGACGGGGAGGACCACGTCCCACAGGCCCTCGGCGTGCGCGGTCTCGGCGAGGCTCTCGAGCAGTCCTTCGGCGGTGGCGATCTCGGCCAGGGATCCCTTGCGCTCGTCGCTGAGGTGGTCGAGGAGGTCGAGCGCCTCGGGCCACAGCCGGGCCTGGTCGGCGGAGCGCATGACGCCCGCCAGCCGATGCTCGGGGAGGAGCGAGACGACGTGGTCGAGGTTGTCCTTGCCCTCCATGACGAAGGCGATGCGCAGCAGGCCGGCGTCGTCGATCTGCTCCATGGCGGCGGTGATCGCCTCGTCGCCGAGGAAGCCGACGAAGCGGCCCATGGCCACGTGCTCGTTGCGCCGCGCCAGTTCGGCGGCCACCTCGCCCACCTGCCAGGCGGGCATGCGCTCGATCACCTCGCGGGCGCGCCGCGGGTCGAGCTCGACGGCGATATCGGCGAGGAAGGACGCCGGCAGGTGCTTGGCCATGTCCACGGCCTTGGAGGGCACGAGCAGCCCGGTGACGCGAGCGCTGAGCAGGGCGCCGAGGGCCCAGCGCGCGATCGCCGCCCCGATCGAGGAGGGGAGGAGGCGGCTCGCGAGGGCGAGCTTGTGGAGGCGGTCGCGGTCGCCCTCGAAGAGCTTGTCGGTGGCCTGCTCGCGCAGCGCCCGCAGATCGTCGGGGGTGGCGCGCTCGAGGTAACCGAGCTGGTCGGCGGGGGTGCCGAGCACGCGCGCGAGCTTGATGATCTCCGCGCGGGTCTCGAGCACCGTGCTCACAGGAGGACCAGCTGGACGGCGCCGCGGAAGACGAAGGGCACGTGGCCGAGGGCATCCTTGATGGCGCGGTCGAGCGCTTGCGACTGGTGGCGCTTAGCCGTGCCCAGGGCGTCGGCGAGCGTCTGCAGCTCGTCGGGAGCGAGGACGGCGACGAGGCCGCTCGGTGGGTCGGCGCCGAGCTCTGAGCCGAGCGCGCTGGCTCCTAGGTTGAACTCCATCCACGCATCCTCGCGCAATTACTACGGTGTTGTCAAATTGGTTGCCGCCGACGCCGCCGAGAGCGTCAGGCTCGAAGGTCAGGCGAGAACGTCAGCAGGGAGCACGTAGCGCAGCGCCCGGCGCTGCTCGGCCCGCAGCGGCTGGACGTCCCGCGAGCCGTGGAGCCCGCCCGTCGGCGCCGACGCGGCCGGCGCGTCGGGCCGCCCGGCGTGGTCCATGATCCACTCGACGACCTCGGTGAAGTCGGCGCCCTCGGCGAGGATCGCGGCCCGTTCGACGACCTTCCCACCCGAAGGGTGAGGACGAGCGAGCCGCGTCAGCAGAGCGCGTATCGCCTCTTCATCCACCCTCGACACCATAGCCCTGTCGTGGCCGGCGCGCCGGCCGGCGCACCGGCCGGCGGCGCAGGGGCTTGTCCCAGGGGCTAAGCTCGGTGGCCGATGATGGCTCATAGATGACCCGAGCCCGTCGCCTCTGGCCGGCGGCGACGCCCGACCGCCGCCAGCCACCACCCACCGTGGGACGCGCGCTCCGCCGGCGTTAGCCAACGCCCGCTGAACGCCCAAGAGCCGCTGCTACCCACGGGCGCCCCCAGCTCGCGACCCACGTCGCTGCGCCGCCGCGCGGCGCTCAGCCTGCTCGGCTTCTCGATCGTCACCGGGATCCTCGTCTTCGAGCTCGCCGGTCGCCGTCACCAGTTCGCGACGGCGCTTCACGCCGCTCCCCTGTGGCTGCTCGCCCTCGCCGCCATCCTTGCCGTGGTGGCCCTGCTCGCCCGCACCGAGGCGTGGTACCTGTGCGTCCGCGCCGCCGGAGGGACGGTGGGACGGAGGATCATGTTCCGCGCCGCCGGGGTTGGTTACCTGGCCAGCGTGCTCAACGGCTCGCTCGGGGTCGCCGCCCGCATCACCTCGCTGCGGCGCTCGGCGCCGGGCAGCGTCCCCCGCGTGCCCGCCCTCATCGCCGCGGAGATCCCCATCATCACCGTCGAGATCGCCCTCGTGGCCATCTTCTCCTTCACCCTGATCTCGCCCCTGCACCTGCCCTGGTGGATCCCCTTCATCGCCGTGGTGGTGACGGGCAGCGCCGTGCTCGCCCTGCGACGGTTCTCCCAGCGCCACCGCGCCGGACTGTGGGCAGGATTGGCGGCCATGCACAGCGGTCGCGGGCGCATGGTCGTGCTCGTCCTCGTGGCCGTGTGCGCCCAGATCGCCCGCAACTGGCTCGTCCTGCGCGCGGTCGGCGTCCACGTCTCGGTGTTCGACGCGATGGCCCTGCTCATCGCCCTCTTCACCCTCGGCCAGCTCCCCATCGGACCGAGCCTCGGGGCGGCCGCGACCGTCCTCATCCTCGGCTCCCACGGCGTGGCGGCGACGGCCGCCGCCGGAGTGATGCTCACCGTCACGGGCACCGTGGGCTCGATCACCTACGCCGGCTGGGCGGTCACCGACCGCCTCTTCGCGGGCCGGGTCACGGTGGCGCCCGAGGTCGCCGTGGCCCCGATGAAGGCCTGACCGGCGCTCGCCGCTCGGAGCGGTGCCTGTGCGCCCGCCTAAGACGGTAGGCTCACCGCCGGTGATCGCGTGAACACGATTGAGCTGAGCCTCAATACCGGGCAGCGCTTCATGATCCGGGGAACGCTTGAAGAGGTGGAGGCGGCGATCATCGCCGCCTCGCGCGGCTCGATCATGCAGTTCGCGTGGCTGACCGACCAGAGCGGCGAGAGGATCGGAGTCAACCCCACCGCCGTGGTCTCGATACGAACCGCCGACTGACCCCGGATGCCGCTCGCCGAGGGTCCCCATCTCGACCGGCTCCGGGAAGCGATCGCCGTCGAGGGACGCGGGCAGCAGGCGCTCCTCGCCGGCGAGGAGGCCGCCGCCGCCGATGCCTTCCGCGAGGCCTCGCGGCTCTACCGCGAGTCCTGGGAGCTCGCCTCGCCCACGAGCTTCGGCCGCCTCATCGGGATGCTCAAGGCGGCGATCATCGCCGGCGACGCGAGCGCGGCGGCCGCCTACGCCCGCACCCAGCTCCCCGATCCCGTGGAGAGCGCGCCCTCGAGCTATGCCCTGGCCATCGCCGCCCTCGTCGAAGGCGACGACGCGACGGCGCGGGCGGCGTGCGCGGGGATGCGCGGCGGCTCGCCGGCCTTCGTCCGCGCCGCCACGGCCATCGATGCCCTCCTCGACGAGGACAGCGAGGCCTACGCGACCGCCGTCGGGGAGATCGTCGCCGACTTCGAGCGTCGCGAGGAGCACCTCACCGGCGTGCCCATCGCCGACACGGCGATCATGCTCGAGCGCTTGGCCGAGGCGCGAGGGCTCAGGGCACGAAGATCATCCCGTGGGGCACCGCCTTCGAGCCGCCCACCGCGACCCGGCTGATCGTCCCGTGAACGGGTCGAGCTTGCCCAGGTAGTTGGCGGTGAAGCCGGGACCGGGGCACGTGCTCGGCGCGCTGTTGGCGTTGCACGGCGTGCCCGCGACGTACACGCTTGCGCGCGTGAAGGGACCGGTGATCTTGTCCACCCCGTCGACCGAGCTGTCGGTCGTGTAGATGGCGCCGGTGCGCTTGGACCCCCACACCGTGTCGTCCACGGAATCCGAGAGCTTCAGCACCGAGAGCGACTGGTGCGAGGTTCCCAGGCCGCTGAGGAAGATCTGCTCGAGGTCGCCCTGGCTCGTGAGTATGAAGTCCCCGGCGAAGCGGTGGGCGTAGGAGGGGACGTTCTCGACCGAGTCGGGGTCGGTGAGGGCGAGGTGGACGCGCTTGCCGAGCTTGCTGCCCTGGTTGGCGACCGAGGGCGGTGTGAAAGATCTTGGTGCCGGTGGCGAACACCTTGCTGGTGAACGTCGAGCCCGCGGCCGCGGTGGCGCGCGAGTCGCCGCTGGCGAGCGCACCGGCGCCACCGGCGATGACGGCAACGGCGGCGACGAGGGCCACGGGTAGGGCCTTACCCATCCGTCCAAACCACGAATTCACAGGAGATCTCCCTGCGGTCGGCGCACCCCTCCCCAGGGGTCGGCGGAGGGTAACGAGCCCTTGATCGGGAGATGTGGCTCGGTTGTTACCGGCGCCCGGCGGCCCGGGCACTGATGTCGGGCGTGGGGGCCGGCCGCGCCGGCGTGAACCCGGGGAGCTCGAGCTCCACCCGCGCTCCGGTGACCGCGGCGGACCTGGCCCGCACGAAGGCCCGCCCCCCGTGGGCGTCGGCGATCGCCCGCACGATGGCCAGGCCCAGTCCGGCGCCGCCCGCGGCCCGGGTGCGCGCGGGGTCCATGCGGTGGAAGCGATCGAAGACGCGCTCGCTCTCGCTCGGCGGGATCCCGGGGCCGTCGTCGATGACCGAGAAGCGGATCCCCCTCGCGGGCAGCCGCTCGACCTCGAGCCTGACGAGGCCGTCGGGCTCGGCGGTGTGCTCGATGGCGTTGTTGGCGAGATTGCGCAGGGCTTGCGCGAGCCGGTCGGGATCGGCGAGCAGCGATCCTGAGGGGACGGTGCCGAGCTCGAAGCGCCGCTCGGCGGTGAGGGTGATGCCGTCCCACAGCTCCTCGACGAAGCTCACGAGGTCGATGGGCTCGAGGCGCAGGAAGTTCGTCTGCTCGGACTGGGCGAGGACGAGGAGGTCGTCGACCAGGCGCCCGATGCGGGCCACCTCGGCCTGGACCAGGCGCTCGACCCGGCGGACCTCGCTCCCCGGCGGCTGCTCCTGGGCCGCGAGCACCTCGAGCTGGCCCCGGATCACGGTGAGGGGGGTGCGGAGCTCGTGCGAGGCGTCGGCGATGAACGCACGCTGGCCCTTGAAGGCGTCGGCGAGCCGGTCGAGCATGTGGTTGAAGGCGTCGGCGAGCACGCGCACCTCGTCGCCGCGCGCGTCCGAGGTCGGCATCCGCGGCTCGAGGTCGCCCGCGTCGACCCGGGCGGCGATCGTCGCCATCCGGCGCAGCGGGGCCGACACCCGCGCCCCCGCCAGGTAGGAGGCGATGAGGGCGATGGCGAGGATCAGGGCCCCGGCGAGGAGGAAGGCGCGCGCGATGCCTCGCTCGGCGCGGTCGACGATCGCCAGCGGCTCCCCGGCCCCGACGACGACGCGCATCTTTCCCACGGCGACGCTGCGCTCGAGGACCCGGATATCGCCGACGTCGGGGAGCCGGTGCGTGCTGTAGCCGATCCGCGGGATCGTGAGCTGGCGCCCGGCCGCGTTCTCGTGGGCCTGCTCGGCCGCCGACTCTCCGGGCTCGGGTCGGGGGGAGCCGAAGAGCTCGGGGTGATTACTGACCGTTCCCGCGCCGGGCACGAGGACGAAGAGGAGCGTCGAGGTCGCCTTGAAGGGCTGGGCGTGGACATACTTCCCGACGGCGACGGCGATCTCGTGCGCGCTGTCGCCGTCGAGGGCGAGGAGGAGCTGCTGGAGCTGGCCGGTATCGCCGGAGACGTCGCGATCGATCTGCGCGCGCAGCTGGGCGCTGGTGTCGCGGTAGACGACCGCGAACATCGCTGCCGCGGAGACGAGCAGGACGCCCGCCACCCAGGCCGTGAGCCGCCAGCGCAGCCTGCGAGCGGACGAGAGCTTAGTCCCCATCCTCGAGGCGGTAGCCGACCGAGCGGATCGTGGCGATCGGGGCGTCGCGATCGCCGTGGCGGAGCTTGCGGCGCAGGTAGCCGACGTAGACGTCGACGACATTGGTGCCGGGATCGTGCTCGTAGCCCCACACGGCGCGGAGGATCTGCTCGCGCGAGAGCACGCGCCCGCGGTTGTTGACCATGTAGACGAGGAGCTCGAACTCGGTGCTCGAGAGGCGGACCTTCTCGCCGGCGTGGCGCACCTCGCGGGTGATCAGGTCGACCTCGAGCTCGCCGGCGCGGACCGCGGTGGTGGGCGACTGCATGGCCGCGCGCAGGTGCGCCCGGACGCGGGCGGCGAGCTCGGCGAGGGAGAAGGGCTTGACCAGGTAGTCGACGGCTCCGGCGTCGAGACCGGCGATCCGGTCCTCGATGTCTCCGCGCGCGGTGAGCACGATCACCGGCAGGCCGGGCTTGGCCCCCGAGAGCTCGGCGAGGACGTCGACGCCGCTGCGGCCGGGCAGGAGCATGTCGAGGACGACGAGGTCGATGTCCTCGCTCAGCGCTCGCTCGGTGCCCGTGATCCCGTCGAGCGCCGAGACGACGTCGAACCCGTGTGCGCGCAGGCCCCGCTCGAGGAAATCGACGATCCCCGGCTCATCCTCGATGACGAGGATCAACCCGGGCATGCCGGGCCACCCTGGCCGCTCGCAGCGGCGTCTTGCATGCGGCGATGATAGGGGCCGATGTCGCCGAGAACATCGAAGAGACTTCTCATCGGTAGATGAAGGGCTCTTAAGCGCGCGGGGGAACACTAACGTCGATGGACACGAGCCCAGCAGTCGCGGGCACCCCGGACGCTGCCCGCCGCCGATCGTTCGCGCGGCTACGAAATTGGAGCAGGCTGACCGGCGGGGGACCCGACGGTAACGAGCAGATCACGACGATCACCGGCGTGATCCTCCTCGTCCTGCTCGCCGCCGTCGGCGCCACGATCGTCTTCATCGGTCAGCTCCTGTGGCTCCATCTCTTCCTCGGGCTCCTGGTCATGGGCCCCGTCGTCCTCAAGATGACGAGTACGGGCTATCGCTTCGTGCGCTACTACACGGGTGACGCCGCCTACCGGCGCAAGGGCGCGCCCGAGATCGTCCTACGCCTGATCGGCCCGATCGTCGTCGTGACCACGCTCGTCGTGTTCGTCAGCGGCGTCGTGCTCCTCTTCGTGGGCCCCGCCGATCGCGGCCAGCTCGTGCTCATCCACAAGGTGAGCTTCATCGTCTGGCTCGCCTTCACCGCCCTCCACGTCCTCGGCCACCTTCCCCGCATCCCCGCCACCCTGCGGTCGGTGCGCCGCCCGACCCCCGAGCTGCCCGGCGTCGGGACCGGCGTCGCCGGCCGCTGGCTCTCGATCGCCGGGGCCCTGGTCGGCGGCCTCGTGCTCGCCGTCGTCCTCATCCCCGACTTCTCGATCTGGACCGCGCACACCGCCCTCCTTCATCACCACCATCACTGAGGTCTCTGCGATGTCCCGAACTCCCGCGCTCGCTCGCGACGCCGCGCTCCAGCGGATGCACCGCCTCAACCGCTGGCTCATCGCCGGTGCCGTCGTGGTCACGGGCTTCCTCACCGACGTCGCCGCCCAGGCCTTCCCCGGCCACACGATCAAGCGAGCATCGTCGACCACCAAGGCCACACCCGCCACCACCGGCCACGCCCGCCATCACCGCGCCAAGCACCATGCCCTCACGCCGCCCGCCCAGGCGCCCAAGGCGAAGGTCACCGAGCCCGTCCCCGGAGCCACGGCGAACACGGGCTCCACGGGCACCGGCTCCACGGGAACCGGCAGCACGGGCACCACGGGCGCCGGCTCCACGGGCGCCGGCTCCACGGGCGCCGGGTCGACGGGCGCCGGGTCGACGGGCACCGGCTCCACGGGAACCGGCAGCACGGGCGCCGGGTCCACGGGCGCCGGGTCCACCGGCAGCGGCAACACCGGAGCCCCCGCGCCGGCGCCCGCCCCCGTCGTCTCCGGAGCCTCCTAGCCGGTGCGGGCCCTGACCGCGCCAGCCCCGGCCGTCGCGACGACCCGCTGGACGGCCCTGGGCACGACGGTCGTGCTCCGCGTCGCCCCCGCCCGGGCGCTGATGGAGGCGCGCGCCATCGTCGAGGATGAGCTCGCCGCCGTCGACCGCGCCTGCAGCCGCTTCCGCGCCGATTCCGAGCTCGAGCGCCTGAACGCCTCCGCGGGCCGCTTCGTGGCCGTGAGCCCCCTGCTCCTCGAAGCGGTGCAGGCGGGGCTGCGCGCGGCCTGGCTCACCGACGGGGCCGTCGATCCGACGCTCGGCGAGGCGATCGTCCTCGCCGGCTACGCGCGCGACTTCGATGCGCTCGAGCACCCCCTACCCGAGCCGCCGGCGCGCCATCGCCCACCCGCGGACGAGCTCTCGCGCTCGGGCGGCTGCGAGCCGATCATCGGACCGCGCCGGGCCTCGGGATGGAAGCTCATCGAGCTCGAGCACGACTCCTCGAGGGTGAGGATTCCCGCCGGAGCCCGGCTCGATCTCGGCGCCACCGCCAAGGCGCTGGCCGCCGACCGGGCCGCGCAGGCCGTCTACGACGCGAGCGATGCCGGCGTCCTCGTCAGCCTCGGCGGAGACATCGCCACCGCCGGCCCCCCGCACGGGGACGGCTGGGCCATCCACGTGACCGACGACCATCGCGACGGACCGCAGGCCCCGGGTCAGACCATCACCATCGCCGGCGGCGGCCTCGCCACCTCGGGCATCGCCGCGCGGCGCTGGGTCCGCGACGGGGAGGTCATGCACCACATCCTCGATCCCGCCACCGGCGAGCCGGTAGAGCCCGTGTGGCGCACCGTGAGCGTGGCGGCCTCGTCGTGCCTCGACGCCAACATCGCCACCACGGCCGCGCTCGTCCAGGGCCACTCCGCGCTCGGCTGGCTCGGCGAGCTCGGGCTCCCCGCGCGGCTCGTCGCCGTCGATGGCGAGGTCCACGCCGTCGCCGGCTGGCCCGAGGAATCCTCGGGCTCGTCGCCATGAGCCCGCCCCTGGCGAGCACCGTCGGCCCGAGCGCGTACTGGTACCTGACGCGCTCGACGGGAACCACGGCGCTGATCCTCCTCACCCTGAGCGTGGTGCTCGGGGTCATCGACGTCAGGCGCTATTCGACGGCGCGCATGCCCCGCTTCGTGATCGACGGGATGCACCGCACCGTGTCGCTCCTCGCCGTCGCCTTCCTCGTCCTCCACATCGTCACCGCGGCGCTCGACAGCTTCGCGTCGATCCCGCTCGTCGACGGCGTCGTGCCCTTCGTGGGCAGCTACCGACCGCTGTGGCTCGGCCTCGGCGCCGTGTCCTTCGACCTCATGCTCGCGGTGGTGTTCACCAGCCTCGCGCGGCGCCGGCTCGGCTATCAGACCTGGCGCGTGGTCCATTGGCTCGCCTACGCCTCCTGGCCCCTGGCCCTGCTCCACACCCTGGGCACGGGCAGCGACGTCAAGCAGGGATGGATGATCGCCATCAGCGGCGGGTGCCTCGCCGCCGTCCTCTTTGCCGTACTGGTGCGCGTGGCGTCGATCGCGCCCCGCCGGGTCGGGCTCCGGAGCACGGCGCTCGGACTCGCCGTGTGCTTCACCGGCGGCGTGGCGCTGTGGCTGCCGAGCGGTCCGCTCGGCGCGGGGTGGGCGCAGCGGGCGGGCACGCCCTCCTCGCTCCTGCGCCCGGCGAGCACGAAGAACCCGGGATGAGCTTCTCGACGAACCCCACCACGCTGCCACGCCTGCTCGCCGGGATGAGCGCCGCCGGCCCGGTGCCCCTCGCGGATCACCTCGAGATCCACGGCCCCCTGCCGCCGCGGCGCCGTGGCCGCGGGGACGCGGCACTCGCGCTCGTCAACGAGCTCGAGCGCTCGGGGTTGCGCGGCCGCGGGGGCGCGGCCTTTCCCACCGCCACCAAGGTGACGGCGGTCGCCGCCTCCCGAGGCCGCCCGATCGTCGTCGTCAACGCATGCGAGGGCGAGCCGGCGAGCGTCAAGGACCGGCTCCTGCTCGAGCGCGTTCCCCACCTCGTCATCGACGGCGCCCTGGTGGCGGCGCGCGCCCTCGGCGCCACCGAGGTGCTCCTCGCCGTCGACGAGTCGGCGACGAACGCCGTCCACGCGACCGATTGGGCGCTCGGTGAGCGGCCCGAGCCCGCGCAGGGCGGACCGCCCCTTCGCCTCGCCACCGTCCCCTCGGGCTACGTGACCGGGCAGGAGACGGCGGTCGTCAACTTTCTCGACGGGGGCCCGGCCAAGCCCATATACATGCCCGCGCCGATCTACGAGCGCGGCGTGAAGGGGCGCCCGACGCTCGTCAGCAACGTCGAGACCTTCGCCCACCTCGCCCTCATCGCCCGCCACGGCGGCGCCTGGTTCCGCGCCCTCGGTGCCCCGGGCACCCCCGGCTCGACGCTGGTGAGCGTGAGTGGCGCCGTCGCCCACCCCGGGGTGTTCGAGATCGAGACCGGTACTCACATCGCCTCGCTGATCCAGGCCGCCGGGGGCGCGACGGAGGGCCTCCGCGCCTTTCTCCTCGGCGGCTACGCCGGCATCTGGGTCTCCGCCGACCTCGGCTACCAGCTCCCGCTGAGCCCCGAGGGGCTTTACGAGGTCGGCGCCTCGCTGGGGTCGGGCGTCGTCTTCGCGCTGCCGAGCTCCGCCTGTGCGGTCTCCGAGGTGGCCTTGATGGCCCGCTGGCTCTCCGACCAGAGCGCCGGCCAGTGCGGCCCCTGCGTGCACGGCCTCGACGCCATCGCCACCGCGCTCGAGCAGGTCCGCGCCGGCGGCGCCGGTGAGGATGCGCTCGCCCGCATCTACCGCTGGGCCGCCCTGGCCCCCGGACGGGGCGCGTGCGCGCACCCCGACGGAGCCGCCCGCTTCGTCATGAGCGCCACCCGGGTGTTCGGCGACGAGCTCGCCGACCACGCCCGTCACGGTCCCTGCGACGGTTGCCTGGAGCGTCATCTCCTTCCCGCCCCGCTCGCCACCGCGCGGAGGGCGGCGTGATGAGCGAGCTCGAGGTCAACTGGATCGCCTGCAAGGCCCACGGGATGTGCGCCGAGCTCCTGCCCGAGCGCATCACCCTCGACGACTGGGGTTATCCGATCATCGACGAGCGCCCCGTCCCGCCCGAGCTCGAAGGTCACGCGCGCCGCGCCGTCGAAGCTTGTCCCACCTTTGCCCTCGCGCTCAAGCGTGCCCACGCGCGTCGTTAGTCACGTCCTCCTTTCTCAGGGCTTTAGGAACCCTGATATGAAATCGGTGTGATCGTGCGAACCTGGACGCGGGCGCGGTCGCCGTCGTCGCGGACTCTCCTGGGCCTTGCGGCCGTCGCTTGTGTCTTTCTCGCCTGCGCCGCCGTGTACCAGCACCGCTTCGGGTGGAACGAGCATTCGCATTTCGCTCAGGTGCGGGCGTTCGACCACGGCACCGCGAGCATCGATCGCTACCGGCGCACGACCGGCGATCGGGCCTACTACCACGGGCACTACTACTCCGACAAGGCGCCGGGTCTGGGCCTCTTCCTCCTCCCCGCCTATCACTTCGCCGTGGCCACCGGGGTCATCAAGCCGTCCGGGATCGCCGCCATCCACCTGATGACGGTGGTCGGGTGCGCCCTTCCCGCCGCCATCATCCTCCTCCTTGCCATCTGGCTCGTCGAGCGCCGCGAGGCCGGGCAGGGCCCGGCGGTGGCGATCACCCTCGGCCTGGCGACGCTCATCCTGCCCTTCGCCACCCTGCTCTTCTCTCACGTGTTCTCGGCCTCACTGGGCTTCGCGTCCTTCGCTCTCCTGTGGCGAGAGCGAGAGCGAGAGCGAGAGCGAGAGCGCGAGCGCCTTGGCGGGGCGCGTCTCGGCTTGATCATCGCCGCCGGGGTGCTCGCCGGCTACGCGATCACCGTCGAGTATCCGCTCGCCATCCTCGTCGTCATCCTCGGGCTCTACGCGGCGAGCTTCAGAGCCCCGGCCAAGACCCTGATCGCCTACGGCGGGGGCGTCGCCATCGGGCTCATCCCCCTCCTTCTCTACGACTGGTGGGCGTTCGGCTCCCCCCTGCACATCTCCTACGCCTCGGTGGCCGCCAACTCGTCGGGAATCCTCGGGCTGGGGTGGCCGAGCCTGCGCGTCGCGGTCAGGCTCCTGGTCTCCAATCGCGGCCTCTTCGTGGTCACGCCGATCGTCGCCGCGGCAATCGCCGGGATCGTCGTTCTCTACCGCGAAGGGCGCCGGGTGGACGCGCTCGTTCCCGCCGCCGTCGCCGGCGCCTACTTCTTCTACAACATCTGTTACTACCTCCCCTTCGGCGGCGCCGTTCCCGGCCCACGCTTCCTCATCACCGTGCTCCCGTTCCTCGCCCTGCCCCTGGCCGCCGCCTACCGCAGGGCGCCGGTCGCCACCCTTGCGCTCGCCCTGGCCTCGGCGGCGACGATGGCGGCGGCCACCCTCACCGTCCCCATCCTCTCGATTCAGTCCTCGACACGGGTGTGGTGGAACATGCTCGCCTCCGGGCACTTCGGCACCCCGGACGGCAACGTCGCCGTGTTCGCCGCCTTCGCCGTGCTGGCGATTCTCGGCGCCGTGTGGGCCACCGCGAAGCCGTCGCTCACGCGCCGCGATCTCGAGCTCACGGTGCTCGGCGTCGGTGGCTGGTTCGCGCTGCGCAGCGCGGGGCCGACCCTGCTCGGCCACGACCACGCCACCCGCGAGGCCTGGGGGCTGGCGGTGCTCATCGTCGTCGGGGTGGTCCTGACCGCGGTGATCACCCGCGTCGCCCGCGGCTACGGGCTCGCGTGGGTCGCCGGCATTCCCGTCGTCGCCCTCGCCGCGCGTCGCTTCGACCACACGACGGCGGCATTCGTCCTCGCCGCCATCTCCGTGGCCCTGCTCGTCGCCCTCGCCGTCGCGTGGCCGCGCCGGACGATGGTTTTCGCGGGTCGAAAACCGTAGAGCCATATCCTCCCGCCCTGTGTGGGCTGGAGGAGCGTGGGTGCGCCAGCGGATCGCCGTGATCGGCCCGGTGCTGCTCGTCGCTCTCCTGCTCGGCCTGTTCATCGGTTCGCGTCTCCACGCCTATAACGACAACCCGACCGGGTTCATCCTCTTCGGGCACGTCTTCGCGCCCTACATCGATCCGCCGCGAGGGGCGCTCATCAGCTCCCCGGATGGCTACGACGGGCAGTTCTTCTACCTCCAGGCCAAGGACCCGCTCCTCCTCCACGACAGCACCATCACCGCCTTCCGCGCGAGTACCGAAGCCTTCCGCATGGAGCGCATGGCGTACCCCGCCCTCGCCTGGCTCCTCGCCGCCGGCCAGCAGAGCGCCATCCCCTGGAGCCTGCTCGCCATCAACGTCTTCGTTGTCCTCCTCCTCACCGCCGGCTTCGCCCTGTACGCGGCGCGCCGCGATTGGTCGGGGTGGTGGGCGCTGCCCGTGGGACTGCTCGCGGGACTGCTCACGGCGACGCTCAGAGATCTCAGCGATCCCGTCGCGGTGGCGAGCATGGTCACGGGACTGCTCCTGTGGCAGCGCCGGCGGCGCTGGTGGGCGGCCGCCTTGCTCACCGTGGCCGTCCTCGCGCGCGAGCCCATGACCCTCGCGGTGGTGGCCATCGCCATCGACGCGGCCGTGCGTTGGTGGCGCGCGCGCCACGAGCCGGGCGCCATGGGCCGCGCGGCCGCGGAGGCGTGGCCGGTCGTGCTCGTGCCCGCCGCGGCCTTCATCGCCTGGCAGGTCTACATCGACGCGCGCTACGGCAGCAACGTCACGAGTACGAGCTCGGCGTCCTACCAGCCGCCCTTCGTGGGCCTCATCCGTGAGGTGCGGCGCACCTTCACGCTCGGGTCGCGGCGCGACATTCTCTGGGATCTCGCGTACCTGGCCCTGATCCTGGCCGGGATCACCGCCGCCATCGCGCTCGTACGCGAGAAGGTGACGGTCGCCGCCGTAGCCGCGGTGGCCTTCGGGCTCAGCCTCCTCGTGGTCACCTTCGGCGACTCGTGGAGCTACACGCGCCTGAGCGCCCCCATGTTCGCCGCGCTCCTCATCGCCGGCCTGCAGCAGCGCCGGCGCCCCGTCCTGCTCATCTGCGCCGCCGCGGCGGTGATGACGGCGCTCGTGCCCCTCGCCCCGTGGATCGCCGCCGCTTAGGACGCGCCACGCGCTGGTAGCTAATGCAAGTACACCGCGAAGAAGTCGCGGTCGTCGGGGGTCAGGTAGCGGTAGCGCGAGCGGTTCATGGCCGCGAGCAGGTTGGCGGGGTCGGCTGCGCCGGGGAAGCGGTAGCTGATGAAGCTCACCCAATAGGAATTGATGTCGAGCTCCATGCCGCGGACGGCGCCCGCGTGGATGAGGATCTTGGCCAGCGAGCCCACCGTCTGGTAGTTGGCGGCGGCGTAGATGAGATTGCCCTTGGCGTCGATGCCGAGCCCCGAGCGCCAGACGCGGATCGCGTTGCCGAGCGTCGCTCCCCACTGCGGCCCGTCGCTCAGATTCGGGTTAGGGCGCCCGTGGTTGACGATCAACGGCAGGTTCTGGCGGGCGAAGCGGACGGTGGGGCCGACGTCGGGTCCGCCCGTCCACGAGACCACGTCGGTGTGCCCGTCCGTGTAGCCGACGATGGTGGCGAGGCCGTTCTTGAGCGGGGCGTAGGTGTGGCCCGCGAGCGCGAAGCCGCCGCCCGAGTCCTGGAGCTTGAAGCCGCTGTTGAAGCTCGCCACCAGGCGGCCGCGGTGGGCCGGCGGTACCTCCATCGGGCCGCGAGGGAGGGTAACGGCGGGCTCCTGGATCCCGGGATACAGCCTCACGCGCGTTCGCGTGTGGTCGATCCAGGCGACGCCGGCCACCATCTGCGGGTAGGCGGGGTCGCTGCGGAAGCTCGTCACCAGTACCGGGGGCTGGGAGCCCCCGTTGGCGAAGGTGGGGCGCCAGACGCCCTCGTGCGCGAGCGCAGGCTTGATCAGCGGAGCCACCGGCGGCGGCGCGTACTGGGGGATCACGGGCTTGGCGGCGACCGAAGTCTGGTCGGGCAGGCGCTTGAGGGCGGGGCCGCCCGTGGAGGGCGCGGTGAGCGAGTAGTAGATCGACTCGACCTTGTCGACGATGCCCCGGGCCCCGTTGCTCGTGAGCCATTCGACGGTGCGGATGCCCACGCTCGAGTCCGAGCGCTGGGAGAGCATGCTCAGGTAGGAGATGATCACCGGGATCAGGCAGATCGTCGCGGCGAGCAGCGCCACGCGTCCGACCCGGTAGGGCCGCGACGGCGGTACGTCGCGCGGGCGCCGGTGCACCAGCGGACGAGCTTCGCTGAGCGGCTCGTGGGCGATTCCCGCCATCGGTAAATTGTGTCAAGGGTCCCCGAGCAGAAAACGTGAGAACCTACTCACTCCCTGCACATCTCCGATTGAGGTAGTCAGCCCACGCTACCCGGATGCGATTGGTGGAGGGAGCCGTGCGGTCCCGGCTGCGCGAGCCAAGCCCACGCCATCCGGCCCCACCACCTGGCGCATTGAGTCCCGCAACATCAGCAACCCGTCCCGGAGACGTCGACGCCACCGGTGCCGCCCGTAGCACCGGGCACGCCGCGCCGCGGCGGCGCGGCGTCGTGCGCGCCGCGCTGGTGACCATCCGGCCCCGGCAATGGGTCAAGAACTCGCTCGTCATCGCCGCTCCCGCCGCCGCCGGGGCGCTGGCCCACGACGACGTACCCGGGCGCGTGCTCGTCGCCTTCGTGGCCTTCTCGATGCTCGCCTCGGGGATCTACGCCGTCAACGACGTGCGCGACGCCGAAGAGGATCGCCGCCATCCCCGCAAGCGCTTCCGCCCCGTCGCCGCGGGCGAGCTCCAGCCCCAGGTGGCGCTGGGAATCGGCGCCGCCCTGATGATCGCCGGGCTCGCGTGCTGCGCGCTCGTCGCGCCCATGCTCGCCCTCGTGGGCGCCGGGTATCTCGCGCTCACCCTCACCTACACGACCACGTGGCGGCGCTTCGTGATCGCCGACCTCGTCGCCATCGCCGGCGGGTTCGTGCTCCGGGCCATCGCCGGCGGGGTGGCCGCGCCGGTCGAGCTCTCACGCTGGTTCGTGCTCGTTGTCGTCTTCAGCGCCGTGTTCATCGCCGCCGGCAAGCGCCACGCCGAACTGCGCCAGGTGGGCACCGCGCCGCCCGGGGGCCGTCCCGTCCTTCACCTCTACACGCAGTCGCGCCTGCTCGTCGTCCTCACCGCGAGCATGGCCTTCGCCCTCCTCGCCTACCTGATGTGGGCGGTCCGGGGTCCGCTCGTCGCCGGCGTCCCCTGGCGGCTCATCACCGTCGCTCCCTTCGCCGGCTGCCTACTGCGCTACTCCATCCTCCTTCGCCGCGGCGACGGGGAGGCGCCCGAGGACCTCGTGTTCGGCGACCGCTGGCTGCGGTTGCTCGCCCTGGCCTGGATCGTCACCTTCGCGGTCACCATCCATGCCACTCACTGAGGCCGGGACGATCGCCGGCCGGCCCGCCGTGATCCACGGATGGGGCGGAGGCGATCGCGCCAGCGTCACCGTGCTCACCCCGCGCGACGAGGGGCAGCTGCGCGCGGCCCTGGCTCGATGCCGGAGCTCGTCGGGGGCCATCGCCCGCGGCCTCGGGCGCAGCTACGGAGACGCGGCCCAGCTCGCCGGCGGCCACGTGCTCGACATGAGCGGCCTGCGCGGCTTCGTGCTCGACGAGGAGCAGGGAACGGTCACCGTGCAGGCCGGGGTGACGCTCGGCGAGCTCATCGCGAGCCTCGTTCCCCGGGGGTGGATGCTCCCCGTCGTCCCGGGGACCCAGCACGTCACCGTGGGCGGTGCCATCGCCAGCGACGTCCACGGCAAGAACCACGCCACCGCGGGCACCTTCTCCCGGCACGTGCGCGAGCTCGTGCTCCTGACCGCGGCGGGGGAGATGCTCGAGCTCGAGCCCGGGGCGGCCTCGGGGCTCTTCGAGGCGACGACGGGGGGGATGGGGCTCACCGGGCTGGTCGTCTCGGCCGAGATCGCCCTGGTGCGGGTGGGCGGGGCGATGATGTCCGTCGACACCGACCGGGCCCGCGACCTCGACGAGGCGATGGCGCTGCTCGCCGGCCCCGGGGGACCGCACCGGGTCGCCTGGCTCGACCTCCTCGGCTCCTCGTCGGGGCGCGGCGTGGTCACGCGGGCCGCCTACGCCCCCGACGGCGCGGGCGGCGCGCGAGACGGTGCGGCCGGCGCCCCCGCCGGCGCGGGGGGCGCCCCCGAGAGCGTCACCGTGCGCGCGGGCGTCACCGTGCCCGAGCGCTGGCCCGCCGGCGTCCTGCGCGCGAGCACCGTGCGCGCCTATAACGAGCTCCGCTACCGCCGCGCCCCGCGCCACGAGCGCGGCCGCGACGAGGGCCTCGGAGCCCACATGTTCCCCCTCGACGCGCTCGGAGCGTGGCCGAGGCTCTACGGCCCCGAGGGCCTGCTCCAGTACCAGTTCGTCGTCCCCGCCGGCCAGGAGCAGGTGCTCCACAGCGTCCTCGCCGGGCTGCGCCGGGCGCGCGTCCCGTGCTTTCTCGCCGTGCTCAAGGACCTCGGACCCGGCAACGATGCTCCCCTCTCCTTCCCGATCGCCGGATGGACGCTGGCGCTCGACCTCCCGCGCGCGGCGCGGGGCGTCGGCGCCCTCCTCGACGGCTTCGACGAGCTCGTCGCCGCCGCCGGCGGACGCGTCTACCTGACCAAGGACGCGCGCGTGCGACCCGACGCCGTGCAGGCCATGTACCCGCGCCTGGCGGGCTGGCAGGAGATCCGCGAGTCCACCGATCCCGAGGGCCTGTGGCGCTCGGACCTGGCGCTCCGGACCGGCCTCGTCCGCGGGCGGCGACACGCGAGCAGCGCCCCCGCCGAGGACCCGGCGCCCCAGCGCGTCCTCGTCCTCGGGGGGAGCTCGGAGATCGGGCTGGCGATCGTCCGCCGCCTGGCCAGGGACCGCCCGGTGCGCGCCCACCTGGTCGGTCGCGACCACGAGCGCCTGGAGTGGGCGGGCCACGAGCTCGCGCGCGAGGGTATCGCGGTGGGTCCCCTCGAGGTCCTCGACGCCGCCGACACCGCCGCCCACGCGGGCGCGATCGCCCGTGTCTTCGAGCAGGCGGGGGGCTTCGACGTGGTCGTCCTCGCCGTCGGCGTGCTCGGCGCCCAGGAGGGCCTCGACGCCGATCCCGCGCTCGCCACCGAGGTCATGGACGTCAACTTCCTCGGCTCGGGCTCCCTGCTCCTGCATGCCCTGCGCGCGCTCCGCGACCAGCGCCACGGCACGCTCGTCGTGCTCTCGAGCGTGGCGGGCGAGCGTGTGCGCAGCTCCAACCCCGTGTACGGCGCCGCCAAGGCGGGCCTCGACGCCCTCGCCCAGGGCTTGGCCGACGCCGCCGCGGGGAGCGGCGCCCGCGTGCTCGTCGTCCGGCCCGGGTTCGTGCACACGCGGATGACCGAGGGCCTGCCCCGCGCCCCGCTCGCCACCACCCCGGAAGCCGTCGCCGATGCCACCGTCGCCGGCCTCGCCGGCCGCGCCCACACGATCTGGGTCCCGCGCACCCTGCGCCCGCTCTTCGCCGTCCTCCGCCACCTGCCGCGGCCCGTGTTCCGCCGCCTGCCGCTGTGAACAACCGCGGCCGCCTGGTCGTCGACGTCGCCGTCGCCGTGCTCGTGGCCGTGCTCACCCTGATCCTCGCTCCCGGACTCGGCGTGGTTGCCATCATCGTGGGCATAGTGGTGGTCGTGTGCGCGACCAGCTTCGGCGTCATCGCCCTCGTGCGCCTCATCCGCGGGCAACCCGTTCGCCAGCACGCGCGGGGCGTGCGGCGGCGCTGACGGGGAGATGGACGGGACCAGTACGCACAGCCCAGCCGAAGGTCTGGCGATCGCCCGCCCTCCCGGGTACGGGCTCACCCGGGCGCGTACGCTCGTGGCCCGTTTCGTCCCCGCCCTTCCCTGGCAGCTCTGCGCGATCACCGCGCTCGCCGCCGCGCTGCGCTTCGCCGAGCTCGAGGACGTGGTCGGGAACCCGTTCTACGACGCCTCGGTCCACGCCATGGGCCTGTCGTGGCACAACTTCTTCTTCGGCGCCTTCGACCCCGGCGCCCTGCTCTCGGTCGACAAGCCGCCGCTCGATCTCTGGCTCCAGGTCGCCTCCGTCAAGGCCCTGGGCTGGAACATGTTCGCCCTCAAGCTCCCCGAGGCGGTAGGCGGCACCCTCGCCGTTCCCCTCCTCTACGACGCCGTGCGCCGCGTCTTCGGGCGCGGCGCCGGGATCGCGGCCGCGATCGCCCTCGCCGTGACCCCGGTGTCCGTGCTCACCTCCCGCAGCGACACGATGGACTCGCTGATGATGCTCTGCGTCGTCGGGGCGCTGTGGCTCACGGTGCGGGCGACCGAGCGCGGCCGTCGCGGCCTGCTCGTCCTCGCCGGGGTGGCGCTGGGCCTGGCCTTCAACGTCAAGCTCGCGGAGGGCCTCCTCGCCGCCCCCGCCCTCGCCCTCCTCTACGCGCTCGCCGCCCCCCTCGGCGGCCGCCGGCGCGCCACCGACATCGCCCTCGCCGGCGCCGCCCTCGTCGTCGTCTCGCTCTCCTGGGCCGTCGCCGTGTCGCTGGCCTCGGGACCCCATCCCTTCCCCATCGGCTCGGCCAACGGCACCGTCTTCGACGCCATCTTCGGCTTCAACGCCCTCAGTCGGGTATCCGGCGTCCTCGCCGCGGGCGGGGTGTACGCCGCGCCTCCCGGCGTCCTGCGGCTCTTCAACGGCGTGGGGAGCATCGGACGGCTGTTCGGGGTGATGCTCGTCGCCGCCCTCGCCCTCGGCGCCGCCGCCGCGGTGGTGGAGTGGCGGCGCTCGGCACGCGCAGAACCGCCCCGGAGCCGGCTCGCGTTCGCCTTCTCGCTCGCCGTGCTCGTGTGGCTCGCGTGCGGGGTGGCGCTCCTCAGCTACGTGTCCGTGCTCCACGCCCGCTATCTCGAAATGGTCACCCCGGCGGTGGCCATCGTCATCGGCGGCGCGCTCGCCTCGCTCGTCGACGCCCTGCGCGCCGACGGCGAGCCCCGGGTGGCGATCCCCGCCCTCGTCGCCGCGCTCGCCGGCGTGTGCTGGTACTCGTCCACCCTCGTCGCCCCCTCGGTGGGCCGCGCCGCCGGCCTCGCCGTCCTGGCGCTCATCGCCGCCGTGATCGCCGCCTCCGAGCCGCGGGTGGCCCGGTCCGCGGCCGTGCTCGCCGGAGCGCTTGCCCTGGGCTGCTGCCTGAGCTTCCCGATCCGCGAATCGCTGGCCCTGGTGCGCAGTGCGCGCTCGGACTCGGTCGGGCTCCCGGTGGCGCCGCGCGCCGTCGAGGCGGCGATCGGGCGCTACCTGGGTCCGCGCACCCAGGGCATGCGCTACGAGCTCGCGACCGATGACGCCCTCGCCCTCGCGCCTCTGATGATCCACGACTCGCGGCCCGTCCTTCCCCTCACCACCTTCGCCGCGAGGCCCTTCCTCGGCCTCCCCGAGCTCGAGCAGGCGGTGCGCTCGGGCCAGGTGCGATACGCCCTGGTGGGCCGTTACTCGTGCGCCGGGGGCCGGGTGGCAGCCGCGTGCATCCCCACCTCGATCTGGGTCCGCGAGCACGGCCTCGACGTCAGCGCCCAGGTCCCGATCCCCCGCTCGTTGCGTCTCAAGCTCTACTTTCTTCCCCAGTGAGCGCGAGGTGGCCGGAACAATTGGGCCCTTCGCCGGTTCCTTGAGCGATGACCGTCCCCCGCTCAGCCCTGCGGACAGGCGTCCTCGCGCTGGCGGCGGCGCTCGTGGTCGCCCTCGCCGGAGCCCATGACGGACGCGCTGCCACGCCGACGGCCTCGACGCCGACGGCGTGCGCGACGGCGCCGGCCGCCGGCACCTATGCCGTCACCGTGTCCGCGGGCGGCCTCCAGCGCATGGCCCTCGTCCACGTCCCCGCCACCCTCCCCACCGGCGTCCCCGCCCCGCTGCTCCTGGCCCTGCACGGGGCCTACGGGAACGGACCGGGCATGCAGTCCTACAGCGGCTTCTCGACCCTCGCCGACAGCGACGACTTCATCGTCGCCTACCCGAGCTCCGACGGCAACTTCTGGAACATCGGCGCCGCGGCCGGCCAACCCGACGACGTCGCCTTCATCAGCGCCCTCATCACCACTCTCGAATCGACCCTGTGCATCGACACCTCCCGCGTGTTCGCGGCCGGCGTCTCCAACGGCGCCGGGATGGTCGCGCTCCTGGCCTGCGATCTCTCCACCCAGCTCGACGGGATCGCCGCCGTGGCCGGGGACTACAGCCACCTTCCCCGCTGTCACCTCAAGCGCCCGGTGCCACTCCTCGAGATCCACGGCACCGCCGACCAGATCGCCGCCTACTACGGCAGCAAGCGCGCGCACGCCACCGCCGATGGGCTCCCGCCCTTCGTCAACCAGTGGGCGACCCGTGACGGTTGCACCGGCACCCCCACCACTCGCCGCATCGCCACTCGCGCCACGCTCGTCAAATGGGCGAGCTGCTCGCGAGGGACCACCGTCGAGCACATTCGCATCACCGGGGGCAAGCACCAGTGGCCGGGAGCGACCCCACCCGATCCGGGACCGCCCGCCACCATCTCCGCCTCGAGCACGATCTGGAGCTACTTCTCGCAGATCGGCCCCCAGCATCTGCCCCCGCCGGCCACGAGCGGGGCGCCCACCAGCGGCGGCGCCCCCGAGCCTCAGCGGGCGTAGACGGCGAAGAAGTCGCGGTCTTCGGGGGTGAGGTAGCGGTAGGCGGTGCGGGTCATGTCCGGGAGCAGGTTGCTCGGGGAGCCCGCGTCGGGCTGGGCGTAGGTAATGAAGCTCACCCAGAAGGAATTGATGTCGAGCTGCATGGCGCGCACGGCGCCCGCCCGGATGAGGATCTTGGCCAGCGAGCTCACCGTCTGGTTGTTGGCCGCCGCGTAGATGAGGTTGCCGTTGCGGTCGACGCCGATCCCCGAGCGCCACACCCGGATCGCGTTGCCCACGGTCACGCCCCAGGCGGGGCCGTCCGACAGGTTCGGGTTGGGTGCCCCGTTCGCGACGATGAGCGGCAGGTTCTGGCGGGCGAAGGAGACCCCGGCGGGGATGTCGGGTCCGCCCTGCCACGCCTCGATGTCGAGCTTGCCGTTGGCGTAGCCGATCAGGGTGGCCATCCCCGCCTTCATGGGCGCGTAGGTGTGACCGTTGACGGCGAAGCCGCCGCCCGAGTCAGCGAGCTTGAAGGCGCTGTTGAAGGTGGCGAGGAGCCGGCCTCGCGACGCCGGCGCCACCTCCATGGGGCCGCGGGGGAGGGTCACCGAGGGCTCGAGGCGGCCCGGGTTGAGGGTCACTGTGGTGCGTGAGGTGTCGATCCACGCCACCCCGGCGACCATGCTCGGGTAGTTGGGGTCGCTGCGGAACTGGGTGATCTGCACGGGCCCGTTGGCGCCCGTCCACGTCTCGCTCGGGACCCACACGCCCTCGCCGCGCAACGGCGGCTGGATCAAAGGCGCGACGTCCGGGGGATGGATCGTCGCGGCGGCGGCCGGATGCTTGATCGCCAGCTTCTTGATTCCCGGCCCGCCGGTCGAGGGCGCGTTCAGCGAGTAGTAGATGTCCTCGGCCTGGACGGCGACGCCGGCGGCGCCATGGTCGCGGAGCCATTCGAAGGTATTGATGGTGAAGGTCGCGTTCGAGGGCCGCGTCATCGTCGTCACGTAGGAGATGAGGATGGGGACCGAGCACAGGCACAGCCCGATGATCACGATCCGGCGCAGCCGGCGCAGGGGACTCAGTCGCGGCGGGAGCGGATGGCGGCGCGCCTGCGGTATGGCGATCTCGGTTACGGACACAGACACGAGCGTGAATGGACGCTCGCCGGTCGGGTCGGTGAGCGAGCGTCAGGACAGAGCTTCGCGGCAGTCTAAGTTCGTCCTGCGGCCATTCCCGCCCACCTGAGTGAATTCTCATCGTCCCCGCGCAGGCAATTCCCGCTCCGGGGAGAACGCCTACGGACCTCTTTCGCTCATGCCCGCCGCCACTCCGATCCCCCAGTCCCGTCCGCCTCGGAGCCGGCGCGCGCCCGCGCCTGAGCCCGGCCTCGCACCGCGCGCTGAGCGGGACGCCGAGCTCCGCGGCATCGGGGCGTGGGTGCGGGCGGTCAGGGTCCGGCAGTGGACGAAGAACCTGCTCGTATTCGCCGCTCCCGCCGCCGCGGCCGCCCTCGGGCGCCCCGGGGTCCTCATACACGTCTCCGTCGCCTTCGTCGTCTTCTGCCTCCTCGCCAGCGGCGCCTACCTGATCAACGACGCCCGCGACGCACCCGAGGACCGCCGCCATCCCGTCAAACGCCATCGACCCATCGCCTCCGGGGCGGTGCCCGCCGAGACGGCGGCGGCGGTGGGGGCGATCTTCGTGGCCCTGGGGATCTGGCTCGCGCTCGCGGTGAGCGTCGACCTGTGCATCGCCGCGTGCGCCTACGCGGCCCTCAACGTCGCCTACACGACGTGGCTGCGCCGCGTGGCCATCGCCGACATCGCCGCCATCGCCGGCGCCTTCGTGCTCCGGGCGCTGGGGGGCGGGATCGCCGCTCAGGTGCCGATCTCGAAGTGGTTCATCCTCGTCGTCTCCTTCGCCGCGCTCTTCGTGGCCGCGGGCAAGCGCTACGCGGACTTCCTTGACCCCGAGACGCGCCGTTCGCGGCGCGTCCTCGAGCAGTACACCGCCGAGTTCCTGCGCCTGGTGATCTGCGTCTCCTGCGCCGGCGCCCTCGGCGCCTATTCGCTGTGGGCGTTCGCCGCCGGGGTCCCGCTTTCGCGCGAACTGACGATCATTCCCTTCATCCTCGCCATGCTTCGCTACGGTTTGCTTGTGACTTCAGGTAGCGGCGGCGCACCCGAGACCGTCATCTTCGGCGATCGATTCATGCAGATGACAGGTCTGGCGTGGGTCGTCATGTTCGGTCTCGGAGTTTGAGCTGAGCGCCCAGCCCGCACGCCGCCCCACCTCGCGCCGTTCGCCTCCCGCGCGGACGGAGGGCTTGCTCCCGCGCATGGATGGCTTGCCGCCGCGGGCGTGGGAGGAGGAGGCCCGCCGCACCGCCCGGCTCGAGCGTCGCCGCCGCGTGCTCCATTACCGCCGCCGCCGCCGCGACCTGCTCGAGGACGTCGGGGCCGCGCTCGTGCTCATGATCTTCGCGATCATCCTCACGCCGGGCTTGGGCATGCTCGCCATCCTCATGATCCCCGTCGCGCTCGTGGTCATCGGCAGCGTGATCGCCGAGCGGCGCTACCGCAAGCGCCGCCTCGAGGCCCGGGGTGAGGACGGCCGCGGGGGCGGCGCGAGCCCCCGGCGCCGGCCTCAGCGCAGCCCGAGGGGCTGACGGTACGCGGCGTCGGCCTGCGCCTCGGTGAGGGCGTGGTTGACGACGAGCTGATCGAGGGCGTGGCGCTGGCGGGCCTTGGCGAGGGCGTAGTGCACGAGCGGGTCGTAGGCCGACGGGGCCTGGGGGAGGCCGGCGAGGAGCGCCGCCTGGCCCCAGTCGAGGGCCTGGGGATCCTTGCCGAAGTACCCGCGTGCCGCGGCCACGTCGCCCCAGTAGCCGTTGCCGTAATAGACGGCGTTGAGGTACATCGAGAGGATCTCCGTGTGGGAGTAGCGGAGCGAGAGCTTGATCGCGAGGCCGATCTCCGCCAGCGTGCCCCGCTCCCCGTAGAGCTGCTTGGCGAGCTGCTGGGGGATCGTGCTCCCGCCCGGGTCCTGGCTCGTCTGCAGCGCGGCGACGGCGGCTCGCCCGGCTCCGTCGAGCACGTTGACGAAGACGTTGGAATAGAAGTGCTCGTCCTCGACGTCGACGAGCGCCGTGCTCAGCTTGCGTGGGGGCGGCGTCGCTGCGGCGACGCCGTGATGGAGGGCGAGAATGTCGTCGACACGCGCTTGCGCACCGCCCACGCCGGGCAGGGTGAGGACGTAGACGATGCTCGCCGCCACGACCACGACGAAGAGGGCGAGTACCGCTGCAGCGGCGCGCGCAAGCCGGCGACGAAGCTTGGCGCCGGGGGCAGGGAGATGCAGCCGGGGGATCACCTCGGCGTTTTCCTGGGCGCTCGCGCGCGCCCATTTCGCTGGAACGAGCCTGTTCATCGCATCCTTGACCGGTGCGCAACACCCTCCCAGCCCACAAATGCTCGCATGCCGCGGGTCTCGGCTTACCGCCGAGGGGACCCCGTGGCCATACTAAGGCGATGCCGGGACCGGCCAACGTCATCGAACGAGTAGCAGCGAAGATCTCACCGTCGCAGGAAGACGAGCAGCGCTTGGTTCTGCGCTACGTCCAGCCCGGGCTCGTCGGGCTCATCGACGGCACGCTCTCGACCCTGGCGCCGATCTTCGCGGCGGCGCTCCTCGCCGGCTCGCACTCCGCCCTCTTCGTCGGCCTCGCCACCGCCCTCGGAGCCGGGATCAGCATGGGCTTCTCCGAGGCCCTGTCCGACGACGGGTCCCAGACCGGGCGCGGCTCGGCCATCGCCCGCGGCTTCGTCACCGGCGCGATGACCACCCTCGGCGGCACCTTCCACTCCCTGCCCTTCCTCATCTCCGATGTCAACACGGCGCTCGTCGTCGCCGGGATCGTCGTCGGGATCGAGCTCATCACCATCTCGCTCATCCGCAAGCGCTTCCTCAGCGTCTCCCTACGCGTCAGCCTTCTCCAGGTCGCGCTGGGCGGGGCGCTGATCGTCGCCGTCGGCATCGGCCTGGGCAGCGCCTAGGGCTTCGGAGGACGTTTGCCAGGGCTGGCGCTCGCGCAGTGCGCGGACGTCGATATCGCCCTCTGCGAGCTTACCCGTGCGGGCGTCGTGGATCCGGTAGTTGCACGTGTGGCGACCGCAGGGCTGGGCCTCGACGACGATCACCCGCAGCTCGCCCGCGTCGAAGCCGCACTCCTGCTGCACGGCGTGCAGGGTCTCCTCGTCGCTGAGGTGGCCGTCGCCGAAGTTGTAGCCGAGGACCATCCCGGCGACGAGCTCGCCGTCCATCCACGTGTACTGCTCGAAGTCCTCGACGGCGCGGGGCACGAGCTCGGAGAGCGCCCGGCCCTGGAGGTGGAGCAGGCGCCACCCCACCACCTTGCTGGCGAGCGCCATCGCCGTCCTCTCGTCGTAGAAGCGGACGACCTGATCGGGGACCCAGGCGGCCGACTTCTTGATCCGCTCGAGCTTGCGGTGGCTCTCGCCCCGGAACAGCCACACGCTGTAGGGCCAATTGCCGGCGTAGTAGCGCATCGCCATGAGGAAGGAGATGCGGCTCGGGAACAGGTTCCCGAGCAGGGGGATGGCGATGGCCATGACCACGAGCAGGGCGCCCGACGCGGGCGACATCGAGAAGATGCTCACGTGGGCGTGCTCGTCGAAGAGGAAGAAGCCGCCGTAGACCATCATCACGTTCCACTCCAGAGGAACGCCGGCGGGGACGTTGCTGGTGATGAACGAGTGCAGGAAGACCATCATGATCAGGCCGACGGTGGTCACCGTGCCGCCCTTGCCCAGGAACAGGAGCAGGGGGACGCCGAACTCCAGCGCCACGCCGCCGTGGGCGATGCCGGCCAGGCGCGAGGGCCGCAGATCGTCGGGGAAATGCCGGTAGAAGCGCTTGCGCAGCCACGGCATCCCCGCCGTCCCCGGAGCGTTCGAGTTCATCACGCACACCACCGAGGTGAAGTGATGGTTGAGCTTGGAGAAGCCGGCCCAGAACCACAGCGCCAGCCACAGCGCCTTGACGGCGGGGACCCAGTTCGAGGCGAGCGCCAACAGGGCTACCGCCGTCCAGTAGTGCTCGCCGCGCGCGCTCAGGAAGATCGTCTTGTCGGTGAGCGCGAGGACGAGGTAGAGGACGACGATGGCCACCTCGAGGCCGGTGGGGATGAGCTTGGAGATCAGCGCTGCGATCAGGAGCGCGTTGACCGCCGCGTACAGGAGCACGTCGAGCCAGGTGCGCTTGTAGCCGCCGAGAACCGGCACACCCGGGAGCAGCGGGCGCTTGATCGTCCCCGGCCGCAGGAAGTGCAGGAAGGCGGTGAAGGGCGGCATGTAGCGCGCGGTCAGCGGCCCGCTCCCGCAGCCCAGGCCGAGCCCCTCGAAGACCATGCTCCAGAGGATCGCCTTCTCGAAGGCCGTCTTCGTCAGCCACCAGTGGGAGACCGTGTCGAGGTTCCCGAGGCCCGGGGTGAAGGAGCAGAACAGCCACCACCCGGCGAGGTAGAGCGCGATCTTCAGCGCGTAGAACAGATACACCGCCGCGGGCGAGCCCCAGCCCTGCACGGCGAAGCCCTCGCACGCCAGGCGCGCCCGCGCGGCGAACGGCAGTCGCCCCCATTCGAGGGCGTCGTAGTCCGGCAACATCGGCTTGATCAGACTCACCGTGGCTCTCCTCTGGCGGCAAGCCTACTTTCGCGCGTCACCGCCCGTTGTAAGGTTGCGTCGATGGCAACGAGCAGAGGGGAGACGCGCGATGGCTGAGCAGACGTGTGGACACGAGGGATGCAACTGTGCGGCACGGGAGGACGGGTTCTGCTCGGACTACTGCGCCCGGCACGGGAGCCACGAGGGACACCAGGCGCACGAGTGCGGCTGCGGCCATCCCGAATGCCATGCGGCCCCCGCCGCCGCGTGAGCGGCTGAGCACCCGGCTCGCCTGAGGTCAGCCGGGGGGCCGGTGGGCCCGTCGACGAGATCGAGGAAGTGCGCGTAGCCGAAGGGCTTGGTCAGGTAGTCGTCGGCGCCCGCCCGCCGCAGGCGCTCCACCTGTCCCGGGGTGGCGTCGGCGCTGAGCATGACCACGCGGATGTCGGCCGTCCGCGGGTCGCTGCGCAGACGGCGCAGGACATCCTCGCCCGAGATGTCCGGGAGGTTGAGGTCGAGGAGGACGAGGGCCGGTCGATGTTCGCGCGCGAGCTCGACGCCGAGGCTGCCTTGCGAGGCGACGAGGAGGGTCACCTCGGGTCGCATGGCGAGAATGGTCTCGACGAGCCTGATGTTCGACGGGTTGTCTTCGATGTAGAGGACGGTTCGCGCCTCGGCGTCGCCGCGCGGCGCGTCCGCCCGCGAGTCGCCCGGTGACGCCGGCGGGAGCGGCTGCGGCGCCTCGACGATGGCCAGCTCGAACCAGAACGTCGTCGCGCGCCCACGCTCGCTCTCCACGCCGATGGTGCCGTTCATCGCCTCGATGAGCCGTTTCGTGAGCGCCAGCCCGAGCCCGGTGCCCTCGACGTCGGTGGTATCGGCGCCGAGACGGTCGAAGGGCTCGAAAACCCGCTCGAGGTCCTCGGTCGCGATCCCGAAGCCGCTGTCGGTGACCTCGGTGCGCAGCCGCCCCTCGGGGGTGACCGTGCAGGCGACGGCGATCCCGCCGCGCTCGCGGTTGTACTTCACGGCGTTGGAGAGGAGGTTGAGAAGGACCTGCTTGAGCCGCTGGCGATCGGCCATGACGTGGCGATCGACATCGGCGGCCGCCGGCGGGGAGAGGGTCAGCGAGCGGGCCTCGGCGAGCGGCGTCACCAGCTCGATAGCCTCGTCGACGACCTCCCCGGCGTGGACGGGCTCGACCGAGAGCCTGAGCTCGCCGCGTTCGATCGCCGTCAGGTCGAGCGCCTCGTTGATGAGGGCGAGGAGATGATCGGCGCCTCTGACCATCTGCATGAGCTTCTCGCGCTGTCCGGCTCGCAGCTCCTCATGCTCGAGGAGCTCGCCGAAGCCGAGAATCGCGTGCAGCGGGGTGCGCAGCTCGTGGCTCATCCGGGAGAGGAACTCGCTCTTGGCCCGGTTGGCCCGCTCGGCCTCCTCCTTGGCCTGGCGGATCTCCGCCTCGGCGGCTCGGCGCTCGGAGATGTCCCGCGCCGACTCCTGATACCCGACCACGCTCTGGCCGTGCTCGTCGTGCAGGGGTTGAACGTTCGCCTCGAGCCAAACGTGAGTGCCGTCCTTGCGACGGCTCCGGTAGGTCACGGTGACGTCATCGCGGAGCCCGGCGTGGATCGACCGTCGCCGCGCCTCGCGGGCCGCAGCGTCGCCGGGATGCTGGAACTCGGTCGCTGAGTGCCCGACGAGCTCCTCGGGGCGGTAACCGAGCACTGCCTCACACGACGGCGAGGCGTAGCGGATGATGCGATCGACGTCGTAGACCCGGATCACGTCGCGCGAGTTCTCGGCCAGGAGCCGGAAGCGCTCCTCGCTCTCGCGCAGCGCCTCCTCGACCCGGCTGCGCTCGGTGATGTCGGAGTTGAGCTCGATGATCGTCGTCGGGCGCCCGTCGGCGTCGCGACGCAGGGCCTGACGGCTCGAGACCGCGATCACCATGCCGTCCTTGCGCGTGTGGCGCAGGATGCCCTGCCAATGCCCGTCGCGCTCGAGCGCTTCGGCGGCCGCCTCCTTGGACTCGGGGAACGCCGTCGCCAGGAGCTCGTGGATGACGCGGCCGGCGGCTTGCGCGAAGGTGTAGCCGTAGACCGCTTCCGCTTCGCGGTTCCAGAAGGTGACGCGGCCCGTGACCGGGTCGCGGACGATGACCGCATCGTGAGCGAGCCCGAGGAGCTCGGCGCGCAGAGCGAGCTCGGCCTCGGCCTCGCGGCGCTCGGTGATGTCGCGCGCCGAGAACACGAGGTTCCCGTCGAGGGGAGCGACGCTGATCTCGATCACCCGGTCTGCCCGCTCGGCGCCTTTGCCCCCCAAGCCCGAGATGAGATCCTCGATCGTGCGCGGCTCGCCCGTGCGCAGCACATCGCGATAGACGGCGAACCGTTCGGTGGCGAGAAATCCGGCCAGCACCTCCGAGCAGCGCCGGCCGAGGATCTCCTCGCGGGCGAGCCCGACGAGCGTGCAGTAGGCGCCGTTGACGTATTCGAAGCGAAAGTCGATCGCCTCGCCCCGGTCGTCGCGAACCGACGAGAGGATGGCGAAGGCGTCGAGCATCGACTCGACGGCCACGCGGAAGCGCTCTTCGCTGGCCTTGAGCTGCCCCTCCATGCGGCGACGCTCGGTGACGTCGCGGCTGATGGTGAGCATGCGCGCGGCGTCGAGGTCCTGCACCGAGAACTCGAACAGGCGCGTCTCGCCGTCCTTGCGACGCAGGCGCAGCTCGTGCATCTCGCCCGCGGCGGGGACACGAAGCGCTCGGGCCCGCGACGTCGCGTCGACGACCATCCCGAGCTCTATCGAGGACCGCCCCACGAGCTCCTCCCGCGAATACCCGGTCAGCGCACAGTACGACTCGCTCACCACCAGATAGCGACCCGACTCGCGCTCGCTGACGGCGATCGCGTCGGAGGCGTACCTGAGCAGCGTGGCGACGAAGGCGTCCGGTGCCATCCCGTCGATCGACACCGTGCCCAACTCAACCCGTGGACTCTGCTCCACCAACCACCTCCTTCCCGTACCGAGCACTCCATTATTCCCCTCGGGCGGGCGCGGGGCGCGGGGATTGGTCACAGAGGCGGACTGTCCTCATGTGGACCTTTTATCTAAATGGTCTATTCAACATAGCTCGAAAATGGTACGTTCCCGCACAGCACCGCGCCGCCATGTACGACTACGGCTTCTTCTCCTACGACTCGAAGGCCGACTTCCTGCGGCGCTCGGAGGAGTTCTGGAACCCCGACAAGACGCGGTTCTGGCAGGACGCCGGGGTCGACCTCGTCATCGACCGCCGCGAGGGCTACTTCTTCTGGGACATGGCGGGCCGGCGCCTGATCGACCTGCACCTCAACGGCGGCACCTACAACCTCGGCCACCGCAACCCCGAGCTCATCGCCGCTCTCGAGCAGGCGATGGGGCGCTTCGACATCGGCAACCACCACTTCCCGGCCCTGGCCCGAACCGCCCTCGCCGAGGCGCTCGTGGCCACCTGCCCGCCCAACCTCAAGCGCGTCGTCTACGGCTCGGGGGGAGGGGAGGCGGTCGACATCGCCATCAAGACCGCCCGCCACACGCGCCAGCGCCGCAAGATCGTCTCCATCCGCAAGGGCTACCACGGGCATACCGGCCTGGCCGTGGCCACCGGCGACGACCGCTTCTCGACCCTGTTCCTGGCCGACCGCCCCGAGGAGTTCGCCCAGGTCGCCTTCAACGACCTCGATGAGATGCAGGCGGCGCTGCGCGGCGACGACGTCGCCGCGGTGATCATCGAGACCATCCCCGCCACCTACGGGTTCCCGCTCCCCGCCCCCGGCTACCTCCAGGCGGTGAAGGGCCTGTGCGAGCGCCACGGGGCCCTGTTCATCGCCGACGAGGTGCAGACCGGTCTCATGCGCACCGGCGAGATGTGGGCGGTGGCCAAGGCCGGCATCGAGCCCGACATCATGGTCGTGGGCAAGGGAATCACCGGCGGCATGTACCCGATCGCCTGCACGGTGCTCTCCGAGGAATGCTCGCGGTGGCTCAAGGAGGATGGGTTCGGCCACATCTCCACCGGCGGGGGCGCCGAGCTCGGGTGCATCGTCGCCCTCAAG
>DASZKU010000079.1:0-3678 GCA_035552815.1 Solirubrobacteraceae bacterium | reverse complement strand
CGCTCGGCACGCGATAACCGCGTCCGCGCCATCAGCGATTCTGCCCCGAGCGAAACTGCATCCCCTCGGTACGCTAACACCGCGGGTATCGGAGCTTTTCACCTCTCGCCCCCGGGCCGCCCCTGCCACCGCCGCCGGGCGCGCCGGTGCCGCGAGGGCTCATGGTTTCGCGGGGCGGCCGCCCGCTAAGCTCCCGCAGGCCCCGCGCCCGTAGCTCAGGGGATAGAGCGTCCGCCTCCGGAGCGGAAGGTCGCAGGTTCAAATCCTGCCGGGCGCGCTTCGATGCGTACCCTTGCATCGTGGCGCTCCGGCGTTTCCTCAAAGCTCGAGCGGGCGGTGACCCGGCGGTCTCGATCGGTGATCCGCGTCTCGAGGGGTGGGAGACGGTCAGCGTCCTCGAGGACGAGAAGACGGCGGTGGCGTGGCGCGACCAGCTGCGAGCGCTCGGCATCGACGCGAGCTGCACGGCCGACCACCCGCTCGACCGCTTCGGCCGTGGGGAGGTCTACCTCGTCGTCCCCCCCGACCAGTGGTCGCGGGCCAACGAGATCGTCGACGGCCTCCAATGAGCGCCGCCCGCGGCGCTGGTCACTCCCGTAAGTACGGACGCGGCAGCTAGAGACCGTCGAGCCGCTCCTGCGCGCGCTCGAGGGCGACCTGCGCCTCCTCGACGTGGTCGCGCGCGGCAGCGAGCCCGTCCTCGGCCTCGCGCAGCGCCTCCTCGGCCCGGTCGCGCCGCCCCTGGGCGGTGCCGAGCTGGCGCACGGTCAGCTCAGCGTGGCGGCGAGCGTCGGCCACCGCCATCCGGGCGGCCTTGAGCTCCGCCGCCCGCTCGCGCTCGGCGTCCTCGGCAGCGGCGCGCTCGCGCTTGGCTCGCTCGCGCTCGGCGGCGTCGGGCTTTGGCTTCGCGGGCGCCTTGCTCGCCGCCTTCTTGGCTCCGCGCGCCGGGGCCGGCGCCGGCGCCGGGGCCGGGGCCGGCGACAGCGACGGCGCCGGGGCCGCGATGTCGAAGCCGCCGGCCCCGAAGCCCACCTGGCGGAGCTCGCGCTCGAGGCATCCGTCCCGCACCTGGGCCCGCGCGTCCTCGTCGAGCGCGGCGGCGTGCAGCGTCTCCGACACGCGGTCAAGCGTCGCCTGCGTCGGCTCCTGCCCCTCCGAGCTCAGGAGCCCCCGCGCCACCCCGACGAGCTCATCGACGGCCCGGCGCTCGCCTCGCGTCGCCTCGCGCAGCGCCCCGGCATCCCCGCGGCCGCCCAGGAGCTCCCCCTGCACGCGCCCAAGCTCATCGCCGGCCTCGAACAGCGCTCTCATTCCGGAGCGCTGCGTGCGCACGAGCTGGTTCACCGTCCACGCCGCCACCGAGGGCTTGCGCAGCCCCGCCACCCGCGCCGCCTCGTCCTTGTCCCCCGCGCCGCGCAGAGCTTTCGCCAGCGCCCCCCGCTCGGGCACGAACTGCTCGAGCGGGAGTCCGTAGAGCTCACTTCCCGGCGGCGCGGCCACGACGTGATCCTATGGCCGCAAGCGACGAGCCGTCAGCGCTGGGCTAACCCCTCGTAGATGGCCCCGATCTCCTCGATCACCGCGGTGGCGATCTCGAGGTCCCGGTCTGAGAACTCCGAGAAGTGCTCTTTCCACAGGGCGTTCCAGTAGGCGCGCTTGCGTTCGAGGAGCTGCCAGCCTTCGGGGGTGAGCGAGACGTTGCACACCCGGCGGTCCTCGGTGCTCCGAGTCCGCTGCACGACGTTGAGCTCCTCGAGCTGATCGAGCATGGCGGTGACGGTGGCGGGATTGAGGTCCGCGGACTTGGCGAGCTGTCCCGCGGTCATCGACTGCTCGCGACCGAGGGTGGCGAGGGCGCGGACTTGGGCGTGGGTGAGCTCGCCGGCCCGGCTGTGGTCGCGGCTGCGCAGACGGCGCTCGGCGCCGAACATCTGGATCGCCGCCGAGCGGAGATTCTCGGTCGCCGGACGATGCTCCGCGTCCTTTTTCACCTCGACACTCACACGGCCTCCAGCGCTGGGGCGCCCACGGGGACCGGGCTGACGCCGGCGGCCTTGCGCTTGCGACGCTCGATCTGCATGAGCATAAGGCTCGGGAGCAGCGCGAGCAAGGTCACCGCCATCACCCACCAGTAGGTGTGGGCGAAGCCGGAGGCGAGGGCGGCGCGGGTGTGGGCGGCGTGGCTGAGGTTGCCCTGGAGGACGACGGCGATGATCGCCGTGCCCAGCGATCCGCCGACCCGCTGGAGGACTGTGAGCTGCGGGCTCGCGTCGTTTACCTGCTCGCGCGAGAGCACCGAGAAGGCGGCGGTCATCGCCGGCATCATCGACAGGCCGATCCCGATGCCGCGAACGAGCATGGCCGCGCCGATCACCGTGAAGGGCGTCGCCGCTCCGATGAGCACGAAGGGAATGGTGGCGAGCACGAGGATCACTCCGCCCATCAGCGAGGTGCGTCCTGCGCCCAGTCGCTCGGTGATGCGCCCGGACAGTGCCATCCCGATGCCGCCCCCGATGCCCTGGGGGATGAGGAGCAGACCGGTCTGCAGCGCGTCCTCCCCGCGCACCTCCTGGAAGTACAGGGGCATGAGGATCATCGCTCCGAAGAGGGCGGCGCCGAGGCAGAAGGTCACCACCGAGGCAGCCCTGAAGGCGCGATTGGAAAACAGGCTGAGGTCGAGGAGGGGGTGCTCCGCGCGGCGGGCGTGGAGCACGAAGAGCACGACGAGGACGATGCCGGCAATCGCCGGGATGAGGACCGAGGAGGCGGTCAGACTGCCGGCCGATTCGCTCTTGGAGAGGCCGTAGGTGATGCCCACGGTGCCGGCGGCGGCGAGCGCAAGCCCGACGACGTCGAGCCGCCCCGCTTCCGCGCTCCCTGCCGTGTCGTGGGGCAGCAGGCGCAGGGCGAGGACGAGGGCGACGGCGCCCACGGGGACGTTGATGAGGAAGATCCACTGCCACCCGACGCTCTGCAGGAGCAGACCGCCGAGGGTGGGACCGAGGACGGGCGCGAGCACCACGGGCACGCCGATGAAGCTCATGACCTTGGGCAGGTTGCGCGGGCCGGCGGCCTTGACGAGGATCATCTGGCCGATCGGCGTGAGCATCCCGCCGCCGACGCCCTGGAGGACGCGGAAGACGATGAGCTCGCTGCTCGTGGTCGCCAGGGCACACAGCGCCGAGCCCGCGGTGAAGACGACGAGCGCGACCAGATACAGGCGACGCGCGCTGAAGCGCCTCACCGCCCAGCCGGTGACGGGGATCACCGCCGCCAGCGAGAGGAGATAGCCGGTGATGACCCACTGGATGCTCGCGAGCGAGGAATGGAGGTCGCCCGAGAGATCGTGGAGTGCGACGTTGACGATCGTCGTGTCGAGCACCGACATGATCAGGCCCATGATCACCACGATGGCCACACGCTTGACATGCGGCTCGATTCGAGAAGGCTGAGAGTCGAGGGGGATTTCGGTGGGAGAAGTCATTTGGTACCGAAATATTAGCCGCCAAACCTTTTGGTGTCAAGGGAACTCGGCCCGTCCGGGCTCGCGCTGGACCCGCCCCATCGCCGAGATCGATCGGCGGTTAGAGCCAGGAGCCGGGCCGACCGCGTGCTAGCGTCGAGACGCCGGCCGCTGTTGGCGGCACGACCGAGCGACCTAAGGAAGCAACGCGATGG
>DASZKU010000078.1:0-1550 GCA_035552815.1 Solirubrobacteraceae bacterium | reverse complement strand
AGGTATCGATGCAGGGCCTCGGATGCATGGGCATGTCCGAGTTCTACGGCGAGCGCGACGACGAGGAGTCGACCGCGACGATTCAGCGGGCGCTCGAGCTGGGAGTCAACTTCCTCGACACCGCGGACATGTACGGCCCATTCACGAACGAACGCCTGGTGGGCAGAGCGATCCGGGACCGGCGCGAGCAGGTGGTGCTCGCCACCAAGTTCGGAAACGTCCGCGGCGAGAACGGCGAGCGGCTCGGCGTCCGCGGCGACCCCGAGTACGTCCACCAGGCCTGCGATGCCTCGCTGGAGCGGCTGGGCGTCGACCACATCGACCTCTACTACCAGCACCGTGTCGACGCGCAGGTGCCGATCGAGGAGACGGTCGGGGCGATGGCCGAGCTCGTCGCGCAGGGCAAGGTTCGGTTTCTCGGGCTGTCCGAGGCGTCTCCCGATACCGTCAGGCGTGCGCACGCGGTTCACCCGATCAGCGCGCTCCAGACCGAGTACTCGCTGTGGACGCGCGACGTGGAGGAGCGGATCCTCCCGACCACGCGCGAGCTCGGGATCGGGTTCGTCCCCTACTCGCCGCTCGGGCGCGGATTTCTCTCCGGCCGGTTCCGGTCCCCGGAGGACATCCCGGAGGAGGACTTCCGCCGGCACAACCCTCGCTTCCAGGGCGAGAACTTCAACCGCAACATGCGGATCGTCGAGGGTGTCCGGGAGATCGCCGAGGAGAAGGGCGCCACGCCGGCGCAGATCGCGCTCGCGTGGGTCCACCACCGGGGCGAGGACATCGTCCCAATCCCGGGGACCAAGCGCCGCGAGTACCTCGAGGAGAACGTCAAGGCCACCGAGATCTCGTTGTCAGAGGGCGATCTGCGCCGTCTGGACGACGCCGCGCCCCCCGGCGTGACGGCCGGCGACCGTTACCCGGATATGTCCTCGATCGCCCGGTAGGGCCGGCCGCTTGCGGCCGGCCCCCGGCGGCGCATGCGCCGCCGGCCGTGCCGCGCATGCGCGGCCCGGTTGCTAGAAGCGGATCGCGCCGGCGGGCAGCTGCACACCGGGGAAGACCCTCGCCCCGGCGGTGAGGATGTTGCCCTCCCCGAGCACGACGCCCTCCCCGAGGACGACGCCCCCGTCGATGTGGCAATGCTCGCCGACGCGCGCGCCCGGCCCGACGATCGACGCGCTGATCTTGGCGTGGGCGCCGATGCTCGCCCCCTGGAGCACGACCGTGCCCTCGATGTGGGCGCCCTCGCCCACCGTCACCCCGGCGCCGAGCACGACGCGTCCGCCGACGATCGCCCCGGGCGCGATGCTCGAGCCACTGCCCACCAGGACGGGGGCCACGAGGCGCCCCTCGACCCGGGCGCCATCGGCAAGCGCGCGGCCGGCCGCCTCGAGCTGCGCCCCGACCTCGGTGCTGACCGTCCCCTCGAGGATGTCGAAGGTGCCGTGCAGGTATCGCTCGGGGGTCCCGATGTCGAGCCAGTAGCCCTCGGCCTCGAAGCCGTAGAGCCCGCGCCCGACGAGCGCCGGGAACACGTCGCGCTCGAT
>DASZKU010000077.1:0-16706 GCA_035552815.1 Solirubrobacteraceae bacterium | reverse complement strand
TCTGGCGAGACGCCGCCTCGACGGCCGGCTGGATCCCGGTCGCCGTCCCCAACTCCGACAACGCCGGCAACAGCTCGACGGCGAGCTTCTACGGGACCGTGGGGTGGTACCGCAAGGACTACTACGTCCCCAAGGGCCCGGCCAGCCAGCAGTGGGTGGTGCGCTTCGAGTCGGTCAACTACCGCGCCGAGGTGTGGCTCAACGGCCATCTCCTCGGGTCGCACGTCGGCGGCTTCCTCCCCTTCGAGCTCAACCTCACGGGACTGAAGACCAAGGCCGTCAACCGCCTCGTCGTCCGCGTCGAGAACCACCTGGGGCCGGGCGACCTCCCCGCCGGCCCCTACGGGACGCGCGGAACCGCGGCCGTGGGCGGCTGGTGGAACTACGGCGGCATCCTCGGCGACGTCTACCTGCGCCCCGTCCAGGCGGCCAACCTCGAGCAGGTCATCGTCCGTCCGGCCCTCCCCTGCCCCACGTGCACGTCTCAGGCGACGATCACCGAGCAGGCGCTCGTGCGCAACGTGACCTCGACCCCCCAGCGGGTGCGCCTGCGCGGGTCCTACGGAGGCCGCCCCGTGAACCTGGGCACGGCGACGATCGCCCCCGGTGCCACGTGGTCGGCGCACACCACGCTGCGCTTCCCCCATCCCCGGCTGTGGGCTCCGGGAAGCCCGACCCTGTACCGCGCCAGCCTCACCCTCTCCGCCGCCAACGGTCAGCCGCTCGCGGGGTACGTCACCTACAGCGGGATCCGTAGCATCAAGGTCGTCGCCGGCGGCATCCTCGAGCTCAACGGCCGCCAGCTCCACCTGCGCGGCGTCGGCCTCCAGGAGATGAGCCTGAAGACGGGCGGGGCGATGAGCACGGCGCAGCTCCAGCAGCTCATCACCTGGACCCAGCAGCTCGGGGCCGACCTCATCCGCCTGCAGTACCCCGCCGACGCGCGCCTGGAGGAGATGGCCGACCGGGCCGGGATCCTCATCTGGTCGGAGATCCCCGTCTACCAGGTGAAACCCAAGTACCTGGCGAGGGCGAGCACCGTCAATCTCGCCGACACCATGCTCACCGACAACATCTTGAGCAACGAGAGCCATCCTTCCATCCTCCTGTGGAGCATCGGCAACGAGCTCCAGACTCCGGCTGACCCCTCGGAGACGAGTTACGTCGCCGGCGCCGCCAAGCTCGCTCGCCAGCTCGATCCCACCCGGCCCGTGGGCATGGCGGTCATGGGCTGGCCCGGGGTCCCCTGCCAGGCGGCCTACGCCCCCCTCGACGTGATCGGGCTCAACGAGTACTTCGGGTGGTACGACGAGAACGACGGCGCCACCGCCGACCGCACCGGCCTCGGGCCCTACCTCGACTTCTTCCGCTCCTGCTACCCCCATCAGGCCATGTTCGTGAGCGAGTTCGGCTTCGAGGCCGACCGGCCCGGACCGGTCCAGGAATACGGGACCTATGCGTTCCAGGGCGACGCGATCTCCTACCACCTGGCCGCGTTCGCCCAGCGCCCGTGGCTGGCGGGAGCGGTGTACTGGGCCCTCCAGGACTTCGTGTGCCGGCCCCTGTGGGCGGGCGGTGATCCCCTGCCCGATCCGCCCTACTTCCACAAGGGCCTGGTCGATCTCAGCGGGAACCTCAAGCCGACCTTCGCGGGTGTCGAGCAGGCCTTCAAGGCCACCGTCCAGGTGGCGGCGCGCCGCGCCCCGCTGTAGCTACGCGCCGGGGACCTGTGCGGCGCCGCCGAAGCGGCAGCGCACGAGGGTGCCCAGGACGCGGAAGCCGTCGCGCCCCGTGAGCTTCTTGCCCTCCTCGTTGGAGCGCGCCCGGTAGTGCACGGGGACCTCGTAGATCCGCTCGCCGCGCTGGACCAGGCGGGCGGTGATCTCGGGCTCGATCGAGAAGCCGGCCGACCGCAGGGGGAGGCTGCGGAAGATGTCGGTCCTGATCATCTTGTGGCAGGTCATGATGTCGTGCAGGTAGACGTTGAAGAGGATGTTGCACGCCAGCGTCACGCCCTTGTTGCCCATCACGAAGAGGAACGAATGGCTCGTGTAGCCGTCGAAGGCGCGCACGCCGAAGGAGGCGTTCGTGCGTCCGTCGAGGAGCGGGGGCATCAGCAGCGCGAGGTCGGCGGGGTCGTACTCGAGGTCGGCGTCGAAGATGGCGGCGAAGTCGCCGGCGGCATGGGTCAGGGCGGTGCGGATGGCGGCGCCCTTCCCCTGGTTGACGTCGTGCTCGTGGAGCTTCACGCGCTCGTCCCACTCGCGCCCGCGCAGGAGCTCGCGCGTCCCGTCGGTCGAGCCGTCGTCGACGACGATGAGCTCGAAGCGGGTGGGGAGCTCGGTGGCGAGGACCTCGGCGATCGCCTGCTCGACCCGTTCGAGCTCGTTGTAGACCGGCATGAGGATCGAGAGCATGAGCGGGGAGCGCTGGGCGTGTGGGAGTGGACGGCGGCCGCGCAAGTCCGCCCGCGGCAGGTCGGCGATGCTAGCCGATGACCGGTCCGAGCCGCGCTAAGGGAAGATCTCCCATGGACTTCGAAGCGGCCGGACTTCTCGACGGCCTCGAGGGCGAGGAGCGCGAGGCGCGCCTCGACCTCCTCGAGCGCCTCGCCGCCGACGGCGTCGGTCTCGAGGAGCTCGCGGCGGCGGTGGCCGAGGACCGCCTGGCGCTGCTCCCGGTGGAGCGGGTGTTCGAGACCGGCTACACGGCCGAGGAGATCGCGGCGCGCACGGGGCTCCCGGCTCCGACGGTCATCCGCGCGCGGCGCGCGCTCGGGCTCGTCGAGCCGGGGGCCGGTGACCGGGTGTTCGGCGAGGAGGACCTCGAGGCCGCGGCGGCGATCAAGCTCGCCCTCGACGCCGGGATCCCCGAGGACGCGGTGATCGAGCTCTCGCGCGTGCTCGGCGAGGGGATGGCCAAGTTCGCGGTCACGGTGACGGGCATCTTCGGGGACGCCTTCCTGCATCCCGGCGACTCAGAGCGCGACGTGGCGCTGCGCTACGCGGCGATGGCCGAGCAGCTCATCCCCGCGACCACGCCGATGCTCGCGGCCGCGCTCAACGCCCACGTCCGCGAGCGCGCCCGGCGGGCGGTGATCGGCCGGGCCGAGCGCGAGCGCGGGTACCTGTCGAGCGAGGAGGAGACGGTGGTGTGCTTCGTCGATCTCGTCGGCTTCACCTCGCTCGGCGCTCAGATGGGAGCCGAGGAGCTGGGAACCGTCGCCACCACCCTCGCCGAGCTCGCCGCCGACGTGGCGCGCCACCCGGTCCGGCTCGTGAAGACGATCGGGGACGCCGCCATGTTCGTCAGCCACGACGCCGTCCCCATGGTGGCGGCGGCGCTCGCGCTCGTCGATGCCGTCGAGGCCGCCGAGCTCCCGGCCCTGCGGGCCGGGCTCGCCCTCGGGCCCGCCTTCAATCGCGGCGGCGACTGGTACGGCAACACCGTCAACCTCGCCAGCCGGGTGACCGGGGTCGCGCGCCCCGGGAGCGTGCTCGGCACCCAGGCGGTCCGCGACGCCGCCGGCGAGGACTTCGCGTGGTCCACGGCCGGGCGCTTCAAGCTCAAGGGCGTGGCCGACTCGGTTCCCCTCCACCGCGCCCGACCCGCTCCCGAGCCGGACGCTGAGCCCGGCTCGGAGCCCGGCTCGGAGCCCGGCTCGGAGCGGAGCGCGACCGAGCGCGCCGAACGTCGTCCCCAGGCTAGGAGACGGCGTGAAGGTCGATCACGAAGACGAGGGTCGAGTTAGCCGGAATCCCGGCGTGGCCCGGGGTGCTCGAGCCGGGGCGGGCGGTCTTGCCGTAGGCGAGGCCCGGGGGGATGATGATTTCGCGCCGGCCGCCCTCCTTCATACCCGGGATGCCCTGCACCCAGCCGCTGATGACCCCGCCGGAGCCGCCGGTGAGCGGGAAGCTCACGGGCTGGCCGCCATCGTCCCAGGAGGCGTCGAACTGCTTATGGCTCTTGTAGAGGTCGCCGACGTACTGGACGCTGATCGTCGAGCCCACCTTGGCGGCGGGGCCGGTGCCCTTGATCAGGTCGATGACCTTGAGGGTCTTGGGCGGCGGGCCGCTGGGGATGGATACCGACGGCTTGGTCTTGAAGGCGGCGGGCAGCGGCACCGTCGGCTGGGGGGTTGTCGCGGTGGGCGTCGTCGTGGTCGGAGTGGTGGTGGTGGGCGTCGCCGCGGCCGAGGTGGCGCCGGCGGAGGGAGCGGCTTGGATGCCGGGGGCGGCGGAGCTGCCGCAACCGGCGAGCGCGAGCGCGGCTACGGCAAGGATGGGGATGGCGAGGGATCGGTTCGTCATAGGCGGCCAGAGTAGCGGGCCGGGGGATCTCGCCACGCCACCCCCCTGGTGGAGCGGCGCCGCTACCGCGGGCGCGGACTCAGCCGGCGATTCGCTCGAGGACGTCGGCGTCGACGTCGAAGTTGGCGTGGACGGCGCCGACGTCGTCTGACTCCTCGAGGGCGTCGATGAGCTTCATCAGGCGCGAGGCGTCGGCCTCCTCGACGGGCACCTTGACCTGGGGGCGCTGGGTCACGTCGGCGCTCTCGATCTCGACGCCGGCTTCGCTCAACGCCCCCCGCACGGCGGTGAGGTCCCCCGGTTCGGTGATGACCTCGAAGACGTCCTCGTCGACGGCGATGTCGAGCGCCCCGGCGTCGATGGCGGGGATGAGATCGTCCTCGTCGTAGCGGGTGGCGTCGACGACGACGACGCCGCGCTTGTCGAACAGGTAGGACACCGAGCCAGGCTCGCCGAGGTTGCCTCCGTGCTTGGAGAGGGCGTGACGGACGTCGGCGCCGGTGCGGTTGCGGTTGTCGGTGAGGGCCTCGATGAGCAGGGCGACGCCGCCGGGGCCGTAGCCCTCGTAGACCACGGTCTCGATCTGGTCGGTGTCGGCGCCCCCGCCCGTGCCCTTGGCGATCGCGCGCTCGATGTTGTCCTTGGGCATCGAGGCGTCGCGAGCCTTCTGGATCGCCAGCCCGAGCGCCGAGTTCCCCTCGGGATCGCCGCCGCCCTCACGCGCCGCCACGGTGATGGCGCGGGCGAGCTTGGTGAAGTGCTGACCGCGACGCGCGTCGACGATCGCCTTCTTGTGCTTGATCGAATGCCACTTGGAATGACCGGACATGGGATGTGAAGTCTAGAACTGATCGAGTTCCTATCTACGTCTTACGCTCCTCCGACGGAGCGAGGGTTGACTGGATGGTCCCCCCACGAGAGAAAGGCAGGGACCACATGCGTCACCGATTGAGGACCGCTCTCGCCACCGTCGCGGTCACGGGCGCGCTCGCCGGCGGTGGTGCGGCGATCGCCAGCGCCGCCACCTCTTCGACGGCCACGACCCCGACCACCCCGACCACCCCGACCACCACCCACACCACCCCCAGCCAGGCGCCGAGTGGCTCGAGCACGAGCCACGCCCCCGCCGGCGGCGCCAAGAACTGCCCCAACATGTAGGGCAGTGTCCCCGTGTGGCGGCGGGTCAGCCCGCCGCCACCCGGTAGATTCGCCCGCTCCCCCAGTCGCCGACGAGGAGCGAATGGTCGCGGGCGAGGACGAGCGCGAGCGGGTGCTCGAGCCCGGTCAGGAACGGCGACACCGAGCCCGCGCCCGTCGACGCGAGCGAGACCTTCTGGACCTTGGGGACCTGCCACTGGGCGACGAGCGCCGCCTCCGGGGTCATGAAGGCCACCGCGCCGACGGCGGCGTGGGGATCGAGCACGGCCACCGGCTTCGGCACGCCGGCGCACGCCGGCCCTCCCTGCCCGTAGCAGGCGGGGAACTTGAAGTTCTCGCCCGGGCGGACGACGGCGAGCCAGTCGCCGGGTGTGTGGGCGCCGAGGTCGTTGGGCTGGTTCATGGACACGAAGAGCCGACTCGTTCCCGGGTAGTAGGCGAGGCCCACCGGGGCGCGGATCCGCGCCGCGTACACGCGCAGGCCGCTCCCGTCGGGGCGGAAGGAGACGATCGCGCCCGAGTACGGCGAGGTCGGTGTGCAGCGGTCGCAGGTCGCGGTGATCCCGAGCAGGAGCCGCCCGCCGGGCCCGGCCACCAGGTCGTTGTTCTCACCGCCGGCGACGGGGCCCTTGACGATCTCCCGGTGGCGGCGGAAGTGCGTACCCCGCAGGTCGCTGTACGCGTCGACGCGCCCTACCGAGGCGACGTACAGGGTGTCGCCGCGCCACAGCAGCCCGAGGGGATCGTCGAGGCCTGAGATCACGCGCCGCGGCTGGGGCCGGGCCTGCGCCTGCGCCCGGGGGCCGGCTCGCGCGATCAGGTACACGCCGTCGTGGGTGTGGGTGGAGAGCCCGGCCGCCGCCGCCCACAGGCGACCGCGCGAGTCGAAGGTCAGGGTGGCGACGGTGGGGACGCCGGTCGCGTAGACGCTCGCCTCGAGCCCGGCGGGGCCGCGCAGGCCGGCGCCGATCGGGCGCAGGGCGGTGGCGGGGCGGGCGCGATGAGGGGCCGTGGCGCCGCAGGCGGCGAGCGTGGCGAGCGCGGCGAGGGCCGCGAGCGCGAGGAGAGCCGTGGCGGCGCCGGGCAGCATGGCGTGACGCCTCTTGACCACCGTATGGGTGGTCAACGGGCATCACGTCTGCCGAGAGGCGAGCCCGAGCTCAGTTCCACAGCTTCCACGGGGCGCGGTCCTGGGACCAAAGGTCGTTGCGGAGCACCGCATCCTTGTAGGTGTCCATGCAGTCCCAGAAGCCCTCGTGGCGGAAGGCGCGGAGGTCACCGCGGCCGGCGAGGCGCTCGAGCGGCTCGCGCTCGAGCACGCTGTCCGCTTCCAGCACCTCCCCCACCCCGGGCTCGAAGCAGAAGAAGCCGCCGTTGATCCAGTGCTCGCTACGCGGCTTCTCGATGAACCCGCGCACGACGCCGTCGCCGCCCAGCTCCGCCACCCCGAACTGGAGCTCGGGGCGCACCACCGTCATCGTCCCCACCGCGCCGTGGTCGCGGTGGAAGGCGAGCACCGCGTGGAGGTCGATGTCGGCGACGCCGTCGGCGTAGGTCAGGCAGAACCCCTCGCCCTCCAGCGCGCGGGCGGCCTGGAGGGCGCGCCCGCCGGTGGGGGTGTCGAGCCCGGTGGGCAGACACCGCACCGAAGCATCCGCCGGCCACGTCTCGGTCGCCGCGAACTCCTCGATCATCTCCGCCCGGTAGCCCGTGCAGAGCACGAAACGGCGGAAGCCCTGGGCGAGGTAGATCTGCATCACGTGCCACAGGATCGGCCTGCCGCCGATCTCCACCAGGGGCTTGGGGATCGATCGCGTCCGCTCCTGTAGGCGCGTACCACGCCCCCCACAGAGGATCACCACGCTCGGTAGCACGGCGCGGATTATGGTTCATCGCTCCGATGTCCGAAGCGCTCCCACCCGCCGCCGTGCCGCCCGCCGTCTACGACGAGACCTACTACCTGGGCCACTGCATGGGCTATGAGGAATGGCGCGAGTCAGGCGGCACGCGCATGGGCCCCCAGTACGAGGGAGTGCTCGAACATAAGGTCGCTCTGGAGCCCGGCGAGGCCCTCCTCGACATCGGCGCGGGCCGCGGCGAGCTCGTGGTCGCGGCCGCCGCGCGGGGCGCTCGGGCGGTCGGGGTCGAGTACTCGAGCACCGGCGTCGAGCTCTCGGCGAGGACGCTGGCCGCCCACGGCGACCCACCCGGCGCCAGCGTGATCCTCGCCGACGCGCGGGCGCTGCCCATGTCCGACGACGAGTTCGACGTCGTGACCATGCTCGACGTCATCGAGCACCTCACCCCCAGCGAGCAGGCCGAGGTCCTCGGGCAGGCACGCCGCGTGCTCCGCCCGGGCGGCCGCCTCCACATCCACACCGCCCCCAACCGCCTGATCTACGCGACCTACGCCGTCCAGCGCGCGCTGCGCCCGAGCCGCCTGCGCCGCTGGCCCCGCCAGCCCCGCCACGACTACGAGCTCACCATGCACGTGGGCGAGCATTCGGCGCGCTCGCTGCGCCAGACGCTGAAAGCGGCCGGCTTTGACCCCGTCGAGGTCACCCACGGCGAGTGGGTATACGAGGCCTTCGTGCCCGACGAGGCCGCCCGGAGCCTGTACTGGCGCCTCGCCGCCCACCGGCTCACCAAGCCGCTCGGAGTCGCCGACCTGTGGGGCGTGGCGGTCAAGCCGTAGAACCCGAGCCCCGCGCCGCCGCCCCCCGCGCGAACGCCTCGATGGCGGCCAGGTAGTCGTCCCAGGTCCACGCCGCCGCCCGCGCGAAGGCCGCGCGTGCCAGCCGCTCCCGCTCGGCCGGGTCGCCGAGGAGGCGGTCGACGGCGGCCCGCAGCGCCCCCGCGTCTCCGGGCGCGACGAGCACGGCGCTCACCCCGTCCGCGACATAGCCTTCGAGGCTCCGCGTGCGCGAGGCGACGATCACGGCGCCGGCGTCGATGGCGTCGCACAGGCGGACGTGGCCCTGGCTCACGCCCGCCTCGTACATGGGGAGCACGCTCACCGCCGCCCCGCGCAGGAGCTCGCGCGCCCGCGAAGGGGAAACGTCGCAGACGACCTCGGTCCGCCCGTCGGCGTTGAGACCATCCACCACGGCGCGGTCGTGTCCGCCGCACACCACCAAGAGCCGCCACTGCGCCCCCTGGGCGGCCGCGAACACCGTCGGCCAGTCGCAGAAGGCGCGTCCCGAGGCGACCACGAGATCGCGGGCGTGGAGACCATCGGGCTCCGGAGCACCCGGCCCCGCCATCCGCCACGCGAAGGGGACATAGCGAAAGCGCGGGACGCCGAACCCCGCCCCGTAGCGCTCGACCTCCCACTGCGAGAGGACCTGGGCCGCGAGCACCGCCCGCCGCGTGGCCCAGCGATCGACGCGGCGCCAGAGGCGGTCGAAGACGGCGCCGCGGCCACCGACCCGGTCGGGGTGGTCGATGAAGTGCAGGGCCACGAGCTTGCGCCGGCGGCCGAGGAGCGCGCGCAGGAGCAGGAGCGAGCGCCAGCCCCGGTCGGTGCGGATCATCACCACGGCGTCGTAGCGCACGCTGGTGGCGAAGACGAGCAGGGCGCGCAGGGCCCCGACCCGCAGCGTCGACGCCTGCACCCACGGCCACCGCGCGTAGACATCGGTGACCGAGCGAAAGCCGGGGACGAGCCAGCCGTACCAGCCGTCGGCGAGGACCCTAGGACGGCGCGCTGGCCGGGCTCGCATCCGAGTAGCCGAGCCCCCCGCGCTCGGAGAGCTCGGGCGGCCGCTGATCCTCGGGACCGAAGTAGTCGATGATGCGGGCGGGCGAGCCGACGGCGACCGAGAAGGCGGGGATCGGCGAGACGACGACGGAGTTGGCCCCGACCTGGGCGCGGTCGCCGATGTCGTTGATCACCGTGGTCTTGGTGAGGATGCCGCACTCGCTGCCGATGCGGATCGGGCGCAGCACGAAGCCCTGGTTCATGAACGGCTTCGAGAGGTCCTTGAACAGGTGGTTGCCGTCGAAGATGGCGCACGACTGACCGAAGCCGCACCCGTCGCCGATCTCGACCGAGCTGCTGCACTGGATCAGCGAGTAGTAGCTGAACACGCATCGGGCGCCGATGACCACGCTCCCCCCGTCGATGACCTCGGCGCGGAAGCCGCGGCGGAATTCGGTCTTCTCGCCGACGTGGAAGGTCCCGCCCGCCGGTATGTAGAGGCTGAAGCCCGGGGCGATGTGGACGCCCGGGCCGAAGCGGACGTCGGCGTGGCGGTGCAGGAAGCGGATCCAGCGCTTGCGCAGCGCCGACATCAGGCGCGGGCCCCAGCCGTAGGAAAGCTCGTAGACCTGGCGCCCGAGCAGCTCCTGGACACGTCGCAACAAGCCCGGCACGGGGCGCGAGTCTACCGCTGCGCCCTCACGCCACGAAGCCCCGCATCACCGCGCGCAGGCCCTTCCAGCTCCCGGCCCCGCGCGCGGGCAGCTCGAAGCTGGGACCCACCTCGACGCGGGCAAATCCGGTGGCGAGCATCATCCGCCTGAGCGCCGCCTCGTTGAGGAGCCACCACTGGAACTCGTCGATGCCGTCGAACTGCGCCATCGCCCGGCGCTCGAGGAAGCGAAAGCGCTTGACCGGGTTGCAGACGATCGCGCTTCCCCGGCACACGGAGTGCATGCGCTGGATGGCGGTGATCGGGTCCTTGAGATGGACGAGGAGGTCGCCGCAGAAGATGAGGTCGAACTCCCCGAGGTCGGGGCCGAGCCCGTAGACCGAGCGCTCGATCCGCTGCACCGAGGAGCCCAGCGCGGTGTGGGCGAGCTGGAAGCGCGCCTCCTTGGTCTCGTCGAGGGTGGGCTCTATGCGCTCGCGCCACCGCGGCGGCCAATCGAGGTCGTCCACCTCCCCCACGTCGGTGGCGAGCACCTCGGCGGCTCCGCGGCGCTCCATCTCGAAGGCCCAGAAGCCGTCCATGGTCCCGACGTCGAGGCAGCGCATGCCCGAGAGGTCGCCGGGGACGAGGTAGCGATCGACGGCGGGGCGATGATCGAACATGCCCTCGGTCACCACCCCGTCGGCGAGCTCGAGCGTGTGGTACCAGGGGTAGCGCGAGACCTCGCGCGCCAGATCCGCTTGCTCGGCGCTCACGGCGCGCCAGTATGGCGGATCGCACCTATGATCCCGCGCCGGATGGCGGTGCCCTTGCGAGTCCTGGCCGTTGGCAGCGTCTACCCCCCGCATCACCTGGGGGGCTACGAGATCATCTGGCGCGGGGCGATGCGACATGTTCGCGAGCAGGGCCACCTGGCGCGGATCCTCACCACCGGCTACCGGCGGCCCGAGGCCGGGCCCGACGCCGTCGAGGATCCCGACGTCCACCGCGAGCTCGACTGGTACTGGCGCGACCACGAGTGGCGCTCGCTCGGGCCGCGCGAGCGCTACCGCCTCGAGCGCGGCAACGCCCGCGTGTTCGACCGCCACCTCCGCGAGTTCCGCCCCGACGTGATCGCCTGGTGGCCGGTGGGCGGGATGTCGCTCGGTTTGATCGAGCGCGCGCGCCGGGCGGGAATTCCCTCCCTGTTCTTCGTGCTCGACCCGTGGCTGAGCTACGGCCCCGAGCACGACCTGTGGAACCACATGTGGGCTCGCCTCGGGCCCGTGGCCACGCTCGCCGACCGCCTCACCGGCCTCCCCACCCGCGTCGACTACGCGCACGCCGGGCGCTGGGTGTTCTGCTCGGAGACGATGCGCCGCCAGACGCTGGCCGCCGGGCTCGCCACCGCCGCCACCGCCGGCACCGCCAGCACCACCGTCATCACCCCCGGCGTCGAGGCCGACTACCTGTCCGCCCCTGCCGACCCCGACCCCGACCCCGACCCCGAGCCAGAGCCCGAGCCAGAGCCGCCCCTATGGCGCTGGCGCCTGCTCTACATCGGCCCCGGCGTCGAGCAGAAGGGCGTGGCCACGGCGATCGAGAGCCTCGCCCTCCTCCCGGCCGCCGCCACCCTGCGCATCCTCGGCGAGGGCGACGCCGGCTACCGGCGCCGCCTCGAAGCGCTCGCCGAGCGGCTGCACGTGACCGCGCAGGTCAGCTTCGAGGCGCCGCGCCCCCGCGAGGAGCTCAAGGCCGCCTACCGCGAGGCCGACGCCGTCGTCTTCCCCGTCGAGTGGCCCGAGCCGTGGGGGCTCGTCCCCCTCGAGGCGATGGCCCTCGGGCGTCCCGTCGTCGCCACCGGGCGAGGGGGCTCGGGCGAGTACCTGGTCGACCAGGGCAACGCCCTGCTCCACGCCCCCGGCAGCCCCACCGAGCTCGCCGCCGCGCTCCGGACCCTCGCCGGCGACCCCGCCCTGCGCGAACGGCTGCGCCGCGGCGGCCACGAGACGGCCGCGCGCCACAGCGAGGACGCCTTCAACCGACAGGCGCTCGCCGAGTTGCAGGCGGCGGCGCGGCGGGGACCGGAGGCGCCGAGGACCGCCGCCGCGCCCAGGCGGCGGCGCGGCGCATGAGCGGGCGTTCGACGGCGAACCAGCTCACGACGGCGATCGGCAGGGTGATGGCGAGCACGAGCACCACGTCGCCGAGCCACGCCCCGGGACCGCCGGTGAAGCCGATCTGGGTGTGCTTCCAGATCACCTGCACGACGGTGTCATGCCACAGGTAGATCCCGTAGGAGATGAGGCCGATGGGCGCGAGGACGCGCACGATCGGCGTGATCCATGACCCGGCGACGACGATCGTGCCCAGGAACACGCCGGCGCCGAGGACGAAGACGAACTGGTAGTTCTCGACGAGGAACGGGGACGAGGAGCGCTCCATCGCGTAGGCGGCCCCCCACAGGACGGCCGCGGCCGGCAGGGTGAGCCACGGCATCGCCATCAGGCGCTTGAAGGCACCCCAGCCGTCGGCGGTGGCGGCGAGGGCGATGATCATCCCCGGGCAGAAGAAATAGAGCCACACCTGCAGGCCGATCTCGGTGAGGAGGACGAGATGCGAGCGATCGCCTGCGAGCTGGGTGGCGGCGATGTAGCTCCAGGCGGCGCTCGCCACCGCGCCCACCACGACCACGGCGGCGAGCCGGCTCGGGCGCCACGGTCCCCGATGCACCGCCCGCAGGAGCAGGGCGGCGAGGGGCACGAAGGTATAGAAGGCGGCCTCGACGCCGAGCGTCCAGGCGACGAAGAAGATGCTCGTGGGCTCACCGTTGACCGGCCACGAGCTCTGGAGGAGGAGGAGATGGACGGGGAATTGGTAGGCGCGCACCCCGCCGGGGGGCCACAGGAAGATGAGCACGGCGGCGAAGGCGATCCAGTAGGCGGGGTAGATGCGGGCGGCGCGCCGGACGAAGTACGAGCTGATCCGGGGCAGGGGGCGGCCCTCGACGAGCGCGCGCAGGTAGGGCCCGGCGATCAGGTAGCCGCTGAGCGAGAAGAAGATGAGCACGCCCGCCCCGAGCATCTGGCGGATCGCGTAGCCGACGGAGCCGGGATAGCCGTTGTTGGCGATGAAGCTCGTGTGGGCGACGAGGACCATGAGCGCGGCCAGGGCACGGACGGCGTCGACCACCGCCGACCGGTTGCGCTCGGCCGTGCGGTCGACGGCCTCGTCGCGGCTCAGGGCGACGTCGACGGCGGCCAGGGGCTCGCGCAGGCCCCGATCGCGCTCGGACTGCCTACCTCCGCCGCCCTCGACCATGGGCCGAGTATCCCACGGCGCCGGCGCGACCGCCGCGTCTAGACTGCGCCGCCATGGCGGTGATCTCCGGTGATGAATCGGTCGAGCGGGCCCGCGCGGCGATCGCCCAGGTGCCCATGTGGTACCACTCGATCGAGGTCGCCCCCGGGGTGGCGACGCCGGGGATGTTCGACCTGCGTCCCATCGTCGAGAAGATGCCCTGGCCCGACGTGCGGGGCCGGCGCGTGCTCGACGTCGGCACCTCCGACGGCTTTCTCGCCTTCGAGCTCGAGCGGCGCGGCGCCGCCGAGGTGGTGGCCGTCGACATTCCCGGCCACGACGAGTGGGACTGGGAGCTCGACAACCGCGACGACGGGCTCCAGTACCTCGAGCACGTGGTCGGTCCCACCACGAGCATCGGCTTCCGGATCGCCCACGAGCTGCGCTCCTCCGCCGTCAACCTTCAGCACATCAGCGTCTACGACCTCAGCCCGGAGAGCGTGGGCGAGTTCGACGTCGTCGTGTGCGGGACGCTGCTCCTCCATCTCCGCGACCCGATGCGCGCGCTCGAGGCGATCCGCTCGGTGTGCCGCGGCGAGTTTCTCTGCACCAACCAGATCGAGCTCGGCCTCACCGTCATCCATCCCCGGCGCCCGGTCACCCGCCTCGACGGGACGAGCAAGCTCGTGCAGTGGTGGATCCCCAACGCCGCCGGGCACCGCCAGATGCTCCGGGCCGCCGGCTTCGAGCTCCTGCGCGAGTCGGGCCTCTATGCCGTCCGCTTCGGGCCGGCGCATCCCCCCTCCGCCCGCTCGCCGCTGCGCAGCCTCGCCCATCGCCTCCTCACCGGCGCCGACGGCGTGCCCCACTACGCGGTGCTCGCGCGCCCCCACGGCCAGGGCTAGAGCACCAGCGATCGCGCGCGCACGCTCCCGCGCGCCAGGGCAGCCGCTCCCACGGCGTCGGCGGCCACCCCGGCCGCGGCCACGACGGGCGCCCGCGCCAGCCCCCAGCGCCGCGCCTCGCGCGCGAGGAGGAGCAGGTACGGCGCCGCCGCCGCCAGCGCTACCCGCCGCGAGGGGAGAACCGCCCCGAGCGCCGCTCCCGCGACCGCGAGATCGAACCCCGCCGAGCGGGGGCTGAGGAACACCCGCCGGTAGAAGAACCCCTCGCGCAGCTCGGGCACCGCCGCCGCGAGCGCGGGAAACAGAGCGAGCCGCGCGCGCTCGGCGACGAAGTCCCCCGCCCCCCGGGCGCTCACCTCGTGATAGACGAGCGCGTCGGCGCAGAAGCCGGTGCGCGCACCCGCCCGCACCGCCCGCCACCCGAAGATGACGTCCTCGCCGAAGGGAGCCCCTCCGCTGGGCTCGAGGCCGGCCCCGAACCCCCCCGCGCGCTCGAAGACCTCGCGGCGCACGAACAGGTTGGCGGTCTCGAACAGGCCATGGGCGGCGCCCACCGACAGGGTGCGGTCGAAGGGACCCAGGGCCACCGACGGGTCGGGGAGCACGCGGCCCTGGACGAGGTCGGCGCCGTCGAGGGCGCGCACGCCGGCGGCGAGCCAGCCCGGCGCGGGGCGGCAGTCGGCGTCGAGGAAGGCGATGACCGAGCCCGCCGCCGCCTCGGCGCCCGCGTTGCGGGCCGCCCCCGGCCCCTCCCCCCGCTCGCGACTGATCACGCGGCTCACCACCGGCGCACGCGAGGCGAGCTCGGCGGTCCCGTCCCGCGAGCCGTTGTCGACGACGATGACCTCGAGGGAGCCGTCCTGCTCGCCGAGACCCGCGAGGGTGAGCGGCAGCGTCCGCTCCGCATCGCGGGCGGGGACGACGACGGTGACCGGTGGCGCGTTCATGCCCGCGGCGCGCGCCGCCCGAAGCGCCGCCCGAAGCGCCGCCCGAAGCACCGCTGGGGGCGGCCCGGCGGCCCGTGCTCGGCGACGAAGTCCGCGAGGTAGGCGTCGAGCGAGGGCGCGTCGAGGAACACGTGCTCGCGGTAGCGGAAGCTCTGTGACCAGAACAGCGAGAGGACGCGCTGCTCGGCGCTCAGGGTGTCCCTGAAGCCGGCGGGGAAGTGGTCGCTCGCGCGCCCGTGCATGACGTGGTGCTTGAACACGAAGGTGAGCTCGTCGCCCTCGAGCTCGATCAGCCAGTGGTGATGACCCCACCCCGCCCACGGCCCCTGGAAGCCGTAGCTCTGCTCCTCCAGGCGCGAGGGCACCTCGACGTACCCGGCCCGTGACACGCGCATGAGCTCGCTGCACACGAACAGGGGGTCGCGGACGTCCTCGAGCGTGTGCGAGCACACCGAGAAGTCGAACTGGCGGTCGGCGAAGGGCCACGCCGGGCGGGCGCACATGTCGCGCTGCACCCAGGTGGCGGGGGTGAAGCGCTCGGCCGCGGGGTCGGGCTCGGGCCCGTACAGGCCCCGCTCCTCGTAGGCGAGGAGATCGAGGACCCAGTCGGCGCGGGGGAAGGGGCTGGCCCCGCCCCCGACGTCGAGCACCTGGTCGCCGTCGTCGAGCTGGGCGAGGATCCGCGACCGGCTGGCCTCGAGCATCGGCTACCCGGGGTGGTTGCCGTTGCGCGAGGCGGGACCGCCCGGTGCTCGCGCCATGGCGATGATCGAGTGCCCGAAGGGCATGCTCACGCGCGCCAGGAGGTGGCGCTCGGAGCCCATCGTCGCCGCCAGGGCGCGGTTCACGAGCGGGTGCAGGGCATGCGAGAGGTTGGTCTCATCGCCGGGATCGGAGAAGCGCTCGCGCACCTTCTTGGCGAGCACGGCGGGGAGGATGGCGGGGAAGAGCAGGGTGTTGAAGTAGGTGACCTGCGCGGGGTGCAGGCCGGCCGCCACGAGCTTTCGGCGCAGCGCTCGCGCCGTGTAGCGGCGCTCGTGGTGGGCGACGCGGTCGTTGTTGGCGTAGAGGAACTGGTACGCCGGGGTGGAGATGAAGACGAGGCCGCCGGGAGCGAGGGCGCGGCGGCACTCGCGGAGCACGAGCGCGTCGTCGGGGACGTGCTCGATGGTGTCGAACAGGGTGATGAGGTCGACCGAGCCCGGCTCCACCGGGAGCTCGTACGCCGATCCGAGCTCGACGTCGCCGAAGCCGCGCTCGTGGCAGAGCTCGACGAGATGCGCGGCGGTGTCGACGCCGGTGACGCGGCCGTAGCGCGAGAGCGGCTCGAGCATCCCCCCGGCGCCGCAGCCGACGTCGAGGACGGTGAGGCTCGAGCGCCCGGCGAGCTCGCGGTCGAGGAGGTGGAAGAAGATCCGGCGCCGGCCCACGAACCAGAAGTGCGTCCGCTCCAGCTCGACGAACTGCCTGTTGGCCGTCTCCTCCACCGGAGAAGCTAGCCCGCCGCCCGGGCGAGGACGATCATCTCGTCCATGAAATTGAGGTAGAGGCGCGCCGAGCGGAAGGCGGTGAGCGGGCGCAGCGCCAGGCTGACGGCGGGGTGCAGGCGCTCGGCGCGCTCGACGATGAAGCCGAAGGAGACGTACTTGCCGCCGTAGCGGTGGGTGAGCCTCTGGACCTTAAAGCCCGACTCGTCGAGCAGGGTGCTCACCGAGGACGGGGTGAAGTGGTAGA
>DASZKU010000076.1:0-15864 GCA_035552815.1 Solirubrobacteraceae bacterium | reverse complement strand
GCGCTCTTCTGCGAAGGGGAGGAGCGTTTCGGTGGCTTCTTCCGCCATCAGGGACAGGTCGACGTGCTCTCGGGTGAAGGAGCGCTGGTCGGCGCGGCTGAGCAGGAGCAATGCTTCAGTGAGGTCGATCGCTCGGGTGTTGACCTCGTGGAGGCGGTCGACGAGTTCGCCGTCGTCGCGGTTTGGATCCCGACGCGCCACGTCGAGAAGGGTCTGGGTCAGCGACAGCGGGGTGCGCAGCTCGTGGGACGCGTTGGCTGCGAACCGCTGCTGTTCGGCGACATGTGCCTGGAGCCGCGCGAGGAGGCCGTCGATGGTATCGGCGAGATCCCGCAGCTCGTCGCGAGGCCCCGAGAGCGCGAGGCGCTCGTTCAGGTTGCGCTCGGAGATCTGTCGGGTGCTCGCCGTCATCGCCCGCAGCGGGCGCAGGACCCGGCCCGCGACCAGCCAGCCGAGTGCGACCGAGACGACGGTCATGATCGCCAGCGCGATCCCGGCCTGGAGGAGCCCGTGGTGAAGATTCTCGGTGGAACGGCGGACGAGGTGGGTGTATCTCAGTTCGACGCCATGGCTGAGGGCTTTCGAGCTGGCCGCCCCGTGCCGAGTCCCGGTCGAGACGATCAGGTCGACCCCGCTGGCCTGGCGGAAGAGCAGGTACATGATCGCGAGCAGCGCCACCCCCGAGATGAGAAACAGGCCGCCGTAGAGCAGGGTCAGGCGAAGGCGGACCGTCCGCGAGGGGAGGTGGAGCATCCGACGTGGGGTGAGCCAGGCGAGCGACGGGCGGGGCATGGTCATCCGCACGCCTCGATGCTACGAGCCGGTGCATATCGTCGCCGTATCAAAAACCACATACGTGATGGCCACACGACGCTGTCTTGACGGGGACGGTCGGCCCGTTCTACTGGGCCTCAGCTGAGCTCCCGGTCGAGTACCCGACTTGGCTACCGGCGATCGGCGAGGAGCCACGATGCCGCGCCGCTCGCCCCGGCGGCCGTGAGCACCGCGGGCCACGCGCCGATCTTCTTGGCCAGGGGGTGCGAGCCGCCGAAGCCCGCGAGGTAGATGCCGAGCAGGAGTGACGCGGTGCCGGGGCCGGTGCGGCGGGCCCAGGCCCGGGTGCACCACGCGCCGGCGACGGCGAGGACGGCGCCGCCGAGGGGGCGCACGCCGCTCTCGCGGGCCACGAGATAGCCGGCGACGAGCGATCCGGCCGCTACGGGTGCGGTGGGGACGGTCACCGGCCGTAGCCTACGCGAGCGCGGGCCCGGGCGGCGGGCCGCAAGCGCGCCCGGGGCGCAGCTTCAGATCCACTTCAGGCGGGACGTTGAGTATCCGATTACGTTGCGAGCGGACGATCTGTGTGGTCAACACCAACCCTCGGAGGATGAAATGACCATTCAGGTAGAACCAGGTATCGGTGACATCAGTCCAGTGGCAGCGCCGGGCGTGGAGATCGAGCCGATGGCCCTGATTGACACGACGGGATCGATGACATGGCCCAACGAGGACGGCGGCGATACCGCACGCAAGGACGTCCTCGGTGAGGCGATGGGGATCATCGTCGAGAAGCTCGGCGCCGAGGACAGCCAGGCCGAGAAGGAGAGGGAATCCGGAGAGGACGCCGGTGGTCTCATGGCCGTCACCTTCGCCAAGGACAACGTAGAGAAGATCGGTGACCTGTCACCCGAGAACTGGCGCGCCAAGTGGAGCCAGATCCGATGGGGCAACGGCACCGAGATCATGCCGGGTTGGAACGCCCTCAACGAGGTGTACCTCGACGAGTTCGGCGACGTACCCCAACTCGACAGGCCGAAGATGCTCGCGCTCGTCATCACCGACGGTGAGGCGATCGACACCGACGCCTTCGCCGACGAGATGCGCAAGCTCGGCAAGCGCGCCTACGTGGTGCTCGCGGTCATGGGCTACGGCGACGAGCACGATCGCGCGCTCAAGGTCTACCAGGACGTCTCCACCGTCAACGACCACGTGCGCGTGGTGTCGTTCGGTAACACCACCGATCCCAACCGCATCGCCGACGCGGTGGTGAGCCTGGTCGGGCAGTAGAAGCTCGGGCGTGTGGGCCACGTCCCGGGTGCCACCCTCGGGACGTGGCCCGGCGCGAGGTGCCGCGGTCCCGCTCAGTGACCGAGGAAGTCCATGAGCGCGGCGTTGGTCTCCTCGGGATGGGTCCAGCCGATGTTGTGGGGGCCGTTCTCGACGGCGACGACGGTGAGGTCGGCGATCAGGTTCTCGTCTCTGAGGCGCGCGGCGGTGGCTTCGAAGGGGAGGATGCGGTCGGCGGTGCCGTGGACGACGAGCGTGGGGACGTCGATCCCCGGCAGGTCGGCGCGGAAGTCGGTCAGCCAGGTGTCGACACACGCATAGCTCGCGTACGGCGACGAGCCGGCGGCGACCTGGAAGCTCGCGCGCAGAGCCGCGTCGCCGATGCGCTCGGGCGCGAGGACGTCGGTGTTGTAGAAGTTGGCGAAGAAGGCATCGAACCAGGCGTAGCGGTCGGCCAGGACCGTCTCCTTGATCCCGTCGAACACCTCGCCGGGGACGCCCTTGGGGTTGTCGTCGGTCTTGAGCAGGAAGGGGGGGATGACGCCGAAGAGCGCCGCCTTGCTCACCCCGGCCGAGCCGTAGGCGCCCAGGTAGCGCGTCACCTCGCCGGTGCCCATCGAGAAGCCGGCGAGGACCACGTCCTCATCGAGGGCGAGGTGGTCGAGGAGCGCCTTCAGGTCGGCGGCGAAGGTGTCGTAGTCGTAGCCCGTCGTCGGCTGGCTCGAGCGTCCGAAGCCGCGGCGGTCGTAGCTGATGCACCGGTAGCCGGCGCCGAGGAGGACGCGCTCCTGGCGCTCCCACGAGTTACCGTCGAGCGGATAACCGTGGATGAGGACGATCGGCTTGCCGGCGCCGTGATCGCTGTAGTGGATGGCGATGTCCGCGCTGTTCTCGGTTCCAACGGTGACAAAAGGCATGCTCGTCCCTTGCTCGGAGTGGTCGTGCCTGGACGATAGCTACGCTCCATGGCCGGTCTGCCTGGTCTTCGGGCTGACCTCGGGGTAGACAGCGGATTTATTGTTCGCAGCGAGTGTTGTCTCCGTCCAGGTTCGTCCGTGCCAGGGGACCGCGTGCGCGCGGATCGTGGCTTTCGCTCGCCGTCGCCGCCTTGGTGTTGCTCGCCGCTCCCGGCGCCGCCGCCGCCGCGAACGTGATCGCGGTGCCGGGCTCGCATCCATCGTGGGCGGCCGGCGGCGCCCGTGTCGGCGCCGTCGCCGCGGCGACGCCCCTGAATGTCCAGGTGTGGCTGAGCATGCGCGACGCCGCCGCCGCCCAGGCCCTGGCCCACGCAGTGTCCGACCCCAAGAGCTCGAGCTACGGTCACTACCTGTCTCCCGCGCAGGTGCGACAGCGCTTCGCGCCCACCGCAGCGTCGGTCGCCGCCGTCACCGCGTGGCTGCACCGCGCGGGTCTGGGCACGGGTGCGGTCCCGGTCAATAACGCTTACGTTCCCGCCGCCGGGACGGCGGCCCAGATCGAGGCCGCCTTCGGGGTGGGGTTGTCCCTGTACCAGCACGCCGGCCAGCGGCTGCGCGCTCCCGACGGCCCGGTGACGATTCCCGCCGGCCTCGGCGCCTCCGTGCTCGGTGTCGGCGGCCTGACCCAGACGAGGGCGGTCCCGCTCGTCGTCCCTCCGCCGGCCGGGTTCCGCAATGCGAGGCCGTGCAGCTCCTACTGGGCCCAGCTCATCGACACCACCGATCCCCTCTTCAACGGCGCCCAGCTCCCCTACGCGCCGTGCGGCTACACGCCGCCCCAGGTGCGCGCGCTCTACGGGGTGCCCGCCAGCGGAGCCGACGGGAAGGGGGACACGGTGGCGATTGTCGACGCCTTCGGATCCCCGAACCTGTACAGCGACGCCTCCACGTACGCGCAGAACAACGATCCGGGCAACCCGTTGCCGGCCAGTCAGTTCTCCCAGCAGGTGGCCCCGCCGACGCCGGGTATGGAAGATCCGACTCAGTGTGACGCGGCCGGCTGGTACGGCGAGCAGACCCTGGACGTCGAGGCCGTGCACGCGGTGGCTCCCGCCGCCCACATCCTCTACGTCGGCGGCGCTGACTGCCAGGACGCCACCCTCACCGCTTCTTTGAACTCGATCGTCGCGGCGCACAGCGCCGACATCGTCACCAACTCCTACGGCGACCAGGGCGAGGACCTGCCCGCGAGCGACGTCGCCGCGGCCCACCAGGTCTCCGTGCAGGCCGGGGTGGAGGGAATCGGGCTCTACTTCTCCAGTGGCGACAGCGGCGATGAGAACGCCAATGTCGGCAGGCCCGAGCCCGACTTCCAGGCCTCCGATCCCAATGTGACCGCCGTCGGTGGCACGAGCACCGGGATCGGCGAGGACGGCTCGGCGGTGGTCCAGACCGGGTGGGAGACGGCTAAGGCGAGCCTCGCCAGCGGGCAGTGGACGGCGCCGAGCTACGTGTACGGCTCGGGCGGCGGGACGAGCCGCCTGTTCCCCGAGCCTGCCTACCAGCAGGGCGTCGTTCCCCCGGCCCTGGCCCAGGAGAACCAGACGGGTACCAACACCGGGCGCGTCGTGCCCGACCTCTCCGCCCTCGCCGACCCCAACACGGGATTCCTGATCGGCATCACCCAGACCTTCCCTGACGGGGTCTACTACGGCGAGTACCGGATCGGCGGCACGAGCCTGGCCTCGCCGATCGTCGCCGCCCTCGGTGCCGACGCCGACCAGCTCGACGGCTACCACCACGGGTTCGTCAACCCGCTCCTGTACCAGAGCGGGACGAGTCTGGGCGCGATCAGCGACGTGGTCCCGGAGAGCGGCGGCGTCGTCCGCGTCGACTACGCCAACGGGACCGACTCCTCCAACGGATACGTGACGACGGTCCGCACCTTCAACTACGGCGGCCTCACCATCCACACCGCCACCGGCTACGACAACGTCACCGGAGTGGGAACGCCGAGCGGCTTCACCTACCTTCGACTCGGTCTCGCGCCGACGACGGTGACCGTCACCCCGTCGACCGGCGGCACCGTCGGCAGCCCGATCTCGGCTTCGGCCACCGTCGCCGGGGACTCCCCGACCGGCTCGCTCACCTTCGAGCTCTTCGGCCCCGCCGACAGCGCCTGCTCGGGCACGCCGCTCAAGTCGGTCACCGCGACGCTCACGAACGGCGGCGCCTCCTCGGGCGACATCGCCACCAGCGCCGCCGGCACCTACCACTGGACGGTGTCCTACCCCGGCGACAGCTTCAATCGCCCGTCCACGGTGAGTTGCGTCGCCGCGACCACGGTGAGCCTGGTGCCGACGACGCTGACGATTTCGCCGCCCGTCAACCTGCGCGCCTCGTTCTTCGCCGGCCGCATCACCTTCACCGCCAAGCTCACGGTCACCGGCAGCGGCGCCGCCGTGGTAGGCCGGAAGGTGTCCTTCACGATGGATCTCGGGTCGATGACGGTGGCATGCTCGGCGACCACGGGTGCCCGCGGCCAGGCCAGCTGCAGCTACCGGAGCCCCAAGCTGCGCTCCGCGCTCATCAAGGCGATCATCACCGGCGCCCACCCCACCGAGCGCGCGAGCTTCGCGGGCGATGCGACCTACAGGGCGAGCAGCGCCACCGCTACCGCGACCTCCTGAGTGCGGGCCCAAGGGCCCTTTATAAGCATCCTCTCATAATCTTGGTGCGCCGCGGCTGTGTCTTCTCGGCTACGATCGGCGATGCGTGTCTGGATAGGCTCCGCAACGTCCATTTAGCAGCAGCTCGGCCGGGGGAAATGGCAGAGCGCGTAAAATTTGGGGTGGCCGCATTGCGCCCAGATCGGTCGGGGGACTGCGCCCCCACTCCTCCGGCCCACCGGGGGGCCCAGATGGATCTGGGCCCCCCGGGCTAACAATCCGGGGCTCGCCTACGGCGCCGGCGGGCCGCCGCCCTGGGTGGGTGCGGCCAGGCTTCCCGTCGCGCTGACCTCCGCGTCGGTGAGCATGACGTTGAAGATGGCCCGGAAGCCCCGGCTCACGCTGCCCTTGACGGGGACGATGTTGGTGGCGTCATCGGAGCTCTGGAGGACGCTGTCGTTCTCGTCGGTGGTCGGGTCGGCCTGGGGGGAGCGGGCGTCGTACGGGGCCGCGGCGGTCAGCACGCGGTTGTTGTCGGCGTCGGAGAAGAAGATCTGCGAGGTGTAGCCGGCGATCGTCGCGCCGCTCGAAGAGAGCTTGCGTACGCGGACGTGGATGTGGATCGCCCGGCCCGTGTACCAGCCCGGCCAGATCGTCTTGAAGCTGACCTGTCCGGCGACGGGTCTGTGGTTGAGACCCGCGTCCTTGCCGGTGATCTGGTAGCCCCGCAGGTAGTTCTGGCCGCTCGTGTCCCCGCCGGTGGTGCCCCCACCGGCCTGTTGGGAGCTTTCCTCGGAATAGAGGCCGTGGGCATTGGCGTGCCAGATGTCGACGGCGACCCCGTTCAGCGGCTTGCAGCCCTTGCTCGCGTCGAGCACGTTGATCGTCAGCTCGAGGGTAACGCCCTGCTGGCGGACGCCCGGGGCGCTCGCCGCCGACTTGGTGTTCGCGCGCACGTCGGAGCGATGGAGCATGGTGTTGATCCAGTAGGGACCCTCGGTGAGCTCGGGCGTCAGCCTCGCGCACTTGCTCGCCGCCAGAGCGGCGTCGGAACCGAGCGCACCCTGGAGCAGCGACGGCGCGACGATGTAGGCAGCGCCAGCCGCGCCCATGACCCGGACCGCCTGGCGTCGTGTGATTTCTCGCATGGCCGGGAGCCTAGGTTCGCGAGCTAAGTCGTGCGTAGGAGTGCGCTCAGGCCGGCTGGTTCCAGATGAAGGTGCCCGTCGCTCGCGGGGTCAGCGTGTAGGCGAAGTACTGGCCGTCGTTCTCGACCCCGAAGGCGATCGGCGCCGTGGAGTTGTTGTAGGCGACGAGTACCCGGCTGCCGTCCGGGTTCTCGAAGGCGACGTCGTCGAGGCCCGGAGTGGCCATGCTCGCGCGCTTGCTGGGGTGCTGGTAGCGGACGAAGTGGTTTGACCCGATGCGCACCGCGCCGGGAAGCACGAACTTCGAGGCCTGACCGAGCTGGTAGTAGTCGCGCGTGTAGGTGACCGTGTGGGTGGCCTCGTGGACGGTGACGATGCCGGTGCAGTGGGGGCAGGCGAGGTTCGGAGGCTCGACCGGTCCGCCCGCTGGGTCGAGCGCGAGGTTCCATAAGGCGAGCGCGGAGGCCCAGTTGCGCATCGAGCCGATTTCCACCTCGGACGTCGGAGCGGGCATGATGCCGGGCGAGCATTCGGCGACGATCTCGTCGAGACGAGGCGCCAGCGTGTGCAGCGCCGCGATCGCCGTCGGGTTGCCCCGGTAGCAGTGGGTCGAGACCCCGGAGAGCTCGCCGGCCGCCCGGCTCCTCGCCAGGGCGAGGGCGTAGCGCATCTGGGGTGCCGACCAGCCCCAGTCGTAGCCGTACACCCGGGTGTCGAGCTGCGCCGCGCGCAGCGCCGGCACGAGGTCGTCGCGAATGAACGCCGCTTCGCTCGGCTCGCTGAGATTCATGCCCGGGTAGGTGCTCGCCTGGCCGGGCTCGTTCTCGGGGGTGATGGCGGCGACGTGGATGCCGGCCGCGCTGTAGGCCTCGAGGAAGCGGACGAAGTAACGGGCCAGGGGTCCCGCTGAGGAGGGCTTCAGGTGCCCGGTGCCGTTGACATTCGCCAGCGAGTCGTTGGTCTTCATCCACCCGGGCGGGCTCCACGGGTTGGCGAGCAGGAACATGCCGGGATCGAGGGCCAAGGCCTGCTCGAGGGCGGGGATGATGAAGCGGGTGTCGTGGGTGATGGAGAAGTGCGCGAGGCTCGGGTCGGTGGCGCCCCGGGGCAGGTCGTCGTAGGAGTAGGGCTTTCCGCCCGCGGTGAAATCCGAGGCGCCCATGGGGATGCGGAGGAAATTCAGGCCGATTCCGCCGGGGCCGAACAGCGCGCTCATGAGCGCCGTTCTCGCGGCCGGGGTGAGTATGTCGCCGATGAGCCAGGCCGAGGAGTCCGTCATCGCGGCGCCGAAGCCCTTGATGCTCTGGTAGCGGGCGTTCTCGTCGACGTGGATGATGGGGCCCCCGGGATTCGCGCTCGAGAGGGCGAGGTCGGGCATTCGCGCCAGCGCCTGACTGAGGTGGGCACTGGTGATCACCACCTCGACTTGGGTACCGGCGGCGGCGCGGGCGCGCGGTTGCGAGCGCGCCGCCACGCGCCACGGGAGCAAGGAGAACGCCACCAGCGCGGCGAACAGGGCAACAGCGAGCGGGACCTTGCGGGCGGTTAGGGCAGCGAGCACGGTTGCTCACGATACGGCTGCCGACCGTCTACCGTTTCCTAGCCTCTGACCTACTGTTGTCAGTAACCAACCAAGGAGACACGAGAGCGATGCCGACTTACAACGATCTCGGATACGCGCCGGGCGGGGCGATTGCCCGCGATGACACGCGCACCGTGTTCGGACAGGTCATGGGCCTCGTCGCCCTCACGGTGGGGTGCGCCGCCCTGGGCGCCTACATCGGGCGCAACATGACCGGGGGCGCCGGAATCATCTTCTTCATCGGCGTCTTCGCCTGCATCTTCGGACTCAATTACGCGACCGCCAGAGGCCGTGAGCAGCTCGCCACGGCGCTGCTCTTCGGCATGGGACTGCTGATCGGACTCGCCGTTGCACCGGTGATCGCCTACTACGCGAAGACCAATCCCGCCGCCGTGTGGCAGGCCGCCGGCGCCACCGGGGCCGGCGTTGCCGCGCTCGGCTCATTCGGCTACGCGACCCGTCGCGATCTCTCGTCGTGGGCGCGCACCCTGTTCTGGGCCCTGCTCGCGCTGATCGTCTTCGGCCTCGTTGCCATCTTCGTCTCGATTCCCCACGCCAACGTCATCTATTGCGTGCTCGGGCTCGTGATCTTCGGCGGCTTCACGATCGTCGACTTCAACCGCCTGCGCCGCTCCAACCCGGCCGGCGCCATCCCCATCGCGGCCAGCATCTTCCTCGACATCTTCAACATCTTCCTCCTCCTGCTCAGGCTCTTCGGGGGCGGCGGGAGCCGGAACTAGGGACGACGATCCCGCTCTCATAGGCGAGGACGACGGCCTGGACGCGGTCGCGGACGCCGAGCTTCATGAGGATCCGCGTGACGTGGGTCTTGACCGTGGTCTCCCCGACGATGAGCTCGGAGGCGATCTCGGCGTTGGTCCGGCCGGTGGCGAGGAGCTTGAAGACCTCGAGCTCGCGGGGTGTCAGCTCGTCGACCCCGGCCGGGGTCTCGACGGGAGTCCGTGAGACCGCGAACTCCTCGATCAGGCGGCGGGTGATGCTGGGGGCGAGCAGCGCATCGCCCTCACCGACGGTGCGGATGCCCGCCGCGAGCTGGTGGGCGGGCGCGTCCTTGAGGAGGAACCCGCTCGCGCCCGCACGCAGGGCGTCGTAGACATATTCATCGAGGTCGAAGGTGGTGAGGATGAGCACGCTCGTCTGCGTCTCCCGGTCCTGGGCGAGGATCCGGCGCGTGGCCTCGATCCCGTCGAGCTCGGGCATCCGGATGTCCATGAGCACCACGTCAGGCTCGAGCTCGCGCGTGAGGGTGACCGCTTCCCTCCCCGTCGCCGCCTCGCCGATGACCTCGATCCCGGGCTCCGCCGCCAGGATCATGCGAAACCCGGCGCGGATGAGCTGCTGATCGTCGGCGATGAGCACACGAACGCTCACGCGAGCACCCCCTGGGCTCCGCGCGGCATCCGGGCCACGAACTGCCACCCGTCGGCTTCGAGCTCCCCGCCGCACAGCGCGACCCGCTCGCGCATCGCCTCGGTGGGCCAGCGCGCGGGCCCGTCGCAGCGGCCGGTGAGGTGGAGCTCGAGGTCCTCCTCGCCAAAGCGCAGCGCGACGCCGACGGCCGTTTCCGGCGGCTGGCGGACGGCACGCAGGGCGTCCTCGAGAATCCTGTAGAGCCCGAGGTTGACCCCGGCCGCGAGCGTTCCCGGCTCACCGTCGACGCTGAGCTCGATCAGCTGCCCGCGCTCTCGTGCGTGCTCGATGAGCACGTAGATCTGATCGACCCCCGGCTGCGGCTCGAGCTCACCACCGTCACTGCTGTGGCGCAGGACGCCCAGGATCCGGCGCATCTCCGAGAGCGCTTGACGGCCGGTGTCCTCGACTGTCCCCATCGTCGCGTCCGCTCGCGCCCGATCGGCACCGAGGACGCGCTGGGCAGCTTCGGCCTGGACGACCATTGCCGCGACGTTGCCCGCGACGACCGCGTGCAGCTCGCGGGCGATCCGCGAGCGCTCGCCGGCGACGGCCAGACGCTCGCGGTCGGCCCGCTCGGCGGCGAGCTGTGCGGACGTGTGCTGGAGTTCTTCGATCAGCGTGCGCCGGGAGCGGATGGCGCGGCCGACGGCCCATACCACGATGCCGGAACCGGTCGCACCGATGTAATCGGTGGTGGTCGCGTGGCTCACGAAACCGTCGAGTACTGCACCCGAGGTCCAGATCACGATTCCCGCTACCGCCCGCGGCCGGTTCTCCCATGCGGCGACCGTGTAGGGCAACACGAACACCGTGTACGTACCGGCCAGGGTGTGGGCCTCGAGCGAGGTCAGGCCGGCGCTCAGCGAGTCGACCATCACCCCGGACACGATGAGAAAGAGAAGCGGCTTGCGGCGGCGGATGGTCACGGCGAGCGCGATGACGCCCAGGGCGATCACGTTCAAAACGAGTGGGCCCCGGCGGTAGCTGCTCGTCGTCGCCTCGATCTCCAAGGCCACGAGAACGACGCCCGCGAGCACCGGGTCGAGCCACGGCCAGCGAACCTCGCCGGCGGGGGGGACCACGACAGGGTCGTAGTCCGCCACGAGCGCAGCACGAGGTAGCGAGGTCGTCTCCACCAGCGGGATGCACGCGCGGACCTCGAAGCCGCCGTCGCTGCGCGGCCCGGCGTGCAACTCGCCGCCATACAAGGCGACGCGCTCGCGCATCCCGACCAGCCCTTGTCCCGATCCGTCTCGGTCCCCGCGTCCGGGTGCCGGGCCGAGCCCGGCATCGGACACCGTCAGCTCGAGCTCGCGGGTGCCGATGCGCACGGTTACCTGAGTGCGCGCCGCACCGGCATGCTTGATCGCATTCGTGAGCGCCTCCTGCACGAGCCGGTAGGCGACCCGCCCCAGATCCGCAGGCAACGCGCCGCGCCGTCCCTCGACGCGCAGCTCGACGGGCAGGCCGGCGGCGCGCGCGCGGTCGACGAGCGCCTGGAGCTCCGAGAGTCCGAGTGATGCGAACCCCGCGAGCTCGTCGTTGCCGTGGCGCAGGACGCCGACGATGCGCCGGAGCTCGACCAGCGCGTCACGCCCCGCCCCCTCCACCGCCTGCAGGGCCTCGCGTGCGGCCTCGACGTCAAGTCCCAGCACTCGGCGGGCGGCGCTCGTCTGGACCACCATCACGCTGACGCAGTGGGCGATCACATCGTGCAGCTCGCGCGCCATCCGGTTGCGCTCCTCGGCCGCGGCGCGGCGAGCTCTCAGCTCCTGCTCGACCTTTAACCGTGCCGCCGTCGCCGCGAGCTCGGCCGTCAGCGCGCGCCGGCTAGCGAGGGTGCGCGCGACGGCGCATAACGCCACCACCGGTACCCACTCGAGGAGCACATCGCTCACCGACGCGCGGCCTGAGATTACGGCGAACGTCCCCAGTGCGTACACGAGCAAGGCGGCGGCGACGAGGAGGTCGCGGCGGCCCCTGGCCCGGCGACCCAACAGGTAGAAATTCAGCATCACCGCCACATCGGCGATCGCCACCGCCGCACCATTCAGCACCTCGCGTTGACCGACGCCGACAAACCCGAGCTGGGCGGTGACCGCGACGAAGGTGCTGAGAGCCGGGTGTCGGCGGCGCCAGGCAACGCTGCCTGTGGACACCAGGCACGACACGATAGTTACCGCCGAGAGCCGCTGATGGCTGAGCAGAACCGCGTAAACGACCGCGCCGGCGGTGAGCAAGCCCGCGAGAACCCAGTCGATCACCACGAGATCGAAAGCCCGTGCTCGCGACATGAGCCAGTCCCGGGTGCCCACGGAAGAGCACGCTAGCGCCGCCGCGGCAGCCGCGCATCCTGCGAGCGGACGACCGCGGTCCTACCCGAGGACGACGCGTCCTCGGCGAGGATCACCGAATAGTCCACTCCAAGTCGTGCTCGCGCACGACGACACGGGGGTCGGCGCTTGGAACAGTTGCGGCCGTCAACCAGGCGGTCAGCGTCGTGCTCTACCGGCGACGTGAGGACCGCGTCTCCGACCCGTACCCGGCAAGTCCTCGTCCCCTGACGAGCGCGGCCGGCTGAAAGGACAAGCAGATGAAACGACTAGTCATCGGCGTCGCCTTCGCGGCCGCCCTCGCCCTGTGCTCGGTGGCCTTGGCCGGCGGCGGCCTGAGCGGGACCTACAAGACCAAGGTCCACACCTCGGCGCTCCAGGGTGCGCTCAACGGGACGTGGACGATCGCCTTCAAGAGCGGCGCCTACACGGTCACCGACAACGGCGCCGCCGTCATCCACGGCAAGTACGCGGTCAAGGGCGACAAGATCACCCTGACCGACAAGAGCGGCAAGGACGCCTGCCCGGCTCCGGGGACCTACAAGTTCACGCTGACCGGTAAGAAGCTGCGGTTCGCCAGGGTCAGCGACTCGAACCCCGCCTGCATCGGCCGGGTCACCGTCCTCGGGGGCAAGTTCACGAAGATCGGCTGACCGAGGCTTGACTGTCCATACCGGGGGTATTAACATACCTCCGGTATGGCACGTTCCCGCCCGCAGCTCAAGCTGTACATGTTCCCGGGGTCGAACTCGGTCCTGACGGGCAAGCTCATGCTCGACCACAAGGGTGTCGACTACAAGGTCGTCAAGCTCCCGCCCGGCCTCCACGCCTTCATCATGCTCGGGCTCGGCTTCGAGAGCATGGGGGTGCCGGCGATCAGATTCGGCGAGCGCCGCGTGCAGGGAACGCGGTCGATCTCCCGGGCCCTCGACGAGATCGAGCCCGCGCGGCCCCTGTTTCCCTCCGATCCCGTGGCGCGCAAGGCCGTCGAGGACGCCGAGCGCTGGGGCGAGGAGTTCCAGAACGCGACCCGGCGCATGTTCTATGCCATGGCCCGGCGCGACCGCCGGGCGTTCACCACGTTCATGATCTCCGAGCGCGCCCTGCCCATGCGCATCTTCCTCCGCGCCGGCGCCGGGATCATCATCCGCCTGGCCACCGGCGCGCACCGCGCCACCGACGACGCCGCGCGCGAGGACGCGGGCCTGCTCCCCGAGCGCCTCGATCAGATCGACGCGTGGATCGACGCGGGCGTGCTCGGCGGCGCCGAGCTCAACGCGGCCGATTACCAGATCGGCGTCAACGTGGCGCTCCTGATGACCTCCGAGGACCTCGCCCCCCTGATCGCCGGTCGCCCGGCGGCGGACCTCGGGCGCCGCGTCCTCCCCGGCCAGGGGACTCGCCTCGGGCGCATCCTCCCCGCCGAGTGGCTGTCGGCACCTGCCGCGCCGACGGTGGCGACGCCGGTGGCGGTGCCCGGGCCGGGTGTCGTCGCGGCGGCGGCCACCGGCGCGGGGGCCGCCGCCGGCGCGGGGGCCGCCACCGGCGCCGGGGCTACCGTCGTCTCGGGGCCGGTCACCGACGGCCCCACCGCCGCCTTCCTGCGCTCGGTGGGGATCGACGAAGCGAAGATCGCCGAGCTCGTGCGTCGGTAGCGGCCGGGGCTCATCGCGACCCGGGGGCTCTGCGCAACGTGGGCCCCGGGGCAGTAGTTTTCGCCGATCATTTTGCCCCGCCGCCGACCCGACTCGACCACTGGCGTAGGCCATGGGTGGCCGGCGCTCCTCGTGCCCGGAGCGCTCGTCCTCGTGCTCGCGGTGGCCGGGTGCGGGAGCTCGGGGGGCTCGCCGAGCTCGGGGCGGTCGGGAACTGCGCCGACCGCTGTCCGTCCCCCGGCGCCCTCCGCGCAGGTCGAGGCCACGCTTCTGGCCCGCATCAAGTCGGCGCGTTCATGCCTCGCCAAGGGCGCCCTGCACGCATCGGGCGGGCCCGTCTACCCGCTGCAGAGCCCGACCAGTCCCGACGGCGAGCTCATCGTCGGCAGCGCCAAGGGCGGTGCCTTCATCGCCTTCTACACGAGCGCCATGCGCGCGGCGCAGCTCGAGCCCCAGTTCCTGCGGAGCACACAGCGCGCCGCCGGGCAGGTATCCCGGCGCGGCGCCGTGACCGTGCTCCTGATCCACCACCCCGCCCCGCGCGTGCGTCAAACAGTGTTGACGTGCGCGTTCACCTAGTTTTCGTTCCACCGGACCGGGGTAGGCTCGTCATCACCGAGCCGCGGGCGATCGGCGCGCGGGCTCGGAACCCCCGGAGAGCCATCGCGGATGGCTAGGAAGGTTGATCGGACCACCATGATCGGTTTAGGCGTATTCCTGCTCATCATCGCCCTACTGAGCCACAAGCTGGCTGTCCTGTGGGGCGTCGGCGCGATCCTCGTGCTCGTCGGCATCATCCTCGAGGTCCTCGGGGCGATGGGACGCGCGGTCGGAGGCCGGCGCCACTATTACTGACTTCGAGGTGGGCAACGGCCCCGCGGCTACCGGCTGCGCGGAGGACCAGGGGCGCCACCGGCCGTCCGCTCCGCCCGTGAGCGAGCGCCGAGGCGCTCCCAGGACGATGGCGGGCCGCTACGAGCTCGCCGACGTAATCGGCCGGGGCGCCATGGGCACGGTCTATCGCGCCGACGATCTCGTCCTCGGGCGCTCGGTGGCGGTCAAGACGCTGCCCTGGCTCGTCGCCGACCAGAACCCCAAGAGCGTCGCCCGCTTCGAGCGCGAGGCCCGCGCCGCCGCGGCGCTCAGCCATCCCGCCGTCGTCGCCGTCTACGACACCGGCGTCGACGCATCGACGCACTTCATCGTCATGGAGCTCGTGTCCGGACGCAGCCTCGAGGCGATCCTCCGCACCGAGGGCGCGCTCGACCCTGACCGGGCCGCCGCCCTCGCCGCCCGCGTCGCCGACGCGCTGGCCGCGGCGCATCGCGCGGGCATCATCCACCGCGACATCAAGCCCGCCAACGTCATGGTCGCCGACGAGGGCGCGGTCAAGGTCCTCGACTTCGGCATCGCCCGAGCCCGGGGCTCGGTCACCCTGACCGAGGGCGCCTCGGTGCTCGGCACCGCCGCCTACATGGCTCCCGAGCAGGCACTGGGCAAGCCCGCCGACGAGCGCTCGGACATCTACGCCCTCGGGTGCGTCCTCTATGCCCTGCTCACCGGCCGCCCCCCGTTCACGGGCGAGGGCTTCGCCGCCATCATTCACCAGCAGGCGAACGCCGAACCGCGGTCACCTTGCGAGGAGAACCCCGGGGTGCCAGCGGCGCTGAGCGCACTCGTGATGCGGATGCTCGCCAAGGCGCCCGAGGACCGGCCCCAGAGCGCGGTTGAGGTGCGGGACCGCCTGATCGATCTGTCCGCGCGGCCGCCGGCGGCGCCCGGGGGGCGTCCGGGGGTAGCGCCCGCGGTGGGGGTGCCTCTGGGCGTAGCGCCCGCGGTCGAGATCCCTGCCGCTCGTGCGCGCGCGACCCCCGCGACCCAGCGGCTGGCCCCGGCGCCGCGCCGGCCTGCCCCCGCCGCGCGGGTGCCACCGCCGCCGCCACACCGGTCCGCCCCCGCCGCGCCGGTGCCGCCGCCGCGCCGGCCTGCCCCCGCCGCGCCGGTGCCGCCGCCGCGCCGGCCTGCCCCCGCCGCGCCGGTGCCGCCGCCGCGCGCTCCC
>DASZKU010000075.1:0-17974 GCA_035552815.1 Solirubrobacteraceae bacterium | reverse complement strand
GCTGCATGTAGGCCTCCTTGGAGAGCCCCTGGCGCTCGAAGGTCTGGACCATCTGGTGCCACAGCTCATGCGCGCGCTCGTGCACGAGCTGATCGGGGACCTCGATCTCGGCCTGCGAGACCGCGGCGTCGAGCACCGCCTCTTCGAACTCGCGATCGATCTCCTTGCCCTGATCGTCGAGCAGGCGCTCGGAGATGTCGTTGCGCAGATCCTCGAGGCTGTCGAAGCCGGCGGTCTCGACGGCGAAGTCGTCGTCGAGCTCGGGCACCCGCTTCTCCTTGACCTCCTTGACGGTGACCTCGAAGGTCGCGGGCTGGTTCGGCCACGTGCGGTGGTGCTCGGGGAAGGTGACCTCGACGACGCGTTCCTCGCCCGCCTCGGCACCCACGAGCTGGTCTTCGAACCCGTCGAGGAGCTGTCCCGACCCGAGCTCGAGGAGCTGATCGCGGCCGGTGCCGTTCTCGAAGGGCTCGCCGTCGATCTTCCCCACGAAGTCCATGACCACGCTGTCTCCCAAGGCGGCGGGCCGCTCCACGGTCTCCAGCGTGGCGGCCCGCTCGCGCAGGCGCTCGATCTCCTCGTCGATCCTGGCGGCGTCGGCTTCGGGCTCGCGGCGTCCGACCTCGATGCCCTTGTAATCGCCGAGCTTGGCGGCGGGGAGGACGCCGACCTCGATCGAGAAGGCCAGAGGCTCCCCTTCGCCGGGGAGTTCGCCGACGTCGAGCTGGGGATCGCCCACGGGCTCGATCCCGGCCGCCTTGATCGCGTCGCTGTACCAGGTGGGGAGCGAGCTGCGCAGCGCCTCGTCGAACACCGCCACGCGACCGAGGCGGCTGATGACCACGGGCGGCGGCACCTTGCCCTTGCGGAAGCCGGGGATGCGCATCTGGCGCCCGAGCTCGCGGGCGGCCTGGTGCAGGCGGCGCTCGACCTCTTCGGAGTCGACCTCGGTCTCGACGCGCACGCGCGATTCCGGGAGCTCGGTGACATTGGTCTTCAGAGACATGCAGTGGCGAACGATAGCGTCCGCACCGTGTCCTCCCGCTTCGCCGCCCGCCTGCTCACCGGCCCGGCCGGCTTCTTCCTCGCCGGGGCGATCGACTGGCTCGCCCTCCTCGGCCGATACGTGGCGGCGCGCGCCAGGGGCCGCGATCCTTGGGGGGGTGATGCCTTTTGACCACCTATGCGGTGGTCAACAGGCATCACGTCCCCACACCGACCTCCACCGAGCCCGAGCCCGAGCCCGCGCCCGGCGCCACGCCCGCCGCCACGCCCGGCCGCAGTCGCGCCACGAGCGGGATCGCCGCGCACCCGACGGCGGCGAGGAGGAGGAACGCCGGCACCGGGTGGTGGACGAGGGCCTGGACGAGCACGGCGACGACGAGGCCGCCCCCGTTGCCGGCCAGCCACATGAGCCCGGCGACGGTGCCGCCGTCGTTGCCCGCCCGCCGCTCGGCGAGCTCGAGGATGATGGGGAGATCCGTCAGGAGCAGGAGTCCCATCGCCCCGAGGATGACGGCGTCGAGGGCGAAGACGTGGACGGCGGCGAGGATCACCGAGCCGCCCACGCCGACGACGATCGAGGCGGCGATGAGGCGCTGCTCGGCGCCGCGGGCGATCACGTAGGGGGCCAGGGCCGCGGAGCCCACGGCCCCGAGGAGGACCATGGCCACGAGCACGCCGCCCGCGGCGTTGGACGACACCCCGTAGTGGTCGAGCAGGGCCTGAAGCCAGGTGGCGAGGGCGATGAAGACGCCGAAGCCCACGAACACGAGCCCGGCGAGGACGCGCACCTGCCCGTCGGTCCACACCTCGCGTAGCGGGCACCGCACGGCGGGCCCGAGCGCCGCGGCGGGCGCGAGCGCTGCGCCCGCCGCGCCCGAGTCGGCCCTCGGCAGGCGCAGCGCCCCGAGCAGCGCCCCCGCCGCGACCACGGAGAACGCCGCCCCGATGACGAGCAGCGCGTGGATGCGGGCGGCGCCGAGCGCCGAGCCGAGGACGGGCGCGAGCAGCATCCCCACCATCATCCCCGCCGACCCGATCGCGATCCCCTCATGGCGCTCGGGCTCGGGGAGGCGCTCGTCGGCGAGCTTGGAGATGGCGCCGAGCACGAGCGGCTGCGCCAGCGCCACCACGCACTGCCCGGCCAGGGCCCACGCGAAGTCGTCGGCGACGAGGCGTAGCGACCCTCCGAGCACGGTGAGGAGCGCCCCCGCCGCCAGGCCGCCGTGGAGCGAGCGATCGAGGAGCTTGCCGGCGGGGATGGCGAGCACGACGTAGAAGAGGGGGAAGATCTCCGACAGCCAGCCGACGGCGCTCTCCGAGACCCGGTAGTGATGGGCCGTCCCCGTGGTGATGGGGGCGTAGGTGAGCCACAGCAGCTGCGTCGCCGCCGCGAGCAGCGCGAAGGCACCGATCACGGTCCAGCCGTGCCGACGATGCTGCGGGGAGGTTCCGGTGGCGTCGCGCATCCGGCTCAGCTCAGGCGCCCGAGAACGCTACCGCGCCCACCAGCACACAGCCAGCCGCCCCCCGGCCGATACCCCAAACTACGCACTATCGCCGGCCACGCTTTACGATCGGCGCGGGATGGCGAGATCGAGGATGTTGCGCGTGATGGCGACGGCCTGCGTGCTCACGGCGGCGGTGGCCCCGGCCAAGGCGGTGGCGTCATCCACCCAGCAGTCGCTCTTCCAGGACGACAACGAGCTCGTCTACGCCTCGGCGACCCGCGCCGACGCCGTCCTCGCCCAGCTCGCCTCGCTCGGCGTCGAGCGCATCCGCGTCTCGGTGATCTGGGCCCTGGTGGCGCCCAACCCGACCTCGACCACCCGCCCCAGCTTCGACGCCACCAACCCCGCCGCCTATCCCGCCGGCGCGTGGGATCGCTACGACACCCTCGTCACCGACGCCCAGGCCCTCGGCCTCAAGGTCGACTTCGACGTCACCTCGCCCGCCCCCTACTGGGCCACGGCGCGCCCGCCCGCGAGCGTCAACGGCAAGTTCAACAAGAACTACCTCCCCTCGGCCGTCCAGTTCGGCCAGTTCGTCCGGGCCGTGGGCACGCGCTACAGCGGCTCCTACGTGATTCCCACCCCGCCCGCCCCGCCGACGCCCACGCCGACCCTGTTCGGCCTCCCCCTCCCCCCCGCCCTCACGGGCGCCACGACCACGCCGGCCCCGCCGGCGCCGGCACCGCTTCCGCGCGTCGACTACTGGGAGATCTGGAACGAGCCCAACGAGGCGGGCTGGCTGACCCCGCAGTGGCGGCGCGGGCCAGCGCTCCCCGCCGTCCACCACCACAAGGCGCGCATCAACTGGATCGAGGCGTCCCCCGTCGTCTACCGCGGCCTGCTCGACAGCGCCTGGAACGCGCTCGCGGCCACCGGCCACAGCGGCGACACCATCCTCGTGGGCGACACATCGGCCAAGGGTTCGACCTCGCACGGGACCCTCCCCGCCATCCCGCCCCTGACCTTCCTGCGGGCGCTCTACTGCGTGAGCGGCTCCTACCACCCGCTCACGGGGACGCGTGCCGCGGCGCTCTCGTGCCCGAGGCGCGGCCAGCCGGGCGCCTTCGGGGCCGCCCACCCGGCCCTGCTCCAGGCCACGGGCTACGCCGACCATCCGTACTCGTTCACCCTGGCCCCGAACATCGTCAGCACCGATCCCACCTGGGCCACGCTCGCCGACCTCCCCCGCCTCGAACGCGCCCTGCAGCGGATCTACGCCGCCTACTCGGTGCCGGCGCCGAGCGGGGTGCCCCTGTACCTCACCGAGTACGGCTATAAGAGCAATCCTCCCAACCCCTTCGTGAAGATCTCCGAGGCCCAGCAGGCCGCGTACATCAACCAGGGCGAGTACATGGCCTGGAGCGACCCCTACGTGCGCGCCCTCGCCCAGTTCGAGCTCGTCGACTCGGCCCCGCAGGGCGGAGAGCCGGTGGGCAGTCCCGCCTACTGGGGGACCTTCCAGACCGGCCTCATCACCCTGAGCGGCGTCCCCAAGCCCTCGTACTTCGCCTACCGGATCCCCATCTGGCTGCCCAAGGCGCGCGCGGGCCCGCGAGTGACAGTGTGGGGCCAGCTCCGCCCCGCCAACCATGCCGCCGTCCAGACGGCGATCATCGAATATCGAGCCGCGGGGTCGAGCGCCTTCACGCCGATCCGCTCGGTCCAGACCGCCAGTCCCCAGGGCTTCCTCGTCGCCCACCTTCCCCTCTCCACCCCCGGACTGCTGCGGATCGCGTGGATCGACCCCGACACCGGGAACGTCTTCCACAGCCGCATCGTCGCGGTGCGCTGATCGGCGCTAACCGGCCTGCGCCCCGCCAACGTCCTGCAACAGGTTGCGCACTTCGCGGAGCGCCACGGGCAGCGTCGTGAGGTCGAACACCCGGGTCGCCCGGATGTCGCCGAGCATCGTCCGGCTGCGCTCGAGGGCGCCGGCGTTGGCGCGCGTCCACGCGTCGATGGCGGCGTCCGGGTCGGCCTCCGCCGCGGCGCCCCCCAGCACCGCCTGAGCGAGGGCGCGGTGCAGGCTCGAGAGGTCCTCGCGCAGGGCCGAGCGGGCCAGCGTCTGCCAGCGGTTGGCGCCCGGGAGCTCGGCGATCTGGTCGCGCAGCCAGTTGAGCTCGAGGCGCCCGCCGAGGCTGAAGTACACGGCGGCGACGGCCTCGACGCTGCGCTCGGTCGCCTCGGCGACCTCGACGATGTCGAGCGCCGCGAAGAGCGAGGGCAGGCCGGCGACGCGCGCGGCGAGCTCGGGCGGGACGCCGGCGTCTGCGACCCGGGCGTGCCGGGCGTGCCACACGGCGCGGTCGCCGGCGTCGAGGAGTGCAGGGAGAGCGCGCGCGAGGGTGGCCACGCCGGGGGCGAACGACGCCACCGTGGCGGCGATGTCGATCGAGCCCTGCCGGGTGCGGACGAGCCAGCGGGTGGCGCTCTCCACGAGCTGGCGGCCGTCGCGCAGCATCTCGATCTGCACGCCGGCGGCGACGCGGTTGTCGAGGGCCTCGACCTGCTCCCAGAACACGCCCAGCCGGTAGATCTCCCGCGCCACCGCGTAGGCGCGCGCGAGGATCGACGCGCTCGCGCCCGTCTCCTCGTGGAGGCGGAAGGCGAACGTCATCCCCGCCCGGTCCACGAGCTGGTTGGCCACGGCGGTGGCGATGATCTCCCGGCGCAGGCGGTGGGTGCGCATGTGGGCCCCGAAGCGCTCGGGGAGCGGGGCCGGGAAGTAGCGCTCGAGGTCGTGCCCCAGGTAGGGGTCCTCGGGGAGGTCGGACTCGAGGAGCTCGGCGTAGAGGCCGATCTTGCCGTAGGCCATGAGCACGGCGAGCTCGGGGGCGGCGAGGCCCATGCGGTCGTTGCGGCGCTCGGCGAGCGCCTCCTCGCCGGGCAGCGCCTCGAGCCCGCGGTCGAGATGGGCGGTGTGCTCGAGCCGGCGGAGCAGGCGCTCGTGGACGTCGACCATCGACGGCGCCGAGGCGAGCGCGAGGCTCATCGCCTGGGTCTGGGTGTAGCTGCCGTAGACCACCCGCTCGCCCACCGAGCCCGTCATCTCGCGCAGGAGCTCGTTGCGCTCCTCGGCGCTCATCTCGCCCGCGGCGACGACGGCGTCGAGGAGGATCTTGATGTTGACCTCGTGGTCTGAGCAGTTGACCCCGGCGACGTTGTCGATCGCGTCGGTGTTGATGCGCCCGCCGGTGAGCGCGTACTCGACCCGTGCCCGCTGGGTGAAGCCGAGGTTCCCGCCCTCGCCCACGACGCGGCAGCGCAAGGCGCCCCCGTCGACCCTGAGGGCGTCGTTGGTCTTGTCCCCGGCGTCGGCGTGGGTCTCGCTCGACGCCTTCACGTAGGTCCCGATGCCGCCGTTCCAGAGCAGGTCGACGTTGGCGCACAGGAGCTCGCGGATGAGCTCGCTAGGCGTGAGCTCCTCGGCCTCGATGGCGAGCGCCTCGCGGATCTCCGGGGAGATGGGGATCAACTTCGCGGTCCGGGCGTAGACCCCGCCGCCGGGAGAGATGAGCGCCTCGTCGTAGTCGCTCCAGGACGAGCGCGGGAGTGCGAAGAGGCGCTCGCGCTCGGCCCAGGTGCGCTGGGGATCGGGGTTGGGGTCGAGGAAGATGTGGCGGTGGTTGAAGGCGCCGACGAGCTTGATGTGGCGCGAGAGGAGCATGCCGTTCCCGAACACGTCGCCGGACATGTCGCCGATGCCGACCACGGTGAAGTCGGTGCTCTGGGTGTCGATCCCGAGCTCGCGGAAGTGTCGCTTTACCGACTCCCAGGCTCCGCGGGCGGTGATGCCCATGCGCTTGTGGTCGTACCCGTGCGAGCCACCGGAGGCGAAGGCGTCCCCGAGCCAGAACCGGTACTCGGCCGAGATCGCGTTGGCGACGTCGGAGAACGTCGCCGTGCCCTTGTCGGCGGCGACGACGAGGTAGGGATCGTCGCCGTCGTAGCGGACCACGTTCGGAGGCGGGACGACGCGATCGTCGACGATGTTGTCGGTGAGGTCGAGGAGGCCGCGGAGGAAGGTCCGGTACCCGGCGAGCACCTCCTCCTGGAGCGCCTCGCGGCCCCCGTCTGAGGGTGGGCGCTTGATCACGAACCCGCCCTTGGATCCCACGGGGACGATGAGGGCGTTCTTGACCATCTGCGCCTTCATCAGCCCGAGGACCTCGGTGCGGAAGTCCTCGGGTCGCTCGGACCAGCGCAGGCCGCCGCGCGCAACCCGCCCGCCGCGCAGGTGCACGCCCTCGACGCGCGGTGAGTAGACGAAGATCTCGAACTGCGGCCGGGGCCGGGGCAGGATCGGGATCCGCGAGGGATCGAGCTTCAGGGACACATAGCTCTTGGGGGCTCCGTCCCGCCCGGCCTGGAAGTAGTTGGTGCGCACGGCCGCACGCAGCACGGAGAGGAAGCTGCGGAGGATGCGGTCCTCGTCGAGGCTCTCGACGGCGTCCACGGCCTGCTCGATGGCGACCGCGAGAAGCTCGGCGCCCTCGTGGCGCTCGGGGTCGAGGCGGCGCTCGGGGTCGAAGCGGGCCTCGAAGAGCTCGACGAGGAGCCGGGCGATGGCGGGGTGGGCGAGCAGCGTGCGCTCGATGTACTGGTCGGAGAAGGTGATCCCCGCCTGGCGCAGGTACTTGTCTACGGTGCGCAGGACGGTGATCTGGCGTCCGGTGAGCTCCGCCCCGAGTACGAGCGCGCCGAGTCCGTCGTTCTCGAGCTCGCCCCGGCACACGGCGAGGAATGCCGCTTGGAAGATCTCGCGCACGTGCTCATCGTCGAAGCTGCGCCCGCGGCCGCAGGTCAGCCCGAAGTCGTAGATCCAGGCGGTGTCGCCGTCGGCGCCTGTGATCGCGTAGGGGCGCTCGTCGGTGACGCGCGCCCCCATGTGCTCGAAGGTGGGGAGCACGTCGGAGAGGGTGACGGCGGTGGCGCTGAAGAGCTTGCCGCGGACGGGGCCAGGGGAGCCGTCGAGCGCCGGGTTGATGCCCATGACGAGCCCGCCGCCGTCGGTGAGCTCCTCGAGCTTGCCGATGTCCGCCACCGCCGCGCGGACCCCCCAGTCGGCGCGGTACGCGGGGGGGAAGGCGGCCTGGTAGCGGCGCACGAGCGCGGTCCCGACCTCCTCGCCGCGTTCGGCGATGAGGGCCTCGCGGAGGTCGTCGCCCCACGCGCGGATCGCCTGCTTGAGGCGGGCCTCGAGCTCGGCCTCGTCGATCTCGGGCGGGGGCGCGTCGTCGCACCAGAGCACGTAGTGGACGCGGACGAGGACCGATTCGGAGATGTACAGGCTCCAGTCGGCGCGCGTGGCGCCGAATGCCTCGGTGAGAATCGCGCCCACCCGCTCGCGATTCTCGGTGTTGAAGCGGTCGCGGGGGATGAAGACCAGGCAGGACAGGAAGCGCTCGTAGGCGTCGCGGCGCACGAGGAGCTTCAGGCGCTGGCGCTCGCCGAGGCCGAGGATCCTCATCGCCGCCTCGAAGAGCTCCGCGTCGGTGATCTGGAAGAGCGAGTCCCGCGGGTAGGCCTCGATGACCTCGACCAGCGCCTTGGCGTCGTGGCCGCCCGGCGGGAAGGCGGCCCGGGCGAGCACGTGCTCGACCTTCTCGCGGATGATGGGGATGGCGCGGGGGTTGTCGGTGTAGGCGGCGGTCGTGTAGAGGCCGAGGAAGCGCCGCTCCCCGGTGACCTGGCCGTCGGGACCGAAGCGCTTGACGCCGATGTAGTCGAGGTAGGCGGGACGGTGGACGGTCGCCCGCGAGTTGGCCTTGGTGAGCACGAGGAGCTGCGGGGCACGCGCGAGCTCGCTGACCCGGGGCGGGAGCCTGCCCGCGTGCCCCGCCCGCCCCGCGCGCTCCGCCCGCCCCGAGCGCCCCGCGTGCTCCGGACTCCCCGTGCGCTCAGTACGCGCGGCGCGCTCGGCGTCGCGCAGGATCCCCAGGCCGCTGCCGGGGACGGGAAGCAGCGCGAGCTCGTCGCCCTCGCCGACGAGCGTGTACTCCCGGTAGCCGAGAAACACGAAGTGGTGATCCTCGGCCCAGGCCAGGAAGGCGCCGGCCTCCTCCACCTCGGCGGCGTCGATCGGCGGGGGCGAGGCCGCGAGCTCGGAGGCGATCGCCTGCGCGCGCCCGCGCATGGCCGGCCAGTCCTCGACCGCCGCGCGCACCTCGCCGAGCATGCGCTCGATCCCCGCCGCGAGCTTCTCCAGGCGCGCGCTGTCGGTCTCCCGGTCGACCTCGACGTGGGCGAAGGACTCCGCGACGGCTCCGGGGGCCGTGGCCCCCGGAGCGAGGACGCGCTCGAGCTTTCCCGCCTCGTCGCGCAGGACGGCGATCACGGGATGGATGAGCAGGTGGATTCCGTAGCCCTGCCGCGCGAGCTCGATGCTCAGCGAGTCGACGATGAAGGGCATGTCGTCGCTGACGATCTCGACCACCGTGTGCGTCGAGCGCCAGCCGTGGCGCTCGAGGTCGGGGTTGTAGACGCGCACGCGCGCGGAGCCGGGAGGACGCTCCTGAGCGAGGGTCCACTGCGCCATCGCCGCTCCGTAGAGGTCGGCCGAGGTCCTGCCGATGAGGTCCTCGGGCGGGACCCAGTGGTAGTACTGGCGCACGAATGCCTCACAGTCGGCGGCCTGGCCGTCCGCGAGTCGTTCCTTGACCCGGGCGCAGACCGAATCGATCAGCCCGGTTTCGAACTCGACCGCCTTCACTGCCATGCGCGCACCGCCTTCCATGTCCTCCGCATCGCCTTCTCCTTCGGGCGCGAGCGGAGCGTACTCCGCGCCGTAAAACATTCGTGGATTAGGAGCGAACTTTTGCCCCGCTCCTGCGTCAATAGCAGCGACAAGGCCACCTGTTCGAAGCACCCGCTTCCCGGTTTTCGCCATGGACCCGGCGAAGCCACCACCCTCAGGAGGAAACGCATGAAACGTGTTCTCATTGCCCTCATCACGGCGTTGCCGCTGGTCGTGGGTGTGGCCGGCGCGCAGGCTGATGGCGGTTCCGGCGGCCCGTGGTCGAGCGGCGAGGTAGCGGTCGCCGGCACCGTCGTGGCGCCGGACTCCGCCAACGGGACGTTCACGGCCAACGCCTACGTCGTCGCACCCCCCACCCCGGGCTCCGACGACGGAGGCGACGGCACCGGAGGTTCCGGTCCCTCGGGCCCCGTCTTCGGCGGTGACGCCGTGCACCACCTCACCACGAGCCCCGCCGCTCCGAGCACCCCCGCCACGACGCCGGTGACCATCTCCACCAGCGCGAGCACGATGATCCGGGTCAGCGGCGTGGACGGACCCGCGACGGTGGCCGACCTCGCCACCGGCGACCGCTTCATCGCCCTCTTCCCGGGAGCGCCGACCGACCCGATCACGACGATCGTGGGCAACCCGGCGACCTCGGTCTTCGCCCAGGTCCCCAAGCAGTTCTATGCCTTCGTGGGCACGGCGGGCACGCCCGACACGACCAATAGCACCGTGCCGGTGACGGTCATGCGCTCGCTCCCGGCCAGCCTCATCGCCGCCAACACGAGCGCGACGTTCCAGCTCGGCCCGCACACGTTGGTGATCGGCGGGACGAGCCTGAGCACGAGCAGCATCAGCGACCCGTTCGGCAGCCTGTTCGGCGGTTCGATCTCCGACATACAGCCCGGCGACCTCCTCGCCGGCGGACTGATCGGCCCCGGCGGCATGACGGCCGCCCAGGTGCAGAGCACCCCGCTGATGTTCGTCCTCGACCTCCCCGCTCCGGCCACCACGCCGACCACGGGCTCGGGCACGACGACCTCGGCGGCCAACCAGGCCCTGAAGGAGACGCTCAAGCTCCTGAGCGGCGGCAAGGTCACGCTCAAGAAGAAGACGACGCACAAGAAGTCCCATCACGCCACCAAGAAGTCCAAGCACGCGAAGAAGGCGTGATCGGCCGGTGAGTGCGCACGGCGCGGCGAGCGGCACGGTGGGCCTCGACGCGGTAGCTCCGCTACCGGAGCTACCCCGGCCCCACCCGCTGCTCGCCACGCCGCGGCGCGTGCTCAAGCTGCGCTCGGACGCCGCCCTCGCCGAGCGCTTCCGCGCCGGCGACCAGGAGGCCTTCGAGATCCTCTACGAGCGCCACCGCGCCGGCGTCCTGGCGGTATGTATCGGAGTGCTCGGCTCACGCCACGATGCCGAGGACGCCGCCCAGGATGCCTTCGCCGCGCTCGCCGTGGGCCTGCGGACGAGCCCTCCGCGTGATCTCCGCGCCTGGCTCGCCCGCGTCGCCCGCAACGCCGCCATCGACGTGATCCGCCGCCGCCGCGTCGTCTCGGCGGCGGATGAGAACCTCGAGCGCCCGGCGCCCGTGAGCACCGAGGTCAGGGCGGAGTTCGAACTCGTGCTCGCCGGCTTACGCGAGCTCCCCGAGTCACAGCGCACGGCCCTGCTCATGCGCGAGCTCGGCGGCCACTCCTACCAGGAGATCGGCGCTCTCCTCGAGCTCGACGAGTCCGCCGTGCGCGGGCTCATCGCCCGTGGGCGCATCGGCCTGCGCGCCCACCGCGAGGCCACCGAGATGCCGTGCGCGGCGGCGCGGGAGGCGCTGGCCGCCGAGCCCGACGGGCGCCACCGCGACCGGACGGTGCGCCGGCACGTGAGGACCTGCGCCTCGTGCAAGGCCTACGGGCAGGGGCTGCGCAAGGACGCCCGCTCCCTGCGCGGCTTCGTTCCCTCCCCCTTCGGCGGCGTCGCCGGCGGGAGCGCCATCTTCGGTGGCTTGGCCGTCAAGACCGCGATCACCGGCGGGGTGCTCAGCCAGGTGACGGCCGCCTGCGCGGTCTCGGTGTGCGCCGTGGGCGGGTTCGCCCTGCTCTACCCGCACACCGTCGGGCACCACCACGCGGGGCGCGCCCCCGCCCCCCGCACGGTGGCCCGCGCCCGCGTCGCGAGCGCCGCCACCTCCGACCCGACCTCGACCGCGGGCACGCCGGGTCTCCTGCCCGCCCCCGCCGATCCCGCCGCGCCGCGAACCTCGGGCACGAGCGCGGCACCCGACCTCGCCCCCGCCCGCGCCACCAAGGTCATCTCCTCGGCCTCGGTCGTCCTCGCGCGCCAGTTCCATCTGCCGGGCTCGACGCCCCCGAGGACCCCGACTGCCGCGTCGCCCCCCGCGGTCAGTCCGGCCCCCTCGAGCCCGACGGCCGCGCCCACCCGGCCGGTGTTCCCCGCCCCCACGCGCGGTGGAGGAACGCCGACCGGGTCGCCGGCCGGCACCGGGGAGAACCCCCCGAGCACCTCGGAAGGCGGTGGTGGATCCACCGCCTACACCGGGGCTTGGTCGCCCACGTCGACCCCGACGAGCGGCGGGACCGGGCACGCCGGGGGCGACGGCTCGGGCAGCGCCGGCTGGGGCAGCGGCGAGGACGTGAGCGGACCCACCGCGTACCCGAGCTCCTCGTACGCGGGCTCCGGCACCGGCGGCTCCGGCACCGACGGCTCGGGCGCGGGCGGCTCTAGCGGCTCGGGCCAGAGCGACGGCAGCGGCTCGGCTCCCTCGCCCGACGGCGGGTTGCCGGGCTTCTTCTGAGCCGCGCCTACCCGGCGGGGCGTGGCCGGGTCCGGGCGATGAGCACCATGAGGACCCCGTAGACGAGCGCGATCACCCCGATGCTGAGCACGAGCCACCCGATGAAGTCGATCTTCGAGGTCGAGGTCAGGGTCACCCAGTGGCGGCGCTGCTTCTCGAGCACGGGGATCACGTCGTTGGCGAAATAGCTGGTGATCGCGGGGACGGTGCGGACGGTGCCGCCCGCGGAGTTCCTCGCCCCGGCGGTGCCGGGAACGTCGTCCCAGCCGCTCGTGACCGGCGGAGCGTTGACCACCGTCTGCGCGAGGTTGGGGATCTTGGGCAGCGCCGGCGCCAGTGCCCGCTTGACGGCCGGGAGCTCGGACGACACCGAGGTGAGGGGGATGGCGAGGAGGACCTCGGTGGTGTGGGGGAAGCGCGTGGCCAGGGCGTCGAGGACCGCCGTCTTCGACAGGTGGGTCTTGCCCGCCACGAAGGCCACGAGCTTGGGGACCTCCTGCGCCGCTCCCCCGGCGGGGGTCATGATCGGGTTCTCGGCGTTGACCACACTCTGGACCATGTGGATCCCGGCGCGGTCGCCCTTGACGCGGGGGACGGCGAAGGCGGGGTTGAGCGCATCGATGAGCTTCTGGCCGTTGCTCAGCCGGGGGATCAGGTTGAGGGCGAGGACGAGGGCGACGACGACCGCTCCCACCGCGACGACGACCGAGGCACTGGCGATCTGCAGCCGGCGCGTGATCCCCCGCAGGCTGAGGACGACCATGAGCAGCGCGAAGAGGATGACCACCACCCCGATTGCCAGCACCACCCACGGGATCCAGTTCACCGTCGTCGAATCGAGGCTGTCGAAGTTCGCCTTCTGCCCCCCCACGGCGCTGATCAGGTGCGCGAAGTAGGTCCGGAGCTGCGGCACCGTCCGCACCGGCTGACCGTTGAAGTCGGTGAGCCCGTCCGCGGCCAGGTAAGGGACGTCGTACCACCCACGGGTCAGCCTGGGCAGGTAGGTGATGGTCTGGGCGAGGTGGGGGAAATTGGCCTTGAGCGCGGCAACGAGCTCGGGCGGAGTGACCTTCAGCGACTTCTCGAGGAAGCGCTCGAGCCCGGGCAGCTCCGCCGTCACCGCCGACAGGGGCGCCGCGCGCAGGAATGCCGTGGTGTGGGGAAACTGCTTCTCGAGCGCCTTCAGGGCCTTGGCCTGCGAGACGTGGTTGGCGGCGGCCACGTAGCTGACGATGGCCGCCACCTCGCGCGCCCCTCCGCCTGCCGGGGTGACGATCGGGTTGGCCATGTCGACGTTCTTGGAGATGATGTCGATGCCCGCCACGTCGGTGTTCAGGGCTTGGGTGGTGAACGCCGGCTTGGCGTAGTCGATCACCTGCTGCCCGGCGTTCAGGCGCGCGATCAGGTTGAGCCCGAGGACCAGGGTGACGACGATGATCCCGACGACGAGCACGACGACCCACTGCAGCACCGGACCACGGCTCGTGTTACGCGCTGGCATTAGACCTCCGATGGACGACGTCCGCGACCCGAGCCCGGCGATGTCCGGTCCTAGCCCGCTAACCGCTCTCCTCGCGATAGCGCGATCATATAGCCGGGGGAACGTAAGGGCCCGCGCAGGGCTCGGTGCAGGCGATCGAGGCCCGGCCCGTGCCCGACCGTGCGCCCGATCCGCGAACGAGCCTGATCGGCAATATTCCTCCCTACGGCGCCGGATAACCCCGCCCCGCGCCGTCATCGCAGCCGCGAAAAACCGCTGTCGCGTCGTGGGTATGTGATATGAACGCCAGGCTCGATGGCTGGTATCCCGTCCTCTACGCAGACACCAGAACACTTCGACGCGATCGTTGTCGGCTCGGGCTTTGGGGGCTCGGTCACCGCGGCGCGGCTTTCGGAGGCGGGACGTCGCGTGTGCGTGCTCGAGCGCGGCAGGGCGTATCCGCCCAACTCGTTCCCGCGGAGCCCGGCAGGGCTGCGGCGGAACCTGTGGAACCCCAGCGAGGGCCTGCTGGGCATGTTCGACTTCTGGTCCTTCTCGGGGCTCGACGCGCTGGTCTCGAGCGGGCTCGGTGGGGGCTCGCTGATCTACGCCAACGTGCTCATCCGCAAGGACGAGAAGTGGTTTGCCCATGAGGACCCGAGCGTCCCCGGCCAGGAGTACTGGCCGATCAGCCGCGCCGACCTCGACCCCCATTACGACCGCGTGGAGGTCGGGCTCGACGGCCAGACCTTCCCGCTCGAGCACTCGCCCTATGACCAGACGAGGAAGACGCTCGCCTTCCGCGACGCCGCCCGCGCCCTGGGCCGCGGCGATGACTGGTTCCTCCCCAAGCTCGCGGTCACCTTCGCCAACGCGGGGCAGGCGCCGGTCCCGGGCGTGCCCATCATCGAGTCCCGGCCCAACCTCCATGGCCTCCCCCGCGAGACCTGCCGGCTGTGCGGCGAGTGCGACGTGGGCTGCAACTACGGGGCCAAGAACACCCTCGACTACACCTACCTGACCCGCGCCTGGCATGCCGGCGCCGACATCCGCACCCTGTGCGAGGTGCGGAGCTTCGAGCCGCGCGAGGGCGGGGGTTGGTCGGTCAGCTACGTCAGTCACGACGAGCAGGCCGAGGGTCCCACCGATACCGGCTCGCTCCCGTTGACCACGCTGACGGCCACCGACCTCATCCTCTCGGCGGGCACGCTGGGCTCGACCTTCCTGCTCCTGCGCAATCGCGGCGCGCTTCCCGGCCTGAGCCCGGCGCTCGGGCACGGCTTCAGCGGCAATGGCGATCTCCTCACCTTCGCGATCCGCGCCCGCGAGAACGACAACGGCAAGCGCGTCCCCCGCGACACCGACCCCGCGCACGGGCCGGTGATCACGAGCGCCATCCGCACCGGCGACGCCCTCGACGGCGACGGCCACACCGGCCGCGGGTTCTATCTCGAGGACGCGGGCTACCCGGAGTTCGTGAGCTGGATGCTCCAGATGGCCGACCTCCCCGGCGACCTGCACAACGCCGTCCACGGCGCCGAGCGGATGCTCAAGGGCTTCCTCCACCACGACCGGGAGTCGGAGATCGGCGGGGACGTCGCCGACTTCCTGGGCGACTGCGGGCTCTCGAGCGCGACCCTGCCGCTCCTGGGCATGGGCCGCGACGTACCCGACGGGGTGATGACGCTGGCCGGCGAGCTCCTCGAGGTCGACTGGTCAAAGCACGGCGCCTCGAAGACCTACTTCGACCAGGTGCGCGCGCTCTCGGAGGAGATCTCCCGGGAGCTCGGCGCCGACTTCATCGATAACCCGATCTGGTGGCTGAACCGCGTCATCACCGTCCACTCGCTCGGCGGCTGCCGCATCGGGCGAAACGATCAGGAGGGCGTCATCGACGCCTACGGCCGCGTCTTCAACCTCCCCGGCCTGCACGTGGCCGACGGGTCGGTCATGCCCGGGCCGGTCGGCGCCAACCCGAGCCTGACCATCGCCGCGCTCGCCGACCGCTTCGCCGACGCCATGCTCGAGGGCGCGCCCGAGGCCGCCGTGCGCCGGCCCATGGCCACCGTCCCCGAGGGCTCGCCGCCCTCCACCGGTGAGCCGGTGGGCCCCGGCGCCGCCTCGGTCGAGTTCACCGAGACGATGAAGGGGTTCGTCACCTTCGGCGGGGAGACGGAGGATTTCGACGCCGCCTACCGCGCCGGGCGCAAGTCGCGAACGGACCTCGACTTCACCCTCACCATCACCGCCGAGGACATCGAGCGCTTCGTCGTCGACCCCGCCCACGAGGCGGTGGCGATCGGCCACGTGTCGTGCGACGCGCTCGGCGGGCAGCGCCCGGTCGAGCGCGGGATCTTCAACCTCTTCGTCGACCAGGACGGCGACAGCGCCAACAAGCGGATGTTCTACCGCCTGTACTTCACCGACGGCACCGGCCATCCCCTCACCATGGTCGGCCACAAGATCGTCGTCAACGACGGGCGCTTCGAGATCTGGCACGACACCTCGACCCTCTATACCCGGGTGCTGAGCGGCCACGTGGCCGAGGAGGAAGACGAAGGGGCGACGGTCATCGCCACCGGCATCCTCCACATCCACCCGCTCGACTTCGCCCACCAGCTCACCACCTTCCGCGTCCATCCCGCGGGACGGGTGGACGCGCTGGCGCGCTTCGGCGCACTCTTCGCCGGCGATCTGTGGGACGTGTACGGGCCGGGGACCCGATCGGTATGACGACGAAGCCCGGGTACTCCGAGGAGCGCATTCCCTTCCTCACCGCGGACGGGATGGAATGTTTCGTCACCCATGTCAGTGGCGAGCGCGCCCCGACCAAGGGTCCGGTCATGCTCGTGCACGGCGTCGGCGTACGCACCGAGATCTGGCGTCCGCCGCTGCCCTACACCCTCGTCGACGCGTTGATCGACGCCGGGTACGACGTGTGGATGGAGACATGGCGGGCGAGCATGGACGTCCCCAACAACACTTGGACGCTCGATCAGGCCGCGGTCCTCGACCATCCGCTCGCGGTCCGGACCGTGCTCGAGCGCAGCGGTGCGACCGACCTTCAGGTGATCGCCCACTGCCAGGGCTCGACGAGCTTCATGATGTCCGCCTGCGCCGGGCTCGTGCCCGAGGCGCGCACGATCATCTCCAGCGCCGTGTCGCTGCACCCGGTAGTGACGCCGATGGCCAAGCTCAAGCTCCAGTACGTGGTGCCGGTCGTGTCGCGGCTGCTCGGGTACATGGACCCCCAGTGGGGCCTCTCCGGCGCACCGTGGATACTCCCGAAGCTGGTGACCGCCTACGCGAAGCTCTCGCGTCGAACTTGCCACAACGGGGTGTGCAAGGTCGCAAGCTTCATGTTCGGCGCGGGTGACCCGACGCTGTGGACCCACGAGCAGCTGACACCCGAGACGCACGAGTGGACCAAGGGCGAATTCGGTGCGGCGCCGCTGACCTTCTTCAAGCAGATCGCCCGGTGCGTGGAGCACGGTCATCTCGTCAGCGTCGAGGGTCGCCCGGAGCTGCCCGCGAGCTTCGTCGAGCAGCCTCCGAAGACCGACGCCCGCTTCTCCTTCATCACCGGCGGGCTCAACCACACCTTCGTGCCCGAGAGCCAGAAGCAAACCCACGCGTATTTCGAGCGCGTCTTCCCCGGACGCCACCACACACTGCACGTCGTGCCCGGATACGGGCACCTCGACGTGTTCATCGGTCGGCGGGCCGACAAGGACTGGTTTCCGCTGATAATCGGTGAGCTCGACGGACCGGCGTAGGAGGCGACGGGGGCTATGACGGACACCGGTAAGTTGGGCGGAGGGCCCGAGCGCGTCGAGCGCGTGTTGTCGAACATGGAGACGTATCTGGGCTATGTCCCGGGCTTCCGCCGTGCGCACGCGCGCGGCGCGAGCTTTCGCGGGCGCTTTCAGGCCACGCCCGATGCCGGCGCCCTGACCACCGCCGAGCACCTGCAAGGCGGCGAGATCCCCGTCGTCGTGCGCTTCTCCAACGGGGCCGGGTCACCCTATTTCTCCGACCGCACCAGCGTCAAGAAGGGCACCGCGCTCGGCCTGGCGGTGCGCTTCGAGCTCCCGTCGGGCGGCCGCTGCGACGTGGTGGGACTGAACATCACGACGTTTCCGGCCCGTCGTCCCGACGACTTCATCGGCATCGCCTCCGCCCAGCGCAGGGGCCTGCCGACCGGTCTCCCGAACCCGATCCGGTTGGCGCTCTTTCTCGCCACCCACCCCCAGTGCGTGCCCGGGGTCATCAAGGTCTTCAAGGCGGTGACGGCGGAGAGCTTCGCCACTCAGGGGTTCCACGGGCTGCATGCGTTCTGGGCGATCGACGCCGCGGGCGCGCGACGCGCGTTCCGCTACCACTGGGTCCCGGAGGCCGAGGTCGTCCCCATGTCCGCGCAGGAG
>DASZKU010000074.1:0-2015 GCA_035552815.1 Solirubrobacteraceae bacterium | reverse complement strand
CGCAGTTGGTGAACGCCTCGGCCAGCCCGGTGGCCTTGACGAGGTTCTGCCATTGGCGCAGGGTCAGCGCCACAACCATGATCCGCCGTCCCTCCTTGGTCGTGAAGTCGCGGCCGAACGCCCCGTAGAGGTAGTTGCCGTCCTTGGGACGCTCGCGCTGGTTGATCTGGGCCTCGGCGATCTTGCCGAGATTGCCGACCATGGCCAGCGCGACGTCGGAGAGCGCGACCTTGACGACCTGGCCGGCGCCGGTGAGCCGGCGGTGGCGCTCGGCGGCCAGCAGCCCCGTCGCGGCCAGCGTGCCGGTGATGGCGTCCCACGCCGGCAGCAGGTGGTTGAAGGGCACCGCGACGTGGCGCGGACCCGTCGCCCACGGGAAGCCGGTGGCGGGATTGACGGTGTAGTCGACGGCCGAGGAGCCGTCGTAGTTACCGGTGATGTTGACGGTGATGAGGTCGGGGCGCTTGGCGGCGAGCGCGTCGTAGTCGAGCCAGCCGCGCAGGGGGAAGTTGGTGAGGAAGAGCCCCGCGTCCGGTCCTGGGGCGGTAACGAGCTCGGCGATGAGCTCGCGCCCGCGGCCGGTGCCGAGGTCGATCTGGATCGAGCGCTTGCCCTTGTTGAGGCCCGGCCAGAACAGGCTCTTGCCCTCGTCGGTGATGGGCCAGCGCGTGTAGTCGAGCCCGCCGCCGATGGGGTCGAAGCGGATCACGTCGGCGCCGAGCTGGGCGAGCGTCATCCCGCCGAGCGGGGCGGCGACGAAGGCCGAGCCCTCGACCACGCGCATGCCCGAGAGGATACCGGTCATGCCATCAGCCCCACGAAGCGCCAGTCGAGCACCGGCTCGTGCTCGCCGCTTCCGTCGGCACGGTCGGCGAAGACCGTGGCATGGAGGTCGAGGAGGCCGCCGTCGGCGAGGGGGTGCTTGCCCTCGAGGGTGAGCTCGGTGCCGAGGATGTCGCCCTCGAACACGGGCCCGAGGTGATCGCACCCCTGCCAGGCGAGGATGGTGGCCAGGTTGGGGAGGGCGCGCGTCGCGTGCGAGGCGGCGAGCGAGATCGTGTGCCCGCCGTACACCAGGCGCCGGCCGCGGGCGGTGGCCGCCGCGTCGGAGTGGGCGTAGGCGAGGTTGAGGCTCAGGCGCACGAGCTCGGGGGCGGCGGTGACGGTGTCGCGGCCCTCGATCTCCCACACCGTCGCCTCCGCGAGATCGGCGAAGTGCTCGCCGGGAAGCTGCGCGCGCAGGCGATCGAGGCGCCAATCCGCGGGCACCGCGCCACGAACCTCGTTCATGTCGAGGTCCTGGGGTATGTGATCGAAGCTGTCGGCGTGCCCGGTCTGCGAGTCCGAGGAGCGCAGCGGGATCATCGGGCAGCGCCAGAAGTCGAGCACGGGCTCCCCGCGCTGGTTGACGGTCTTGATGCGCAGCACCACGAGACCCGATCCCGCGCGACCCTCGCGCGCCCGGTTCTGGCGCAGGCCCACGACCTCGGTGGTGGTGCGCAAGGTGTCGCCGATGTACACCGGGCTGAGGAGGACAAGGCCCCGGTAGAAGAGGTTCCCGAGCACGCGCTGGGTCGGCCCCGTCGACTGCCCGATGGCGACGTCGCACACCAGGTTGGGATGCGCGAGCTGGGCTTCGCTCCCGGTGACCGAGCGGCTGAGCTCGCCGTCGAGGGCGAGACGCAGGCGATCGCCGGTCAGTGCCTGGTGAAGAGCGCCGTGCCCCGAGGTGATCGTGAGCGCGGGCGCATCGTCGAACACCTGCCCCGGTGCGAAGTCCTCGAAGTAAGGCCCACCAACACGAATCCGCTCCGGCGCTTGCAGCATCGATCTCCTCGTAGACGTGACCTGGCGGCGACCGAACCAGTCACCAGCGGTTGATTAGCCTAGCCCATTGGAGTCCGGATGTCGCTGCGTGTTGTCTCTATATGATCATCGCCATGCGTGCTCGGCGCTCCTGCCTCTCGGTGCCCGGCGTGTCGGAGAGGATGCTCGTCAAGGCCCACACGCTCGAG
>DASZKU010000073.1:0-6955 GCA_035552815.1 Solirubrobacteraceae bacterium | reverse complement strand
TGGGGGTCGCCCTGGGGATAGCACAGGGCGTCACTCACCTCGGGCTGGCTCGACCCGACACCTCCCGGCGCCGCGTTCTCGTAGGGTCCCTGGCATGCCGACCAGAAGGTGTCGCTGATCCCGGGCGGGAAGGTGACGGTGAAGGGATCGGTGATGCTCGTGCACGCCTCGAAGTGGCCGGTCTCGAACTGGGTGCTGATGTTCGTCTGGAGCGCTCCCCACGGGGTGATGTTCTGCGCAGCAGCCGTGTTGTACTCGGGCTGGAAGTTGTACGGCGTGCCCGAGCAGTCGGCGACCGAGGTGTTCTGGAAGCCGTTGGCCGCCGAGGCCTGCATGAACCCGCTCTGACGCGTCGTCAGGTCGTCGATCACCACTTTGAACGCTTTCACCCCGGGCTGGCCGGGAACGGGCGCGTCGAACATGTGCACGACGATGCGATCGCCGGGGTTCATGAGCAGGGTCTGGGAGTTCGGGGTCAAGGTGGCGAGGCCGGTGTTCTGCGGTGCCGGTGCGCCCGTGGGCACGCCATCGTGCTGGATGAAGGCGAAGTTGACGGGTTCCTCGCAGTTGCCGTTGCACGTGGCGAACCCGTAGGTGCACTCGAGGCTGTCGATGGTCATGGCGGCGCACCAGTGCTGGTTATCGCAGCTCACGGCGTCGGCGAAGGGCGAGAAGCCCGGCGGATAGAACTGCATCTCCATGAAGGCAGAGCCTCCGCCCGCGAAACCGTTGGTGCACGGATTGGCCGAGATCGTGCACGGGGCCGGCGCGTTGGCGTCACTCTCGGGGGTGCACGGGGACTGCGGGTAGGACTTCGAGTCGCACATCTGCATCGAGAACCACGGGGCCAAGGAAAGCTCGAACCAGTGCGCGACGTCGGAGCCCGGGGTGCTCACGGTAGGCGACGCCACCGGATCCCGGCCCAGAACCTCCGTCCACGTCACGTCGTTGCCCGAGCCGGGCCGCGCCGAGACAAAGCCCATGTCGGGCTCGTCGTGTCCGATGTACGTCCCGTTGTCGTAGAAGCGGCCGCCCCAGGTGTTGGCGTTGTCGACGTTCGCGAAGCCCCGGATATCGGTGCATGCCGCCGTGAGATGAACGGACTGCTGGATCGGGCTGTCGCCGTTACAGTCGAGCTCGCCGACGGCGCTCGAGGTCGTCTGGGCGTGGGCGCCGGCGATCGGCCCCACGGCGAGCAGGGCGGCAACCGCGACCGAGGCCGTCACCATTACCAACAGCTTGCGCCTTCGGGCAGCCAGCAGCGATCGCGACGCCATCCCTGCTCCTTCCTTATGTCACCTCGCCGCCGCCGACCGGCGGCGTGAAGAAAAGTGCGGGGCAAAGTATCACCGTCCCCACCCCCGGGCAACTAATTGGTTATGGCGTGAACTTAACCGTGATCACGTCGCCGTCGGCCACCGGGTAATCGCGTCCCTCGAGGCGCAGCGCGCCTCGCTCGCGCGCCCCCGCGTAGCCCCCGGCGTCGACGAGGTCGCGCCAGGAGACGATCTCGGCGCGCACGAACCCGCGCTGGATGTCTGAGTGGATGAGGCCCGCGGCCTGCCACACGGACTGCCCGCTGGGCAGGTGCCAGGACTGCGCGGGCCTGTCCTCGCCGGCGGTGAAGAAGGCGATCAGGTGAAGCAGGGAGAAGGCGCCGCGCACCACGCGGCGCAGACCCGACTCGGCGAGGCCGAGCTCCTCGCGCATCGTCGCCGCCTCCTCCTCGGAGAGCTCGCCGAGCTCGGCCTCGAGGCGGGCGGAGACCGCCACCGCCTCGGCGCCCTGAGCGCGGGCATGCTCGGCCACGGCGGGGGGGACCTCGTCCGAGCCCTCTTCGACGTTGGCCACGAAGAGGACGGGCTTGGCCGTCAGGGGGGAGAGGAGGGCGGGGGCGTCGGGCGCGTCGGCCGGGGGCGCGACCGTGCGCGCGGGGCGCCCCGCCTGCAGGGCCTCGATCACCTCGCGCAGCCACGCCGCCTCGGCGACCGCCCGGCGCTCGCCCGTCTTCGCCGTCTTGGCCACGCGCTCGAGGCGGCGCTCGGCCTGCTCGAGGTCGGCGTAGAGGAGCTCGGTCTCGATCGTCTCGATGTCCGCGAGCGGGTCGACGCGACCTTCGGGGTGGACCACGCTCTGGTCCTCGTGGGCCCTGACGACATGGACGATGGCGTCGGTCTCGCGGATGTTGGCGAGGAACTTATTGCCCAGGCCCTCTCCGCGATGGGCGCCGGCGACGAGCCCGGCGATGTCGTTGAAGGCGATGGTGTCGGGCACGATCTTCGAGGCGCGCACGGTCGCCGCCACCGCGTCGAGGCGCTCGTCGGCGACGGGGATGACGGCGATGTTGGGCTCGATCGTCGTGAACGGGTAGTTGGCCGCCTCGGCGGCGACCCCGGTCAGGGCGGTGAAGAGCGAGGACTTGCCCGCGTTGGGCATCCCCACGATTCCGACCTTCATGGGCACGATGGCCCCCCGGAGACGCGAGGCGAGGCGTGGCGCTCAGGCGGGCGAAGGCGGTGCCGGGACACGGGCCGGAACTGTACGCGGGTCGCGCATTCCGCCCGGGCCACGGCACCGCTTACTCCGCGTGGCCCACAGAACGGGTGCGTATTTGGCCGTATGAACAAGGTCGCGGCCGCCGCTGGTACATAGCGTGCCGTGCGCTAGTCCACATCGAACCAACAGCTGACAAGGAGACCGGCAATGGCGCCCAGGATCGTCGTCTCTTACGATGGCACGCCCGATGACGACGACGCGATCGCGTTGGGGAAGGTGTTCGCCGAAGCCGGAGCCTCGGTAGCCCTGGCCTACGTGCGCCACTCCCGGCTCGCGGATCCGGCGGCCGAGGAGCGCGAGAGCACGGCGGCGGCCAAGCTCCTCGAGCACGGCGCCGCCCAATTCGACGGCGAGGTCCAGACCTACGTGCTCTTCAACCCCTCGACGGCGGCGGCCCTGGCCGAGCTCATCGAGACCGAGGGCTTCGACGTCATCGTCTTCGGGTCCTCCTACCGCACGCCGGCCGGCCACATCGCCCCCGGCCGCGCCGCCGAGCAGTTGCTCGACGGCGGTCCCGCCGCCGTCGGCATCGCGCCCGCCGGCTACCGCCTCGAGGACCCCACGGTGGAGAAGATCTCCGTCGTCTTCTCCCAGCCCGGCGATGCCGCCGAGCAGACCGCGACCTCGCTCGCCGGGAAGCTCGGCGCCGAGGTCCTGCCCGGGTTCGACGCGAATGCCGACCTGCTCGTCCTCGCCTCGCGCGGCGACGCCCCCAAGCGCCGCGTCTCCATCACCGCGCACTCCGAGCAGCTCGCCGAGGCTGCCGACTGTCCCGTCCTCGCGGTGGCCAACGACACGCCGCTCGACTTCAGCCTCTGATTCCGCGGCTCAGTCGGCGTCGAGGACCCCGATCCCCAGCGCCGCCGCCCACAGTCCGGCCATCCCGACGATGTCGGCCCATTCCATCGCCGCCCCGCGCAGGTTCTGAACCCCCTCGAGGCCGCCGAGATCGCAGCGGCGAAACTCGCAGGCGCGCAGGGAGGCGCCCCGGAAATCGGCGCCGCTGAGATCGCAGGCGTGGAAGCGCACGGAGTCGAGGTTAGTGGCCAGGAACGAGGTCTGAGCGAGCAGGCAGTCGGCGAAGGTGACGCGGGTCAGGCGCGAGAAGCCGAAGGTCGCGAGGTCGACCCGGCAGCCCTCGACGGCGACGTCCTGGAGACGCGCCTCGGTGAGCGTGATTCCCGTGAGCCGGCTCGAGGCGATGGCGACGCGGGTGAGGGCGGCGCCCCGGGCCTCGACGTTGGCGAGGTTGGCGCCCGAGACCTCCACGTCGGAGAGGCTCAGGTGCTCGAGCCCCGAGCCTGAGAGATCGACGCCGGTGAGCCGGACGGTGTCGAGGCTCACCCCTCGCGCCTGCTGGCCGCCGAGCTCGAGGTCGACGAACTCGCTCTCGGCGTAGGTCGCGTCGTGGGCGAGGGCATCGAGCGGCGCTCGCGCGAGCTCGGCGGTGAGCTGCGCGGGCTGAGGGGGATGGGCGGAGTGGGGCATGGCGCCGGCCCGGACAATAGGCTCCGGGATGGGCCGCCGCGCGCGCCAGGATTGCCGGTCGCGCGCGCGGGGTAGGAGTTTTCATCGTGAGGATCGCTGTCCCGAAGGAGCGCGCGGAAGGCGAGCGCCGGGTCGCGCTCGTCCCCGACTCGGTCGAGAAGCTCGTCTCCGACGGGCACGAGGTGGTCGTCGAGGCGGGCGCCGGCGGTGACTTCTACCCCGACGAGGGCTATGCCCAGGCGGGGGCCCAGGTCGTCGAGGACGACCCCACCGAGGGCGCCGCCATCGTCCTCAAGGTCGCGGCCCCGAGCGAGTCCGAAGCCGAGGCGCTGCCCGAGGGCAGCCTGCTCGTGTGCTTCCTCGATCCCTCCCAGGAGGGCGACGTGCTCGACCTCCTGGCCCAGCGCAGGGTCACCGCGTTCTCGCTGAGCTCGATCCCGCGCACGGGCGCCGCCCAGGCGATGGACGCGATCTCCTCGATGAGCTCGGTGGCCGGCTATCAGGCCGTGCTCATGGCGGCCGAGGCGGCGGGCCGGTACCTGCCGATGATGACGACGGCGGCGGGGACGACGAAGGCGGCCAAGGTCATGGTCCTCGGCGTCGGCGTGGCCGGGCTCCAGGCGATCGCCACCGCGCGGCGGCTCGGGGCCGAGGTCGAGGCCTTCGACATCCGTCCCGAGGTCGCCGATCAGGTGCGCTCACTGGGAGCGAGGTTCATCGAGGCCGAGGAGGAGAGAAGCGAGAGCGAGGGCGGCGCGAACGGGAACGAACCCGCGGGCCCCGAGCTCCCCGAGCCCGGCCCCGCCGAGGTCTTCGTCAAGGCGCTCCTCGGCCTTCCCGAGGACTTCGGGCGCCGGCGCGCGGCGCGGGCCGCCGAGCGTGCCCGCGCCGCCGCGCGCGAGGACGCCGGGGCCGACACCGCCAAGGAGCAGGGTGGCTATGCCTCCGAGCAGGACGAGGAGAAGCAGAAGCGCGACCAGGAGCTCATGACCGAGCGCCTCGGGGAGATGGACATCGTCCTCACCACCGCGCTCGTCCCCGGCAGGCGCGCCCCCACCCTGGTCACCGCGGAGATGGTCGAGCGGATGAAGCCGGGAGCCGTGCTCTTCGACCTCGCCGTCGAGGCGGGCGGCAACTGCGAGCTCTCCGAGCCCGGCGAGGTCGTCGTCCACGACCACGTGCACATCCACGGCCCGCGCAACCTCCCGAGCACCATGCCCATCCACGCCTCGTTCCTGCTCTCACGCAACCTGATCAGCGTCCTCTCCCATCTCATCGACGACGAGGGCGAGCTCGAGCTCGACTTCGAGGACGAGATCACCGACGCCGCCGTCCTCGCCCACGGTGGAGAAAGGCGCAACCAATGAGCGGACAGGCCCTCCTTAGCAACCTCGGGGCGAGGAACGGGCAATGAGCGGACAGGCCCTCCTCAGCAACCTCGGGGCGAGGAACGGGCAATGAGCGGACAGGCCCTCCTCAGCAACCTCGCCGTGCTGGGCCTCGCGGTGGCGATCGGCTTCGAGCTCATCTCCCGCGTCCCCAGCCTCCTCCACACCCCGCTGATGTCGGCCACCAACGCCATCCACGGCGTCGTCCTCGTCGGCGCCATGATCGCCGTCGGCCTGAGCGGCGCCGACACCCTGATCAAGGTCCTCGGCACCATCGCCGTCGCCTTCGGGACGGCCAACGTAGTCGGCGGCTTCGTCGTCACCAACCGTCAGCTCGGCATGTTCCGCCGGTCCGAGCGCGGCAAGAAGGGACGCTGAGCGGTGAGCTACGCGATCACCGCCGCGTACATCGTCGCGGCGCTGCTCTTCATCGTCGGGATCCGGCGCATGCGCACTCCGGAGACGGCGCGGATCGGGAACATCACCTCGGCCATCGGGATGCTCCTCGCCGTGGTGGCGACGCTGTTCACCCCAGGGATGACCAACTACCTGTGGATCGTCATCGGCATCTTCGCCGGCTCGGCGGTGGGCTACATCAGCGCCGAGCGCGTGGCGATGACGGCGATGCCCCAGATGGTCGCCGCCTTCAACGGCGTCGGGGGCGGGGCGGCGGCGCTCGTCGCCCTCAGCGAGTTCCACCGCGTGCACGACCTCACCCACGCCCCCCAGCTCTTCGTCTTCACCTCGGCGGTCCTCTTCTCGGTGCTCGTGGGCGGCGTGTCCTTTGCCGGCTCGGCGGTGGCCTTCGCCAAGCTCCAGGGAATCTGGCCCGCCCGGCTGCGCAGCTTCCCCGGTCAGGCCCTCGTCAACGTGCTCGTCTTCGGGGGCGCGGTGGCGCTCGGGATCATCGTCCTCGTGGGCAACGCGGGCACCCCGGCGGTGGCCATCGTCCTCGGCCTCGCTGGCGTCCTCGGGATCCTTTTCGTCATGCCCATCGGCGGCGCCGACATGCCCATCGTCATCTCCCTGCTCAACGCCTTCACCGGCCTCGCCGCCGCCGCCTCGGGCTTCGCGCTCTCCAACTACGTGCTCATCATCGCGGGCTCGCTGGTGGGCGCCTCGGGGACCATCCTCACCCAGCTCATGAGCTCCTCGCTCGGCCGCTCGCTCCCCAAGATCCTCTTCGGCGCCCTCGCCGGCGGGAGCAAGGTCGCCGCCCAGGACGACAGCGGCGAGGAGAAGCCCGTACACACCGCGAGCGCCGAGGACGTGGCGAGCATCCTCACCGCCGACGCCGAGTCGATCATCTTCGTCCCCGGCTACGGGCTCGCCGTGGCCCAGGCCCAGAAGGCGCTCTCCGGTCTCATGGAAGCGCTCGAGGCCCGGGGCAAGGAGGTGCGCTTCGCCATCCATCCCGTCGCCGGGCGCATGCCCGGGCACATGAACGTCCTCATGGCCGAGGCCGAGGTCCCCTACGACAAGCTCGTCGACCTCGAGGACATCAACGACGACTTCGCCGACAC
>DASZKU010000072.1:0-3402 GCA_035552815.1 Solirubrobacteraceae bacterium | reverse complement strand
ACTCCGCCAGCCCCATGTCGGCGTCCTCCTCGTCCGGTACGCCCAGTCGACGAGGAAGACGTCGAACCCCTGGTCGAGGAGGTACTCGACGAACGAGCTGCCGGGTCGGAGATCGAAGATCTCGGGGCGGTTGATGAGCGCGAAGACGAGGAGGACGGGAACCGGGTGGGTGCGCGACGGCGAGCGGTAGCGGTAGAGCGTCGTCTTGCGGTGGGTCCAGACGACGTCGCGCGGGCTCTGCCCGATCGCCGCGTCGGGGGTGGTGAGGATCACGTTGGTGAACTCGAGCGTCGCCCGGGGCAGGCGCGAAAGGCTCGCGAGCGCGCTCACGAGGAAGCCTTGCGCCGGCGAGAAGACGTGCGGGACGCGGGCTTGCTGTTCCCCGCGGGCTTGCTGTCCCGGTTCGATTGAGAGCGCGCGAACTCCGAGCCGGCGGGCTGGGTGCGCGCGGGCTGCGAGCGCCCGCCTCGCTCGAGCTCGTCGCGGAGCTCCTCGACCTCCTGGAGCACGCGCTCGAGCTTGTCCTCGGTGCGCGCGAGCTGGCGCGAGAGGCTGACCACGTCGCGGCGGCCGGCGAGCCGCAGGTTGCGCAAAAGGATGTCCATCGCGTCGCCGGAGAGGCGGGTCACGGCGGCGGCGTTCTCCGCCGCGCGCGCGAGCAGGGACGCGAACCCAGAACTCGAGACCAGCGACTCGCCGGCCCTGCCGGCCCGGGCCTCGAAGTCCTCGTACAGGCCGGACAACTGCTCGGCGGGACCGGGCTTGGCTTGCGCATCCTCAGCCATCTCTCACCGTCAACGTACCCACGCGGGCGAGGGCTAACCACTGGTTCGGTATCCTTGGTCAGACCAATATGAGCGTGGTCATGTACGTCAAACCCGGCTGTCCGTACTGTCAGGCGGCCCGGGAGCAGCTCGCCGCCGAGGGCGAGAGCGTCGAGGAGCGCGACGCGACGACGAAGCGGGAGTGGCGCGACGACGTCATGGGCCACACCAACAACCGGGGCACCGTCCCGGTCATCATCCGCAGCGACCGCGAGAAGGTCCAGGTCGGCTTTCCGCCCGGCCGCGGCTGACGGGTGCACTGAGCGGGCGGTCGTCCGCTGCACGCGCTGAAACACCCTCCGCGAGCTCCTCACCGGCGTCGGCGGCCGCGCCTGACTCACTCCTCGCGCAGGGTGGTGGCAGGAACTCTCTCGACAATCGCGGTCATCTTCTGACCGGAATTGCCCCCGCTACGCGCCATTGCGGTCACCTGCTGTCCGCAATCTGTGGCAGGCTTTGCGATCATGGTCCAGACCTCCGCCCGCCTTCTCGCGCTCCTCTCGCTGCTCCAGATGCGCCGCGAGTGGACGGGCCAGGAGCTCGCCGATCGCCTCGAGGTGGGGCCGCGGACGATCCGCCGCGACGTCGAGAAGCTGCGTTCGCTCGGCTACCCGGTGGAGGCTGCGCCCGGCGTCGCCGGTGGCTACCGCCTGGGCGCCGGCGGCGAGCTCCCGCCACTCCTGCTCGACGACGCCGAGGCGATCGCCGTGGCCGTGGGCCTGCGCACCGCCGCAACGGGCTCGATCGCCGGGATCGAGGAGACCTCGGTGCGCGCCCTGGCCAAGCTCGAGCAGGTCCTCCCCGCGCGCCTGCGCCGGCGGGTCAACGCGCTGAGCGGCGCCACCTCGGCGTTCGGGAGCGAGGGTCCGCGCATCGACGCCGACGTCCTCGCCACCATCGCCGGGGCGTGCCGCGACGGGACCGAGCTCCACTTCGCCTACGTGGCCAAGGACGACAAGGCGAGCAAGCGCAACGTCGAGCCCTGCGCCGTGGTCTACAGCGGCTACCGCTGGTACCTGGTCGCCTTCGATACCGACCGCGACGACTGGCGCACCTTCCGCATCGACCGGATCGGCGGCCGCCTGCGCGTGGGCGCACGGGGCCGGCGGCGCACCGTGCCGGGTGGAGACCCTGCCGCTTACCTGAAGCGCCAGCTGCGGGCCAGTGGTGCCGAGGACAGCCCCGCCCCCCCGGGGAGGATCCGCCTGCACATTCCCGCCGCCCAGGCGGGCCGGCGGATCCCCGAGCGCTACGCGACGGTCGAGCCCGACGGCGAGGAGGCGTGCGTGGTGAGCACCCGCGGCGCCTGGTCGCGCAGCTTCCTGGTGTGGATGGCCCTGCTCGACGAGCCCATGCACGTGGTCGGGCCGCCCGAGCTCGCCGAGGCCGCGCGCGCCATGGTCACGCGGCTCGGCGAGTCCGGCGGGTGAGCCCGGCGGGTGAGCCCGGCGGGTGAGCTCCGGCGCTCGAGCCCCGGGTGAGCTCAGCTCAGGGGGGAGAGGAGCTCGCGGGCGTGATCGGCGTACTCCTCGGGGACGGTGACGTCGTAGCTGGTGGCGGTCAGCGTCTGGGTGGAGGCGAAGTCGTGGCCCCCGGGCGCGCTCCGGTGGGTGAGAAAGGCGAACAGGGCCCCGGCCCCGGCACCGAGGAGAGCGCCGCCGAGCATCAGCCCGAGCCACGCGGGACCGGGGGTGAAGAGGGCGATGAGGAGGCCGATGAGGAGGCCGATCCAGGCGCCCGTGCCGGCGCCGGCGGCGGCGCGGACGTCGGTGACGCGGCCCGTCACGCGCTCGACGAGGCGCAGGTCGCGCCCCACGATGCTCGCGTACTGCACGGGGAAGTCGGCATTGGAGAGGCGATCGATGGCACGCTGGGCGTCGCCGTAGGTGGGGTAGCTACCGGCGACCTGACGGGTGCTGTCGCGGGCTTCGCTGTCGACGGGTTGGGTAAGCAGGGATGACATGTTGCTCCTGTAAGGCGATGGGTGGTAACGGTCAGTGCGTCCGGGAGTGGGAGAGGGCGCGGACGGGGAGGACGCGGAAGTGGGACCCTGCCGACCAGACCACGGCCACGCGCCGGACCTCGGCGCGGTCACGAGTAGGTCGCGCCTGACGACTGATTCGTGCCTCCTCGGCGAGATCGCTGATGTGCTCACGGGCGGTCAGGTAGGTGATGGTGGAGTTCATGTGGGCCTCTTTTGCGGTCGAGTGAAGGTGCTCTACCACTGTGACCCTGGGGGGGCGCTGCCACCATGGGGTCGGCGCCTGAACTGCGCGCCGTCGCGACCCCATCTGCGTGCCCTTACGGCTCGATGAGGCCGCGCCGGATCGCGTAGCGCGTGAGCTGGACGCGGTCGTGCATGCCCAGCTTCTCGAGAATGTTGGCCCGGTGGCGCTCGACGGTCTTGACGCTGATCACCAGCGCCTCGGCGATCTGCTGGTTGCTCTGACTCTCGGCGATGAGCTTGACGATCTCCTGCTCGCGCGCGGTCAGGGGCTCCTCGCGGATCGGGTCGCCGCGGTGCTCGCGATCGAGGTAGTCGCGGATCAGGGCGGTGACGGCTCCGGGATAGAGGAAG
>DASZKU010000071.1:0-4708 GCA_035552815.1 Solirubrobacteraceae bacterium | reverse complement strand
TCGAAAGCGCAGAGGAGGCGGTGCAGAAGATGGTGACCGGCCAGGCCCGGTTCCGGATGGTGCTCCTGACGGGGGCGTGAGCGGGGCCGGCGTGCCGCCGCTCCCGCACATCGCCGCGACCCGCTACGTCTCGCCCCTGCGCGAGGGTGGGTCGCTCCCCGGGCTCCTGGAAGCCGACGACGACGGGATCTACGTCGTGAAATGGACGGGCGCGGGCCAGGGACCGCTCGCCCTCGTGGCCGAGATCATCGGCATCGAGCTCGCGCGCGCCCTCGGGCTCCGCGCCCCCGAGCTCGCCATCGTCGAGGTCGACGCGCGCCTCGCCGAAGCCGAGCCCGACCCCGAGATCCAGGACCTGCTCAGGGCCAGCGCGGGCATCAACCTGGGCATCGACTTCCTCCCCGGGTCCGTCCCCTTCGAGCCCCCCGCCCCACCGGCGGCGGCCGCCGACGTCGTCAGGCACGATGGCAGGCTCCTCAACGTCGACCGCACGGCGCGCAACCCCAACCTCCTGAGCTGGCACCGCGACATGTGGCTGATCGACTTCGGGGCCGCCCTCTACCCCCAGCACGGGACCGAGGATCTCGCCGCCCAGGCGCTGCGGCCCTTCCCCGCGCTCCGCGACCACGTCCTCGCCGGCACCGCCGAGCCCCTCACCGCTGCCCACGAGCGCCTCGCCGCCCCCGCCGGGGCGGCGATCGAAGAAGCTGTCGCCATGATCCCCGAGAGCTGGCTCGTCACCCACCCCCGCGAGGCCTACGCCGAGTTCCTCCGTGCCCGGCTGGTAGCGGCGCCGTGGCTCGAGGACGCTTCCGAGCCATGAGCGAGGCCTATCAATACGCCCTTTGGCGCGTCGTCCCCGACCTCGAGCGCGGCGAATGCCTGAACGCCGGGGTCGTCCTCTACTGCCCGCGTCTGCGCTACCTCGGGGCCGACGTGGGAATCGCCGAGTCGCGTCTGCGCGAGCTCGCCCCCGACCTCGACGTCGACGCCGTGAGCGCCGCCCTGCACCACCGCACGCTCGTCGCCGCCGGGGACCGGGCGGCGGGACCGGTGGCGGCGCTCCCGGCGGGCGAGCGCTTCGGCCTGCTCGTCGCCCCGGCGAGCACGCTCGTGCAGCCCGGGCCGGTGCACACGGGGCTGAGCGACGACGCCGCCGTCACCCTCGAGCAGCTCTTCGCCCGGCTCGTGCTCCCGCGCTCCTAGCCCTAGCGGGCGCGGCCCCGCTTGCGCCTACGTCGTTCGGCCGGGCTGGGCTTGCGCGTCTTCGGGCGCGCCTTGCTGCCCGGGCGCCCACCTGCGGCGCCGGCCGCCGTCGCCGTCACCGCGCGTCCGCGATGGGGAGCGCGCCGGCGGGCGTCGCGCCAGATGAAGAACGAGATCCCGACGAGGAGCGCCCCGGCGCCCGCGGCCACGGCAATGGCGTCGGCGCCGGTGAAGCTGCCTCCGCCCGAGGAGGCGGTCGTCGCCGCCGGCACGGTGGCGGGGGTGGTCGCCGTCGGGGTCGAGATCACCGGCAGGCTGGGGCTGAGCGGGCTCGTCGTCGCCCCCTGCGCCCATGCCGCGGCGGGCGCGAGAAGAGCGCCGAGGAGCGCCGCGGCGGGCAGGAGGGCAGCGACGCGACGCGGCATCCGGGCCCTCGTCTACCGCTCGGAGCCGAGCGGCTGCTCCATCGCCGGCGTCTCCGGCGCCTGGCGGTAGGGCTGCTCGTCGGCGACGTCCTCTTCGTGGTAGACGCTCTCGGCGTTGACCGCCCAGATGTCGTGCTTGGTCCCGAGCAGGATGTTGTCGACCGCGCGCATGGCGGTGAGCATCGAGTGATCGGAATTGTTGTAGCGGTGCAGCCCGTTGCGCCCGACCTGGGTGAGGTTGGTGATCCCCTCGAGCCAGCCGCGGATCGTCGCCACCCGCTCGGGATACTCGACGTCGTACATCGGATAGGCCTTGTGCACGCGTACCGCGAAGCCGAACTTGATGTCCTGGGCGCGGGCGAGCCCGAGCTTCTCGATCTCCCCGGAGGCCATGGCCACGAGGTCGTCGTCGGACATGCTCCACGTCTCGTCGCCCTCGAAGCAGAAGTACTCCATGCCCAGCGAGGTGTCGGTGTCGTTGGGCACCAGGGCCGGGCTCCAGGAGCGGAAGTTCTGGATGCGCAGGACCTTGACGCCCGGCTGGTGAATGTAGATCCAGTTGTCGTCCCACGCCACCGGACTGTCGATCACCAGCGCGACGGTGAGGAAGTCGCGGTAGCGCAGCCCGCGCGCGGCGTCGCGCACCGCGACGGGCGCCTCGGGCTCGGCGATCCCCACCGTGGTGCGCAGCGGGAGCGAGGAGATCACGTGCGAGGGGGTGAGCGTCTCGCCCCCGGCCACGAGCTCGACGACTCGGCCGCCGTCGATGCGCAGGCGCGTGACCGGCGCGTTCATGCGCACCTCGCCGCCGTGGGCGCGGATGTCCTCGGTCATCTGCTCCCACATCTGGCCGGGGCCGAAGCGGGGATAGTTGAACTCGGAGATGAGCGACTTGATCTTGTTGCCCTTGTTCCCGAGGAAGGCCGACCTGGCGGCGGCGAAAAAGGACAGGCCCTTGATCCGCTGGGCGGCGAACTCCGAGCGGATCTCCGTGCACGGCACGCCCCACAGCTTCTCGGAGTAGGTCTTGAAGAAGTGCTGGTAGAGGCGCTTGCCGAAGCGGTTGGAGACCCACGCCTCGAAGGTGTCCTCGCGGCCCTTGGGCTTGACCGCGGCCCACAGGTAGGAGGCCAGGCAGCGCGAGAGCTCGACGGGGCCGAGCTTCTTCATCACGTCCATCCCGTCGAGGGGGTACTCGAGGAACTTGTTGTTCCAGTAGATCCGCGACTTGCGCGGGCGCTTGAGGAACTCCTCCTTCATGATCTCGTGCCAGAGGTCGTCGACCTCCTTGACCTTGGTGAAGAAGCGGTGGCCGCCGAGGTCGAAGCGGTAGCCGTCGCGCACCTCGGTGCGGGCGATGCCGCCGATCTGGTCGGTCGACTCGAGCACGATCACCGGATGGCCCTGCTTGGCGAGCAGGTATCCCGCCGTGAGACCGGCGGGGCCGCCGCCGAGCACGACGACGGGTCGCTCGCTGGTGATTCCCGCCACCGGCTCACGGCTCGGCGCCGCCACCTTGTCGGCTTCGTCTTCGGAGGGGGTGGGCTGTTCGTCGTTCATGTTCGGATCAGGAGACTTTCTTGTAGAGCACGGCGCTGTCGCCGAGGACGGTAGCGCCGGGGTAGGCGTGCGGGGCCCAGTACTCCTTCACCAGGTGCTTGTCGGCGGCGAAGAGCGCGCCCCACTGCGCCGAGCGCCGGCGCACGAGCGAGGTCCAGGGAGCGATCCAGTTGTCCGCGCCCTCGGTGAGCGGCCGCACGAAGAGCACCTGATGGCCGACGGGCACGCTGTTGATGAGGCGCGTGAACACCTGCTGGGGGTTGGCCTTCTGGAGCCGCTGGAGCGCGTCGACCCAGTTCATATAGCGCGGATCGGCCACCGGGCCGATCGTGCTCGCCCATTTCAGCCCCCCGGGCAGGTAGTACCAGGTGACGGCGATCTGGTCGGGCTGGCCGCTGATCACCAGGTCGCCGGGATGGACGAGCGGCGCCATCTCGCCGCCCACGTCGCGGAGATCGCTCTTGTACTTGGGGACATAGGAGGCCGGGTTGACGAGGAAGAGCACCGAGAGGACGAGCGCCAGGGGGCCGGCCACCCCCGCCCTCGACATCCCGAGCGCCGCGAGCAGGAGCATGGGCCCGAGGATCGGCGCGAAGTACCGCGAGACCCACGCCGGCGTGACCTGCGAGGCGATCCACGCCAGGGCCAGCGTCCCGATGACCATCGCCATCATCGCGAACATCGCCTGGGCCTCGGGCGTGCGCCGGTACTTGCGCGTGAAGTAGGTGGCCAGGCCGATGCCCCCGCCGAGCACGAGCACGGCGGTGATGCGGTCGCCGCCCAGGAGGTCGCGCGAGAGCTGGACGGGCGCGCCGAAGCGCGGCGCCGAGTCCCAGGGCGCCCCGGTGTGGATCGCCTGATAGATGAAGTTGGGCAGCCAGGGGAGGAAGAGGATGCCCGCGCCGACGAAGCCGATGGCGGCGTCGCGGATCAGGCCGCGGCGGTCGTCGGTCGACAGATACACGGGGACGAGCGCGATCACCGAGCCGGCCCAGAAGAACATGCCCCACGCGTGGGTGTAGAGCATGAGCGCCAGGGAGACGGCGAAGAGGATCAGATAGCGCCGCCGGCGATAGACGAAGACATGGAGAAACCCGGCCGTGGCCATGATCCCGAGCAGGGCCATGAGCGAGTACATCCGCGTCTCCTGCCCGTAGTAGGTCAGGAACGAGCTGGTGGCGAAGACGACGGCGGCGAAGATCCCGGCGCGCCGGCCCCACAGGCTCCAGCCCGCCCACATTCCCACCGGGATGGCGAGCATCGAGAAGAGGTCCGACATCGCGTGGGTCTCGATCCCGCTCGACCCGAACACCCGCATCCAGACGTGGAGGAGCATGTAGTAGAGCGGCGGCGAGCCGTCGCGGCGGAGGATCCCCGGGATCGCCGTCAGGGGATGCGAGGCGATCCCGACGCTCAGCCCCTCGTCGTCCCAGAACTGGCCGTCGATGTACTTGGTGCGCAGGAACAGGGAGACGCCGATGAGCGCCGCCATTCCCACGCCCCAGGCGAGCCAGACG
>DASZKU010000070.1:0-14742 GCA_035552815.1 Solirubrobacteraceae bacterium | reverse complement strand
GCTGCTAACCCTTCTGGCCCGAGATGCCGATAGCATGTTCACCGGGTTGGCCCCAGGGGAGCGCCGAACTGACAGGAAAATGCTCACCCGTTCCCCGATCACCGTCGCACTAGCCCGATTCGAAGACCTCGTCAGCCGCGGGCTCCGCGCGCTCATCGACGAGGACGAGAGCCTCGACCTCGTCGCCTTCGACGTCCCCCACGCCGACCTGCCCGCGACCCTGAGCACCCACGCGCCCCGCGTCGCCATGCTCAATTTCGGCTCCCTGCGCAACGCCGGTGAGGTCAGAGAGCTCCACTACGCCCACCCCAGCACCCATCTCGTCGTCCTCGGGAACCGCCCGACACCGGCCGAGTCGAGCCAGATGCTCGCCTTCGGCGCGACCGCCTGCCTGGCCAAGACGACGGAGGCGCGCGACGTGCTCAACGCCATCCATCTCGCCTCGCGCGGCCTCCACGTGCTCCCCACGACGGGATCGCGCCTCGAGGGCGTCTCCGGCGAAGGGGTCGCCGGGCCCGAGCTCCTGACCCCTCGCGAGGCCGACGTGCTCGACCTCCTTCAGCGCGGGCGCTCGAACGCCGAGATCGCCGCCAGCCTTTACGTGAGCGTGGAGACGGTGCGCACCCACGCCCGCCACATCTATCGCAAGCTCGGGGTCAGGACGCGGCGGGAGCTGCACGCGAGCCGCTGAGGAGCTCGCGAGCGACGAGGAGCTCGGCGACCTGGACGGCGTTGGTGGCCGCGCCCTTGCGCAGGTTGTCGCCGACGATCCACATGTTGAGGGTGCGCGGGTTGGACTCGTCGCGGCGGATGCGGCCGACGAACACCTCGTCACGTCCGGTCGCCTCGGAGGCGAGCGGGTAGCGCCCGCTCGCCGGGTCGTCGACGACCACGAGCCCGGGCGCGCCGGCGAGCAGCGCCCGGCAGTCATCGGGACTGAGATCCTCACGCGTCTCCACGTTGAGCGCCTCGGAATGGCAGTTGCGCACGGGCACGCGGGCGCAGGTGACGGTTATCCGCAGGTCGGGCAGACCGAGGATCTTCCGGCTCTCGGCGATGACCTTGCGTTCCTCGGTCGTGTAGTCGTCGCCGTCGGTGAAGGTCTCGACCTGGGGGAGGACGTTGAAGGCGATCTGGTGGGGATAGACCTCGGGGGCGGGCGGCTCGATGCCGTGGAGGATCGCGTGGGACTGAGTCTCGAGCTCCTCGATCGCTCGCTTGCCGGTGCCCGACGTCGACTGGTAGGAGGTGAAGACGATTCGCTCGATGCCGACCGCGGCGCTCAGCGGCCCGAGGACGACGAGCGCCTGCATAGCCGTGCAGTTGGGGTTGGCGACGATGCCCTGATGGGCGTCGAGCGCCTCGGGGTTGACCTCGGAGACGACGAGGGGCACGTCGTCGTGCATGCGCCAGCACGAAGAGTTGTCGACGACGACCGCTCCCCGCTCGGCGAAGCGTGGGGCCCATGCGCGCGACACCGATGAGCCGGCGGAGAACAGGGCGATGTCGAAGCCGTCGAGCTCGTCGTCGCTCAGGGCGCGCACGGTCAGCCCGTCGCCCACCTGCTGGCCCGCCGAGCGCTCGGAGGCGAAGGGAACGATCTCCCGCGCCGGGAAGGCCCGCTCGCGGAGGACCTCGAGCATCGTCCGGCCCACGGCGCCCGTCGCCCCCACGACGGCGATCCTCACCTCGCCGCTCACCGGGGGCCCCCGTCGGGCTGGATCCCGTCGGCGCCGAGCTCGAAGGCGGCGTGCAGGGCGCGCACCGCCTGGGGAACGACGTCGGCCCGGATGATGCACGAGATCTTGATCGGCGAGGTCGAGATCATCTCGATGTTGATGCCCTCGGTGGCGAGGGTGTCGAAGACCTTGGCGGCGACGCCGGGGTGCGAGCGCATGCCGGCGCCGACGATCGAGACCTTGCCGATGTTGGGATCGGACTCGACGCGCACGACCCCGAGGCTACTGGCGATCGGGCTGAGCGCCTGCTCGGCCGCCGCCAGGTCCTCGTGGGGGACGGTGAAGGACACTTCGGCGAGGCGGCCGTCCCCGAGAGGCTCGTTCTGGATGATCGTGTCGACGATGCAGTTGGCCTCGGCCAGGCCGCGGAAGATGGCGGCGGCGGCGCCCGGCCGGTCGGGAACGCCGAGCAGGGTGATCCGCGCCTCTTCGGTCGAGTGGGTGACGGCGGTGACGAGGGGTCGTTCCATGGTTTCGTTCTCTCCGAGCACAACGGTACCCGGACCGTCGCTGAAGCTGGAGCGACAGTGGATCCGGACGCCGTGATTGCGGGCATATTCCACCGACCTGAGCTGGAGGACCTTGGCGCCCGAGGCCGCCATCTCGAGCATCTCCTCGAAGCTCACCACCGGCAGCTTGCGCGCGTCGGGGACGAGCCTCGGGTCGGCGCTGAACACGCCGGCGACGTCGGTGTAGATCTCGCACACGTCGGCGCCGATGGCCGCCGCCACCGCCACCGCCGTGGTGTCCGATCCGCCGCGGCCCAGCGTCGTGACGTCGCGACTCGTGGACACGCCCTGGAAGCCCGCGACGAGGACGATCCGGTCCTCGTCCAGCGCCTCGCGAATACGATCTGCGCGAACATCGAGGATCCTTGCCTTAGTGTGGGAGGTGTCAGTGACGATTCCGGCCTGGGATCCCGTCAACGAAATCGCTCGGTGCCCGAGGTCGTTTATGGCCATCGCGCACAGCGCACAGGAAATCCGCTCGCCGGTCGAGAGGAGCATGTCCATCTCCCGCCGGTCGGGGTGCGGTGAGACCTCGTCGGCCATGGCGATGAGCTCGTCGGTGGTCTTGCCCCGCGCCGAGAGCACCGCCACCACGCGATTGCCCGCTTCGCGCTGGCCGACGATGCGCTGCGCCGCTCGTTTGATCCGCTCGGCGTCGGCGACCGAGGTCCCGCCGAACTTCATCACCACTGTTCCGTTCGCTGACACGGCCAGGAAGGGTACGTGTACCTGAAGCCGCAGGGCGACCCGCGGGCGCCGCGGAGCCGGGATCGCGCCCGGGCGGTCCGCCGGCGGCGCACCGTCGCGGGCCTCGTGCTCCTGGTCCTTGTCGTGGCGGCCATCGCGGTGGCGAGCTCGGGCGGGGGCGGGAGCGGCGGCTCGGGCGGCGCGACGCCGTCCTTCGGCGGCGGTCCCGGAGCGGCGACGGTGATCGGCCAGGACACTCCCGGGCAAGCGCCCCCGTCGGCGTCGCACGCCGCTTCGTTCACGCCCGCCCCCGCCGCGGTGGCGCTGGCCGCGCGCCTGCCCCTCGCCGGCCAGGTGGCCCAGCTCTTTCTCATCGGCGTGGACGGCACCGACACGAGCTCGCCCGCGGTCGCCGCCTTCGCCGCCAACGACTGGGGCGGAGCGGCGCTGAGCCGCGCCAACTTCCTCAGCGACAGCCAGATCGGAAGCCTGGCCGCCGGGATCACCGCCCTGGCCAAGAACGCCGGCAACGTGGCGCCCCTCATCGCCGCCCCGCAGGAGGGCGGGCCCGACACCGCCTTCCCGGATCTGCCGCCCGAGGGGGAAGCCGCCATCGGCGCCTCGGGGAGCCCGGCCACCGCCCAGGCGCAGGCGCTCCTCGCCGGCAAGCAGCTGCGCGCGCTCGGCGTGAACATGACCTTCGCGCCCCTCGCCGACGTCGACGTCCTCAGCGGCGCCCTGAGCGGCCGCCTCTTCAGCACCTCCCCGCACGCGGTGGGCGTGTACGCGACGGCCGCCGTCGCCGGCTACCAGAGTGCCGGCGAGATCTCGGCCGCCGGTCACTTCCCCGGCGCGGGCGCCGCCTCGGCCGACCCCGACGCCATGAGCGCCACCGTGGGAGGGTCGGTGCAGTCGCTCGCGCAGCGCGACCTCAGACCCTTCGCGGCGATCGCGCCGACGGTGCCGGTGATCATGATGTCCAACGCGGGCTACGCCGCCTTCGACGGGACCACCCCGGCCGGCCTCGTGCCCCAGGCCGTGCAGCTCCTCCGCAACCGCCTCGGGTTCGGAGGGGTGATCATGACCGACGACCTCGACGCCGCCCTCCTCGCCACCGGCGCCAGCGCCGGCCAGGCCGCGGTGAGCGCGCTCGGAGCCGGCGACGACCTCCTCTACATCACCGGATCACCCGCCGAGCAGCTGAGCGCCTACCACGCGGTGCTGAGCGCCGTCCAGTCGGGGCATATCTCCCGCGCTCGCATCCGCGACGCCCTGCTCCGCGACCTCACCCTCAAGGCGCACTACGGGCTCATCTGAGGGGTGGGCGCTACACCGCCCGGCGGCCCGAGAGGGCCCGCCCGAGCGTGAGCTCGTCGGCGTATTCGAGGTCGGCGCCCACCGGCAGACCGCTCGCCAGCCGGGTGACCGAGACCTCGGGCGCGCGCTCGCGCAGCGCGCCGGCGATGTGCAGAGCGGTGGCCTCGCCGGTGGTCGTCGGGTTGGTGGCGATCACCACCTCGCGGACGATGCCCTCCTCGACGCGCGCGTAGAGCTCGGCGATCTTGAGATCCTCGGGGTCGATGCCGTCGATCGGCGACAGCGCCCCGCCGAGGACGTGGTAGCGCCCTCGGAACTCATGCGTGCGCTCGATCGAGATGACGTCCGAGGGCTCTTCGACGACGCAGATGAGCTCGGGATCGCGGCGCTCGTCGTCGCAGATCCGGCAGCGCGGGCCGTCGGCAAGGTTGAAGCACACCTCGCACAGGCCGATCCGCTGCTTGACCTCGCGGATCGCGTCGGCGAGCGCGAAGGCGTCCTCGTCGGAGACGCGCAGGAGATGGAAGGCGAGCCGCTGGGCCGTCCGGCCCCCGACGCCGGGGAGCCTGGCGAGCTCGGTGATCAGACGCTGGACGGGCGGGGCGTACACGGCCGCTTGGGGCGCGGGGCTTAGAGCCCCGGCAGGCCGAGCCCGCCGAGTCCACCGGCAATTCCGCCGAGCTTGGCGCTCGCCAGCTCCTGCGCCGCCCGCAGGCCCTCGTTCACCGCCGCGAGCACCATGTCCTGAAGGAGCTCGACGTCCTCGGGATCGACGGCCTCGGGATTGATGGTGATCGAATTGACGTGGAGCTCGCCGGTGACCTGGACGGTGACCATGCCGCCGCCCGCCGACGCCTCGACCACCTCGTCCTTGAGCGACTCCTGGGCCGCCATCATCTCTTCCTGCATCTTCTGAGCCTGCTTGAGCAGCTGCTGCATGTTCGGCTGGGGTGGCATCTAGGTGGCCTCGCCTTCGTGGTCGGAATCGTCCTCGAGCAGCTCCTCGGCGTCGAACTCCTCCAGGAAGCGTTGCACGAGCTCCTCTCCGGTGAGCACGGTGTCGTCGTCGGCGCTGGTGATCTCTTCGTGGCCGAGCTCGTAGCGGAGCGCCAAGGTGCGCCCGCTCACCGCGTGCAGCGCGTCCGCGGCGGCGCGGCGGTGGTCCTCCTGCTCGGCCTTGCGCTTGAGGAAGGCGGCGCCCGGGGGGAAGGCGAGCTCGAGCTCGCGGTCGCTGACCCGCACGGGCCGGGCGTCCTTGAGCAGCGCGGCCAGCATCTTGTTCTCCTCGCGGACCTGCTCGACCACGGCCGCCCACACCTCGATCGCCGCCGGGACGTCGAGAGCGGGGAGTGCGGCGACCTCGTCGTCCTGTGCTTCGAGCGCGGGGACGGCCTCGGCGGCGGCCCCCGAGGAGCCGTTGGCGCGAGCGGGACGCGCCTCGGAGCCGGCGGCGGCGGCACTCGCGGCGGCCGGGGCGCTCGCGGCGGCCGGGGTGCTCGCAGCACTGCCGGGGCCGCTCGGCCCCGGGGCGGCCGGGGCACTTGCCGCCGGGCGGGCCGGGGCACTTGCCGCCGGGCGGGCCGGGGCGGCGACCGCGCGCAGGCCGTTGGCGCCCGCGCTCCGGTGCCCGGCCTCGAGCCGCTCGATCCGCGCCAGCAACGCCTTGGTCGAGGGATCCACTTCAGGAGCGGCCGCCTTGATGAGCACGAGCTCGAGCTGGATGCGGGCCTGGGCCCCGTTCGAGGTGGCCTCGAGCGCGGCCGAGACGAGGTCGAGGAGGCGGACGGCGTCGGCGCTCGAGAGGAGCTGCGCCTGCTCGGCGAGCCGGCGGTCGCGCTCGGGCGTGACCTGAAGCTCGGGTGGGACCTCGCCGAGGATCTGGACGGTGAGGAGCTCGCGCCCGTGGATCTCGAGGTCGCGCAGCACCTGGCCGGAATCGCGGCCCGATTCCGACAGGCGCGCGGCGGCGCGCAGGGCCGCGGCGGGATCGCCGGCGACGATCGCCTCGATCGCACCGAAGAGCTGCTCGGCATCGGCGACCCCGAGGACGGCGAGGACGTCGGCGGACTCGATCCGCCCGCCCACGTAGGTGACGAGCTGCTCGAGCGTGCCCAGGGCATCGCGGAAGCTCCCGGTGGCGTGCCGGGCGACGAGGGCCAGGGCCCCCGCGTCGATCTCGATGCTCTCCTCCTCGGCCACGCGCCGGAGCACCTGCCCGACCTGCTCGACCGAGGGGCGGCCGAAGTCGAAGCGATGGCAGCGGTCGACCACGGTGGGGAGGATCTTCTGCGCCTCCGTGGTCGCGAGCACGAAGATGGTCCGCGGCGGTGGCTCCTCGAGCGTCTTCAGGAACGCGTTCCACGCTTGCGAGGAGAGCATGTGGGCCTCGTCGAGGATGTAGACCTTGTGCCGGCCGGACACCGGCGCGTAGGCGACCTTCTCGCGCAGATCACGGATGTCGTCGACCGAGTTGTTCGAAGCGGCATCCATCTCGATCACGTCGAGCGACGTCGCTCCGGCGATGGCCGTACACGACTCGCAGCTCCCACACGGATCGCTCGTCGGCCCGCGCTCGCAATTCAGGCACGCGGCGAGGATCTTGGCCATGCTCGTCTTGCCCGTCCCCCGCGAGCCCACGAACAGGTAGGCGTGGTGCACCTTGTCCTGGTCGACGGCGTTGCGGAGCGTCTGCACCACGTGCTCCTGCCCGACCACGTCAGCGAACGTGCGGGGGCGATGGCGGCGGTATAACGACGGGCCTTCGGACACTATGAGCCAGTCTAGTGGCGCCCTCGGCCAGGGCGAACGAGCACCGCTATAGGTGGACCGTGCACCCCCCGTCGAGGCCGGTACCTGGGTCGCGACCTTCGTCAGTTGGCTCCGGCTCAGCGCTCCCGCAACGCCTGGAGGTGACCGCTTAAGGCTGCTTCCTTCCGGACCTGACCTGGTTCACGGGTCTCCATCGCCACGGGACCGAGCCATCATCGCCGCCTGACGTGGCGCTGACCCAGGGCCTGCGCCCCTCGGGGGGGAATTCAGCCCCGCTAGAGCGGATTGCGGGTTCAGGGCGCCGCTAACTCCCCGCCTAGCACGGTCCGTAGAAGATCGTACTGGTAGCGGGCGGGCGGAGGTGACGCGGGCGTCACGGGCCTGCCTCAGGACTGCAACATTCCGCCTCCCGCGCCTCCCGCCGGTCTACCGTCGCCGGGGCCGTGCTACGAATATCGCAATTATCGGGACAAACGCAGCACGACCCCGCCGTGGAGCGGACCTCACCGCGCCGGCGCGCGGCAATCGGGCGCGCCGCCGCGGGCGCCCTGTTCGCCGCCGCGCTCTCGGGCTGCAGCATCAACGCCGCGGCAGCCACCCCCGCCACCCCGGCCGCCGCCCCCGCCGCGCCCGCCACCACCGCCGCCCTCCTTACCGAGCCCGGCGAGATCGCCCCGATCTACCGGGCCATCGCCGCCGCCCGCACGAGCGTCGACATGACGATGTACGAGCTCGAGGACCCCACCGCGGAGCGGGCCCTGGCCGCCGCCGCCCAGCGCGGGGTCAAGGTCCGCGTGCTCCTGGACGGCGGCTACGCAGCGGCCGAGAACGCCGCCGCCACCGCCTACCTGCTCGCCCACGGCGTGGAGGTCCGCTCCGCGCCGTCGTACTTCGCGCTCACCCACGAGAAGACCCTGACCATCGACCGCCGCCGCTCCCTGGTCATGACGCTGAACCTGACCGCGCGCTACTACGCCAACACCAGGGATTTCGCGGTCTGGGACTCGCGCGCTGCCGATGTCGCCGAGATCGAGGCGGTGTTCGACGCCGACTGGAGCGGGCGCCACGTCGTCCCCACCGCGGGGGCGGGCGACCTGCTGTGGTCGCCGGGGGCTGAGGGCGCCCTCCTCGCGCTGATCGCCCGCGGGCATACGAGCGTCACGGTCGAGAACGAGGAGATGGCCGATCAGCCGGTCGTGGCCGCGCTGTGCCGGGCGGCCCGGCGTGGCGCGCGCGTCCACGTGGTGATGAGCGTCCCCGTGGGGATGACCTACGCGAGCGAGTGGACGGGCGCCTTGCGGACGCTCGCGCGCTGCGGGGCCAAGGTCCACCTGTTCCACGGCGAGAGGCCGCTGTACATCCACGCCAAGGTGATCGTCGTCGACGGTGCTCGCGCCTACGTGGGCTCGCAGAACTTCTCCTACACGAGCCTGGCCCGCAATCGCGAGCTCGGGCTCATCACCGCTGACGCGCCCATCGCCGGCTCGCTCGCGGCCACCGTCGAGGGCGACTACCGGCGCGCAAACGCCACTGCCACCCGACGCTCGCCTCCGTGACCCGCCAGAATCGCCCCCATGGCCGAGGACGTCTTCGTACACGAGCGGGCGCTCGTGGAGTCCGACGCCATCGGCGCGGGGACGCGGGTCTGGGCGTTCGCACACGTGATGCCCGGCGCGAGCATCGGCAGCGACTGCAATCTCTGCGACCACACCTACGTCGAAGGCGGCGTCGTCATCGGTGACCGGGTCACGATCAAGTCGGGTGTGTACCTGTGGGATGGCCTGCGCGTCGAGGACGACGTGTTCATCGGCCCCCAGGCCACCTTCACCAACGACCGCTTCCCGCGCAGCAAGGCCCCGTTCGAGTCCTCGGTGACGACGATCCGGCGCGGCGCCACGATCGGCGCCGGTGCGGTGGTCCTGCCCGGCGTGACGGTAGGAGAGGGAGCGATGGTGGGCGCCGGTGCCGTGGTCATCGCCGATGTGCCGGAGCGCACGGTCGTCGTCGGCAACCCCGCGCGGGTGGTGCGCACCCTCACCGACGGAGATCCTTAGCACACGGATTTGCCGCTCGGGCACGGAGGCTCGCGAGTAGCGCCCCGCGCCGAGCGTTGCTGGGTATGCCCCTGACAGGCGTGATCGTCCTGGCGGACATCGGCGCTCACCCTTGTTCGCGATCCGGCACCTCGATCAGCGCCCTCGAGCACGTCGCCAATCGGCCGATCGCGCATCATGTTCTCGAGGGGCTTCGCAGCGCCGGCGTGAGCGACGCGCTCCTCGTCGGCCACGAGCAGCCGCTGGCCGCGGTGCGCGATTCCCTGGCCGGCCACGCCCGCGCCCTCGGCCTCGGGCTCGCCTTCGCGCCCCATGCGTCCTCGGGCCAGGTCGGCGACGGGCTCAAGGCGACCGCGCGCGTCCTCGGCCCCGCCCCGTGCATCGTCCACCTCGCCAACGGCATGCTCGATGCCCCGGTGACGCCGCTGCCGCGGCAGTTTCGCGTCGAGTCCCCGGATCTCGTCGTCTTCGTGGGCCAGGGCGCTCCCGCCGGCGAGCGCCTGAGCGACGCGACCAAGCGCCTGCTCGGGATCTCCGAGCTCGATCCCACGAACGCCCCCTTCGGTATGGCTGGGGTGTGCGTGTTCGGCGCCGGGGCCCTGCTTCGCTCCGCGGAGGCACAGTGGCGCGACGGCGACGCCTTCGACTTGACCGAGGTGGCGGAGTGCCTGGGAGGTGCGGGCGGGCGGGTGCGCGTCAGCGTGGCACCGGCCTGGCACCGCTACCACGGCGACGCCGGCGACCTCCTCGAGCTCAACCGGATCGCCCTGGACCGGCTCGGCCCCGATCTCCACCAGGTCCGCAACAACGGCAATCGCATCGAGGGCCGCGTGCTCATCGACGAGACGGCCGAGATCACCTCCAGCGTCCTCATCGGCCCGAGCGTGATCGGACCGGGGGCGCGCATCTCCGAGGCCTGCATCGGCCCCTACACGTCGATCGGTCCCCGCGTTCGCATCGAAGGGGCGGAGATCGAGCGATCGATCATCGCCGCCGGCGCGAGCGTGATGCACGTCGGCGGGCGCATGGCGGCAAGCGTCGTCGGTCGCGATGCGCGGGTGTTCCGGGACTTCTCGCTCCCGCGGGCAATGAAGCTGCGCGTCGGCGACGGAAACGAGGTCGGGCTGTGCTGAGGACCGACGCAGCCGCCCTCGCGGGGCCGCGCCGCCGCTCAGGCCGCGCAGCCGCTAGGCCGCGCCGAGACCGTCGTGACTGACGACCGCGAGCTCGCCGACCCCGGACGTGTGTGCCGCCAGGCGCTCGATCACGTACCCCTGCTCGTCCGCGGCGAGGTCGGCGAACATCGGGAGCATCAGGGTCTCGCGCGTCGCCGCCTCGGTGTGGGGGAGGCGCACGGCCGCGCCCGCGTAGGACGCCGTCTCATGGATCGCCATCACGCCGCGGCGAGTGGGGATCCCGTCGCGCATCAGCCGGCGCATGAGCTCGGTCCGCGTCACCGGGGAGTCGCGCCGCACGCGCACGCAGTAGGACTGCCAGGTGCGGCGCGCGTACGCGGGCTCGTAAGGCGCCTCGAGGCAATCGATCTGGTCGATCGCCTCGGTGTAGCGCTCGGCGACGCGCCGGCGCCGCGCGAGGATCCCATTGAGGGCATCGAGCTGGCACAGGCCGAGCGCCGCCTGCATGTCGGTCATGCGCGAGTTCCAGCCGCGTTCCGGGTAGGTCTCGAACACGACATCCTGGGCCGCGTGCCGCGCGAGGTCGGAGAGGTCCATGCCGTGCTGGCGCAGGCGCCGCAGGCGCTGGGCCACCTCGGGATCCTGGACGGCGATCATGCCCCCTTCCCCGGTGGTGATGACCTTGCGCGGGTGGAAGGAGAAGCAGGCCAGCGGGCCCAGCGAGCCGATCGGCCGCCCGTTGTAGGTGGCGCCGATGGCACAGGCGGCGTCTTCGATGATGGCCAGGCCGTGGCGGGCTCCGAGCTCGAGGAAGGCGTCCATGTCCGCGGGAAGGCCGACCTGGTGGACGGGCATGATCGCCCGCGTCCGCGAGGTGATCGCGCGCTCCGCGGAGGCTGGGTCGAGGTTGTAGGTCAGCGGATCGATGTCGGCGAACACCGGTGTCGCGCCGCACTGCCACACCGCGTTGGCGGTGGCGATGAACGAGAGCGAGGGGACGATGACCTCGACGCCCGGCTGCACGCCCGACACGTACAGCGCGAGCTCCAGCGCCGTCGTGCAGCTCGTCGTGGCGACGGCGTCGGCGGCTCCGACGCGGCGGGCGAAGGCGGTCTCGAACTCCAGGACGCGCGGGCCTTGGGAGACCCATCCCGACGCAATTACCGCCGCGACGGCTTCCGCCTCACCGCCGGCGAGCGACGGCCGAGCGAAGGGAACATTCATCACGAGACCACGGTCAAAGCGGGGCGTTCCTCGTCAGCGCGCTCCGCCCGCCACCAGTCGACGAGCCGGCGCAGACCCTCCTCGAGGTCGATCTCTGCTTCGAAGCCGATGCGCTCACGCGCCAGGCTGGTGTCCGCGAGCCGTCGCGAGACCTTGTTGACCGCCCGCTCGGGGCCGAACTCGACGGGCAGCTCCGAGCCCATCGCGTTGAGCAGCCCCTGCGCGAGGTCGCGCAGGCTCGTCTCGGTCCCGCTCGCCACGTTGAACACCTCGTCGGAGGCATCGGACGTCGCGGCGAGGATGTTGGCCCTGGCCACGTCCTCGATGTAGACGAAGTCCATCGTCTGCAGGCCGCTGCCGTTGATGAGCGGGGGCGTTCCGGCGGCGATGCGCTCCATCCAGCGCACGAGCACCTCGGTGTAGACGCCGTGGATGTCCATCCTCGGGCCGTAGACGTTGAAATAGCGAAGGGCCACGTAGTCGAGGCCGGACATGGCATTCATGCTCCGCAGCAGACCCTCGTTGAAGGTCTTCGCGGCTCCGTAGAGGGTGTCGTTGGCGTAGGGGTGATGGCTCTCGTCGGTGGGGAACGTCTCCGCCAGGCCGTAGACCGATGCCGATGAGGCGGCGACGACCTTGCGCACGCCCTCGCGGGTGGCCGCCTCGAGGACGTTGTAGGTGCCGTCGACCATGACCTCGATCGCCAGCCGCGGCTCCTCGGCACACTGGGTGATGCGGATCGCGGCCTGATGGAAGACGAGATCGATGCCGCGGGTGAGCTTCCCGACCAGTCCGCGATCGCGGATGTCACCCGTGACGACGCGCACCGGGCCGTTGGCGAGCGCCCAGGTGAGGTTGTCGTGGCGACCCCGCACGAAGTTGTCGAGGACCACCACCTCGTGCGCGCCGGCGCGCACGACGAGGTCCGTCAAGTGGGATCCGATGGCGCCGGCGCCGCCGGTGATCAGGACGCGCTGACCTTGGAAGGCATTCTCATTCATGCCCAGTGAACGGCTGCCGTCGCGGGAATCTTTCGAAACCGGCGGCGATCGCATAGGCACATTGCAGCCGTCGCTCACCGGATCGCGACAGACCCGTGTCCAGCTTTCGAGCCATGGGCTCAAGGCCGGCATCAGACGGCGCCGATACCGACCCCGTCTAGCGCCCCCTAGGGAAACCGAGGTCCCTGTTCATGCGACGGCTCCCCGTACTCGCGATGTTTCTCATGCTCGCTTCCATGCTCGTCGTCAGCGCATCGGCGGACGCGCTCACGGCATCGTCGCCCCTGACCCTGCTCGGAGACCAGGGCGTCGCGAACATGCCGGTCACCTATCCGGCAGGGGTCGCCGAGGCTTCCAGTTTCACGGCGGCAACGTCGGGGAGCGCGAGACTGGCCTCGTTCTATGTGGTCGGCCATGCACGCTCGAGCAGGCTTGTCGTTGGGCTGTACGCGGACCGCGGGGGACGTCCTGGCCATTTACTCACTTCCGCCTCGGACTCCAGGCTCAAGCCCGGCAAGTGGAACACGCTCAACCTGGGATCCGCCGCCACGGTGGCCCAGGGGAAGAGGTATTGGCTCGCCCTCCTCGCCGACGGTGGAGCGCTCAAGCTGAGAGGTAACCGTCAGGGAACGAGGGGCTTCATCGCGAGCGCGTCCACGCTCGCCAAGCTGCCCAAGACGTGGTCGAGCACCCATCGCGCGAGCGTCCGGTCGGCGTCGGCCTACGTGATCGGGACGCCCGAGCACTCCACCCTGCAGTCCCGGCAGACGCCCCAGAACACCGTCGCCCCCAAGATCAGCGGCCTCGCCGTGCAGGGCCAGACCCTCACCGCCGCCGCGGGCACCTGGACCCACTCTCCGACCTCCTACGCCTATCAGTGGCAGGACTGCGACTCCACGGGCGGGGTGTGCTTCAACATCTCAGGCGCCACCCACAGCACCTACGTGCTCGCCAGCGGGGATCTCAACGACACCATCCGCGTCGTCGTCACCGCCACCAATTCCGGCGGCAGCCAGTCCGCCACCTCGGCGCCCACCACTCCGGTGAGCGCTGCGAGCGGCTCGACCCCCGTTCTCCTCCTCGGCAATCCGGCCGTCGAGGCGACGCACGACAACGACAGCGCCGGCGCCGCCGAGGCCTTCAAGTTCACCGTGACCACCGCCGGCAGTGCTACCGGGGGCTGGATGTACGTCGACACCACCTCGACGGCGACCGGGCTCACGATCGGCCTCTACGCCGACAACGGCGGCCAGCCCGGCGGCCTGCTCGCTTCCGGGAGCACCTCCACGCCGATCTCCGGGGCATGGAACGCGGCCACCTTCACCACCCCGGCGACCCTCGCCGCCGGCAGCACCTACTGGATCGGCGTCCTCGGAACCGGGGGCACGATCGCCTTCCGCGATGCGTCCTCGACGTCCATGTGCTCAGAGAACTCGGGGCAGACCTCTCTGAGCGCGCTGCCCGGGAGCTGGACCCGCGGCGCAACCTGGAACTCATGCTCGCTCTCGGCCTTCGTCACCGGGACCGCCCAGCCGGGCGCCGTGTCCCCCCCGACGACCACGCCGACGACCACCCCGACAACCACCCCGACAACCACGCCGACGACCACCCCACCGCCCCCCGCGGTGCCCGTGAACACGACGCTGCCGGCGATCACCGGCACGACCGTCCAGGGCGACGCCCTCACCACCAGCAACGGCTCGTGGAGCAACACCCCGACCTCCTATACGTACCAGTGGCAGGACTGCGACGCCTCGGGCGCCAACTGCACGAACATCGCGGGCGCCGTCGCGAGCAGCCACGTGCTGGGAAATAGCGACGTCGGGAATACCGTCCGAGCCGTCGTCACCGCCAGCAACACCGGCGGCCCCGGCTCGGCGACGAGCGCCGCCACCGCCGCGATCACCGGCACGACCGTCCAGGGCGACGCCCTGACCACCAGCAACGGCTCGTGGAGCAACTCCCCCACCTCCTATACCTACCAGTGGCAGGACTGCGACGCCTCCGGCGCCAGCTGCACGAGCATCACCGGCGCCACCACCACCAGCTACGCCCTCACCGCCACCGACGTCACCCACACCATCCGCGCCGTCGTCACCGCCAGCAACGCCGGCGGCCCCGGCTCGGCGACGAGCGCCGCCACCGCGGCGGTAACCTCGCCGTCGTCCTCGGGTTCGGTGCCGTGTGCGCTGACTCACGCAGCCGGCGCCGACGGCACGAACTCGTGCTGGGCAACACACACCGGAGTGCAGAACGGCACCGGGTTCACCGTCGCGCAGATCCTCGCGGGCCAGTCCACCCTCAAG
>DASZKU010000069.1:0-2477 GCA_035552815.1 Solirubrobacteraceae bacterium | reverse complement strand
GCCTCTTCTGTGTGTTTCGCGCCACGCGTCCTCCCGGAGCTCGTTTGCTGCGGCGAGCCGTCGTCGATTGCCGCGCTGCTTGGTGGCCGTGGCGCGGCCGGAGCCCGGAGAAGCCCGCACGCCCCGCGCACGGGGGGGCGTGCTGCCTTTTCCTTGTATTCCAAGGGTTACTTACGCAGCACACCCCCGCCGCCGCGGGCCGAGGGGTGGCGTGGGGCCCCGGAGCCCAGCGCACGTTCGGCCCCCGGCGGGGGCGTGCCCTCGAGCGCCCGCGACACCCGGACACCGAGCCGTGCGACAACGCCCACTGACGATGACGCTCGCGCCCGGACCGATCGACCCCCCGCTGGGCGACAATTCGGGCCTCCCAAGCGTTTCGCGACAACCTGACAGTTAACGACTTTCGACCACGCCAGGCTGTGGTAAATCGACGGAGGGTGTTCGGCCCGGGCGCCGCGTGTGTGGTCGGCGCCGCCGCGCGCCCGTCGCCCGTCGCCCGCCCGCCCCCCGCCCCCCTACTCCCGTGGCATCTCCAGCGACCAGGAGCCCGCGAGGTGAACTACGTGGCGGTCGGGGAGGGTCGTGATCCGGAGCGCGAGGTCGCCGCAGACCGGGCAGCGGACGACGGTGCCGGCGCTGCGATAGACGCGGTGGGCGCCTAGGCAGGTGACGGCTCCGCAGGTTTGGCAGCCGCGCTCGGCCGCGGTGAGCTCGGCGCCGAAGAGCTCGCGCAGGAGCCCGGCGATGGCGTTGCCGTCGAGCCACAGGCCGTCCGCGCTCATGTCATGCCCCGGTGGGTCCGAAGCGCTCGGCGCGGATCGCGTCGGGGGCGTGACCGAGCTCGACGAGCCGGTCGGCGACAAACTCGACGAAGGGGGTGGGTCCACAGACAAATATCCGCGGCTGCTCCATCGGGCTGGGCCCGATCGCGGTCAGCATCTCGGCGTCGACGCGCCGGGCGAATCCGGTCCAGCCCGCGGGCTGCTCGCGGGTCAGGGTGTAGCTCACCTCCACGCCGTCGTGCCCGCCGAGGGCGGCGAGCTCGTCGCGGTAGAGCACGTCCTCGAAGCGGCGCGAGGACACGAGGATCCGGGCCGCCACGTCGCTGTGCTGAGCGGCGTGGTGTCGCAGCATCGCCATCAGGGGGACGAGGCCCGAGCCGCCCGCGAGCAGGAGGAGTGGGCCGCCGTCCGGGACGCGCCAGACGAAGTAGCCCCCGACCGGGCCCCGGAGCTCGAACTGGTCGCCGACCTGGAGCTCACCGACGAGGTAGGGAGAGACCTCGCCATCCTCGAAGAGCTCCACTGTCAGGGACAGGCCCGGGCTCTCGGGCGCGGAGGCGATCGAGTACGAGCGCTCGGCCTGGTAGCCGTCCTCTGCGGTCAGGCGCAGGTCGACGTGCTGTCCGGCCAGGTGCCCGGGCCAGTCGGGCACGTCGAGCACGATCGTCTTCGCGTGCGTGGTCTCGCGGACGATCTCGCGGACGGTCGCGGTCCGCCACACGATCGGCGCCCGATCGGGGGTCAATCGTTCCAGTAGCGCTGCTCTTTCCACGGGTCCCCTCGGTTGTGGTAACCCGCGACCTCCCAGAAGCCGGGCTCGTCGCTCGCCGTCAGCGTCAGGCCGCGCACCCATTTCGCGCTCTTCCAGAAGTACAGGTGGGGCACCAGCAGGCGGGCCGGGCCGCCGTGCTCGGGGTGCAGGGGCTCGCCGTCGAACCGATAGGCGACCCAGGCGCGACCGCCGGTGAGGTCCTCGAGCGGCAGGTTGGTCGTGTAGCCGCCGTCGCAGAAGGCGGTGACGTAGCGCGACTGCGTCTCGAGGCCGGCGAGCAGGGTGTCGACGGACACGCCGGTCCAGCCCGTGTCGAGCTTGGACCACTTCGTCACGCAGTGGATATCGCGAGTGATCGTCTCGGCCGGCAGGGCGAGAAATTCCTCCCAGCGCCAGGTCGTAGCCGTATCGACCTTTCCCTGGATCGTGAAGCTCCAGTCCTCGAGCGGAGTTCGCGGGGTCGGGCCGGCGGACAGGACGGGAAAGTCGTTGACGACGTACTGGCCCGGTGGGATCCGCGCGGGATCGATGTCCCGGCGCCGGCGGCCGAGAAAGCCACGGGAGATCGGCGGCATTGCTCCAGTATTGCGGGTCTGTCGAGTGGGCCCGCCCGTCGCCGCGCATTAGACTCCAGAGCCCATGTTCGTCTTCAAGGCTGCCGTCGTCGGCGCGGGCACGATGGGTGGGGAGATCGCGCAGACGATCGCCAACGCCGAGATTCCCGTCGTGCTCAAGGACGTCGATCAGAAGTTCGTCGATCTTGGGCTCGAGAAGGCTCGCTCACTGTGGCAGGGCCGCGTGGATGCGGGCAAGCTCGACCCCGCCGAGCTCGAACGGCGGCTGGGGCTCATCACCGGGACGACCGACTACTCGGGCTTCGGTGACGTGGATTTCGTGATCGAGGCCGTGCCCGAGCGGATGGC
>DASZKU010000068.1:0-17395 GCA_035552815.1 Solirubrobacteraceae bacterium | reverse complement strand
ACGTCCGCTTCAGCGAGGAGAAGGTCCTCCAGGGCCAGCAGCTCACCAATAAGCTGTGGAACGCCGCCCGCCTCATCCTCCTGGGCATCGAGCCGGGCGCGCGCCCGGGGCCGGTCGCCTCGAGCGCGGTCGAGGACCGCTGGATCATCTCGCGCCTGGCCCGGGCCAAGGCCGAGGTGCGGGGACGGATCGAGCGCTACGACTTCTCCCACGCGGCGCTCGCGCTCTACGACTTCGTCTATGGCGAGCTCTGCGACTGGTATCTCGAGCTCGTCAAGCCGCGCCTGCGCGACCACGACTCCGACGCCGAGCTCACCCTGCTCCACGTGCTCGTGGAGACGGTGTCCCTCGCCCACCCGATCATTCCCTTCGTGACCGAGGAGATCTACGCCCACATCCCGGGCGTCGAGGGCCTGCTCGCCGCCGGCATCGAGAGCCCGCCCGAGACGATCGACGAGGAGGCCGAGGCGGCGCTCGAGCGCACCATCGCCGCCGTCCAGGCGATCCGTGGCTGGCGGGCGGTGTCCGAGGTCAAGGCCGGGGCGATCATCCCCGCCCGCCTGGCCGCCGGCGGCTACGAGGACACCGCGGGGCAGGTCGAGCGCCTGGCGCGCCTGGCCTTCTCACCCGACGGCGGTGATCCCGTGGCCTCGGTGGCGGTACCCGGAGGCGCGATCGAGATCCTCCCCACCGACGAGCTCGACCCCGGGGCGGCCGAGAAGAAGCGCGCGGCCGAGCGCGCCAAGCTCGAGGCCGAGATCGCGCGGGCGGAGGCCAAGCTCGCCAACCAGGGCTTCGTCGCCAAGGCTCCCGAGCACGTCGTCGCCGCCGAGCGCGAGAAGCTCGCGCGCCTGCGCGCGGAGCTCGAGGCGCTATGAGTACGCCGTGGACTCCCGAGGAGGCCGAGCGCTACCTGCTCTCGCTCGAGCTCTTCGGCATGAACTTCGGCCTCGAGCGCATGCGCCGGCTCATGACCGCGCTCGGCCACCCCCAGGGCAAGTTCGGCTCGATCCACGTGGTGGGGACGAACGGGAAGTCCTCGACGACGCGGATGACCGCCGCCATCCTCGAGCGCCACGGCGTGCGCACGGGCACCTACCTCTCACCCCACCTCGGCCACTACTGGGAGCGGATCAGGATCGGCGACGCCGACCTGGAGCCGCGGGCCTTCGCCGCCTCGGTCCAGCGCGCCGCCCGGGCCGCCGAGCTCGTCGACCACGCCGCCCGGGGCGCCGACCGCGTCACCCAGTTCGAGGCGCTCACGGCGGCGGCCTACTCCGAGCTCGCCGCGCGCGGCATCGAGGTGGCGGTCGTCGAGGCCGGCCTCGGCGGGCGCTACGACGCCACCAACGTGATCCCCTCCAAGGTCCAGGTGCTCACGAGCGTGGGGCTCGAGCACACGCGGTGGCTCGGACCGACGATCGCCGACATCGCCCGCGAGAAGCTCGCCGTCGTGCAGCCGGGGGGCGTGCTCGTCCTCGGCCCCCGCCTGCATCCCGACGCCGAGGCCGAGGCACGCGCGGTGGCCGAGCGCGAGGGCGCGCGGATCGTGCAGGCGCCCGATGACCCCGGGGTGGCGGTGGGGCCGCTCGGCGTCTTCCAGCGGCGCAACTTCGCTGTCGCGCGGGCGGCGGCCGAGGCGTACCTGGGGGCGCTCGAGCCCGAGCTCGTGGCCGCGGCCGCCGCCGAGGTCCGGGTCCCCGGCCGGCTCCAGGTCGTCGACCACGACCCGCTCACCCTCCTCGACGGCGCCCACAACCCGGACGGCATCGCCGCCCTGGCCGAGTCGCTGCCCGAGATCGCCGCCGGGCGGCGCACCGTCGCCGTGGTCTCGATCCTCGACGACAAGGACGCGGCGAGCATGCTCGCCACCCTCCTGCCCGCGTGCCAGGCCGTGGTCCTCACCAGCAGCCAGAACCCGCGCGCCCTGCCCCCGCCCACGCTGCAGTCGTTGATTCGCCAGATCGGCGGGCCGCCCGCGGAGCTCGTGCGCGACCCGCGCGCGGCGCTCGAGCGGGCACGGACCCTGGCCGGGAGCGATGGCGTCGTGGTGGCGACGGGATCGATCTACCTGGTCGCCGATCTCCTGCGCAAGACGCCCGCCTCGCGCCGCGCCTCGATCCTGTGACCGAGCCCGAACCCGACGGAAATCCCAGGTTCCTGACCATGATCGGCCTGGTCGCGCTGATCGTGGCCGTGGTCATCCTCGTCTTCTTCGGGATCGGTTATCTCTTCGGTCGGGCCTTCCTGTAGGCGTTTTTGCACCGTCCGACCACCGCGACCACTAAACTCGCCGCTCACAATGGCTGCGCTTGCCGTCTTCGGCATCAGCAACAGCGGTGTCAACACCGCGATCAACCTGCTGATCGTCTTCCTCGTCGTGATCTGGCTGGCCCTCGTGTACTGGACCTACGCGGACGCCCGGCGCCGGATCGCCGATCCGATGCTCATCGGCTGCGCCACCGTGGCCTCGTTCTTCCCCTTCGTGGGGACGATCATCTACATGATCGTCCGCCCGCCCGAGTATCTCGACGACGTGCGCGAGCGCGAGCTCGAGATGCAGGCCGCCGAGGCCCGGCTCGCCCAGCTCGGCTACCAGCTCTGTCCGCACTGCGACTACGAAGTCGAGAAGGACTTCCTGCGCTGCCCGAGCTGCATGCGCAAGCTCAAGGATCCGTGCATCGCCTGCGGACGGCCGCTCGATCCGAGCTGGAAGATCTGCCCGTTCTGCGAGGCCGAGGTCAACATCGGCGCCCCGCAGCCCCGGCGCGCGCGCCGGCGCCGCGAAGAAGCCCCCGCCGAGCCGTTCCCGGGCTGATCCGCCTCAGCCTCCGAGCCGGCACGGGCTCGCGCGGTGTCATGTACTCCCGCGGCCGGCTCCGGGCTGATCCGCCTGAGGCGGCTCAGCCTCCGAGCCGGCACGAGCTCGCGCGGTGTCATGTACCCCCGCGGCCGGCTCCGGGTACCGTGGGCGCTTCCACCTTTCGACCCAGGAGATCCTGAGACCCCATGCAGCAGACCCTGATCCTCGTCAAGCCCGACGCCTTCGCACGTGGGCTGACCGGCGCCATCATCGCCCGCTTCGAGCGCAAGGGCCTGCGCCTCCTCGCCCTCGACCTGTTGACGATGACGCCCGAGCTGGCCGAGCGGCACTACGCCGAGCATCAGGGCAAGCCGTTCTTCGAGGGCCTGGTGGAGTTCATCACCTCCGGGCCCCTGGTCGCGCTCGTGCTCGAGGGGGAGCAGGCGATCGCCGCGGCGCGCCAGGTGATCGGCGCGACCGATCCGCTCCAGGCGGCGCCGGGGTCGATCCGCGGCGACTACGCCGTCGAGGTGGGGGAGAACATGGTCCATGGGTCGGACTCCCCCGAGTCGGCCGCGCGGGAGATCGGGCTGTTCTTTCCCGACCGGGACTGATCCTCGCCTCGCGCTCGCCGCAGCGGCGCGCCATCCTCGAGCAGCTGGGGATCGCCTTCGAGGTCCGGGTCGCCGACGTCGACGAGCTCGAGGCAGGGCCGCCGCACGAGGTCGCGGCCGAGAACGCCTACCGCAAGGCGGCGGCGATCGCCCCCGGGGCCGGCGAGGCGCTGGTGCTCGGCGTCGACACCATCGTCACCCTGGGCGGGCGGATCTACGGCAAGCCCGCCGACCTCGAGGAGGCGCGGGCAACGCTCGGCGCCCTTTCCGGGCACCGGCACGCGGTGCTCAGCGGGATGACCCTGATCCAGGGGTCTCGCGTCCGCACCGCGGTGAGCACGACGGTGGTCGAGTTCCGGGCCCTCGACGAGGCGCTGGTGGAGTGGTACGTGGCCACCGGCGAGTGGTCGGGTCGCGCCGGCGGCTACGCGATTCAGGGGCGCGGCGCGGCCCTCGTCAGGAGCATCGAAGGGGACTATCTGAACGTCGTCGGACTGCCCGTGGCGACGCTGCTCGAGCTCGCTCCCGAGGTCCTGGGGGAGACCTGAGTGGAGCGCTCTGCTTTACATATTTTCCAGCTATTTTTCTCCCCGCGGGGAGGTCTGGTCGCCCTAGGGCTCTTCGATACACTGGACTGCGGATGGGCCAGGCGGCGCCGCGCCACCACCAAACTTCGCCGGCCCTCTTCAGCGCTTCGACCTCTTAGATACGCATGGGCCTCTTTACGTACATGACCGGTTTCGGCGGCCGCGATATGGCCGTGGATCTCGGCACCGCGAACACGCTCGTCTACGTGCGCGGTCGCGGGATCGTCCTCTCCGAACCGAGCGTGGTCGCCGTCGATTCCCGCACCGGCGAGGTCCACGCCGTGGGCATCGAGGCCAAGCGCATGCTCGGGCGCACGCCGGGCACGATCTCGGCGATCCGGCCGCTCAAGGACGGCGTCATCGCCGACTTCGAGGTCACCGAGGAGATGCTGCGCCACTTCATCCAGAAGGTGCACCAGAACCGGTGGGCGCACCCGCGCGTGGTGGTGTGCGTGCCCTCGGGCGTGACCGGGGTCGAGAAGCGCGCGGTCGAGGAGGCGTGCCGGTCCGCGGGCGCCCGCCAGGCCTACCTGATCGAGGAGCCGATGGCGGCGGCGATCGGCGCCGGGCTCCCCGTGGGAGAGCCGACCGGCTCGATGGTCGTCGACATCGGCGGCGGCACGAGCGAGGTCGCGGTGATCTCGCTCGGCGGCATCGTCGTCTCACAGTCCATCCGCATCGGCGGCGACGAGCTCGACGAGGCGATCATCAACTACGTCAAGCGCGAGTACAAACTCCTCATCGGCCAGCAGACGGCCGAGGAGGTCAAGCTCGAGATCGGCTCCGCCTTCCCGATGGACGAGGAGGTCCAGGCCGAGATCCGCGGGCGCGACATGGTCTCGGGGCTTCCCAAGACGGTGGTCCTGACCAGCGAGGAGATCCGGGGAGCGCTCGAGGAGCCGGTCTCGCAGATCATCGACGCGGTCAAGGAGACCCTCGACCGCACGCCCCCCGAGCTCGCCTCCGACATCATGGATCGGGGTATCATGCTCGCGGGAGGCGGTTCGCTGCTACAGGGGATCGAAGAGCGTCTGCGCCACGAGACGCAGATGCCGGCGCACCTGGCGGAGTCACCGCTCACCTGCGTGGCGGTCGGTTCCGGAAGGTCGCTCGAGGAGTTCGAAGCGATTCACCGCTCACACAAGAATTCACGTAACCGCCGTCGACGCTACTAGGGTCCGTCCCGGTACTGTCGGGCGCTTCGGAGCGCAACCTTGGAGACAATCCCCACGTGCATGACAAGCAAGTCCGCCGGCGGCGCGCGGTTCTCGCGCTCCTCGTCGTCGTTGCCCTGATCCTCCTCAGCTCGTACTTCGGCGAAGCTACCAGCGGCCCGTTGCACAGCGTGCAACGAGGGATCGTCACCGTCCTCTCCCCGATCCAGAAGGGGGCGAGCACCGTGCTCACGCCCGTGCGCGATATCGCCGGCTTCTTCTCCTCGACCTTTCACGCCAAGTCTCAGGTGGCGCGGCTCCAGACCCGCGTGCAGAGGCTCACGGCGGAGATGGCCCAGCTCAAGGGCGCCGAGATCAAGAACGCCCAGCTCAGCAAGCTCATCAGCCTCAATCAGACGATCGGCGTGAGCGCCTATCGCCAGGTCGCGGCCGACGTGATCGGCAGCGACCCGTCGCTGTGGTACGACCAGATCGAGATCGACGCAGGCTCCTCGTCGGGCGTGCACGCCAATCAGCCGGTGATCGGTCAGGACGGCCTCGTCGGCGTCGTCTCCGACGTCACCCCGGGCGCCTCGTGGGTGACGCTCATCACCAACCACACGATCGAGGTCGCGGCCGAGGTCCAGGACGGGGTCGGCGATCGCGGCATCCTCCAGCCCTCGGTCGGGAACCCCACCGAGCTCGTGCTCTCCGACCTGCCCCACCAGGCCAACATCCAGCCCGGCCAGCTCGTCGTCACGGCCGGCTTTCGCCTCGGCAAGTACCAGGACCTCTACCCGGCGAACATCCCCATCGGCACCGTCTCGAACGCCAACCAGGTGACGCTGGCGAGCTCGGGACAGGTCCAGGTGACCCCCGCCGTCGATCTCCGCCATCTCGACGTCGTCGAGGTCCTGACCAGGCCCCACCCGGGCACGACGAGCGCCTCCACCGTACCGTGAACGTCTCTCCGAGCTTCGTCTTCCGCGTGCTCGCGGTCGGCTTCATCGCCGTCGTCATCCAGGTCGCGGCGGTGTCGCAGATCTCCATCTTCGGGGTGAGCGCCGACCTCTCGCCGCTCGTGGTCATGTCCGTCGGTCTCCTCGCGGGATCGATGATCGGGGCGACGGTGGGCTTCGGGATGGGGCTGCTCGTGGACATGATGCTCGTGCAGACCCTCGGCATCACCTCGCTGCTCTACATCGTCATCGGCTACTGGTCGGGGCGGCTGCGTGAGCTCCGCGATCCCGCCCACGAGCTCATTCCTCTCGGGGTGGGCGCCGCCGCCACGGCGGTGGCGGGCATCGGGATGGCGATCATCCAGTTTCTCCTCGGGGTCGACGCCCCGGTGAGCCTCCTCCTCCTCCAGCAGATCCTCCTCACCGTGCTCGTCAACTCGCTGATCGCCCTGCCCGTGTACGCGCTCGTGCGCCGGGCCCTGAACCCGGCCCTGCCCGAAGATCCGCGCCGGCGCCGGCGCCGGCGCTACACGACGGGCGGGCTCAGCCCGCTCAAGCGTCCCTCCGAGGGCCTGGGTGGGTCCGTGCGCTCGGTGACGCGATGATCCAGCCCCAGCTCCCCGATGACCGGCGGCCGCCGCTCACGCCCCAGCTCGCGCTGCGGGTGACGCTGCTCGGTGGGTTCGCGCTGACGATGTTCGCGATCATCCTCTTCCGCCTGTGGTTCCTGCAGGTGCTCTCCGGGAACCAGTACGTGGCCCAGGCCAAGCAGAACCGCACCCGTAAGGTGCTCGTCGCGGCACCGCGGGGCAAGATCGTCGACCGCAACGGGGCCACCCTCGTGCAGAGCAGGCCGGCGATCGCCGTGCAGATCGTGCCCACCCAGCTTCCCGTCCCCGTCAAGGAACCGACGATCGCCGAGCTCCGCTCGCCCCCCGCCGCCGACCGGGCGCTCTACCGCCGGCTCGCGGGAGTGCTCGGGATCAGCACCGCCCGCCAGAACTGCAAGGTGATCGGCTACAAGACGAAGAACGGTCAGAGCGTGCAGGTGACCAACCACCTGCGGATCCCGCTCGTCGCCTGCGATGTCGCCCAGGCCGTCTACCAGCTTTCCTACAACGACGCCACCATCGCCACCGACGTCAAGCAGGACGTCCTCTTCTACCTCAAGGAGCGCCACGCCAGCTTCCCGGGGGTGAACGAGCAGCAGGTCTACCTGACCTCGTATCCGTACAAGACGCTCGCCGCCCAGGTGCTCGGGACGGTCGGTCCGCTCAACTCCGCCGAGGTCAAGCTCCGACAGTTCGCGGGACTGCCCCAGAGCTCGATCGTCGGTCAGACCGGCCTCGAGTACTACTACGACCGGTACCTGCGCGGGGTCGACGGGGCCGAGCGGGTCGAGGTCGATTCGCTCGGGAACCCGATCAAGGTCCTCCCCCAGAAGGCCGCCGTCGCCGGCAACACGCTGAAGACCTCGCTGGACCTCAAGCTCCAGCAGGCCGGGCAGGCGTCCCTGGCCCAGTCGATCGCCAGCAACGCCGGCGCCGGCCCCGGGGGCGCGTTCGTGGCCATGGACCCGCAGAACGGCCAGATCTACGCGATGGGGTCGCTGCCCTCGTATGACCCGAACATCTTCACCAAGCCGATCTCGCAGTCGACATACAACGGGCTGATCAGCGCCACGAGCGGCGATCCCCTCAACAACCGCGCCGTCGACGGCCTGTATCCGACGGGCTCGACGTTCAAGCCCATCACCGCCACCGCCGCTCTGGAGAGCGGCGTCTGGAATCTCTCCGACACCTACGACGACACCGGCCAGTACTGCTTCTCCCAAGGCGGGTTGTGCCTGCACAACTCGGGCAATGTCGCCAACGGCAGCCTCGATCTGGTGAACGCGATCCGGGTCTCCGACGACGTCTTCTTCTACAACCTCGGCGCCAAGCTCAACGTCAACCCCGTCGGCCATCCCCTCGGCGGGCCGCTCCAGCAGTGGGCGCGCCTGTTCGGGATCGGCCAGTCAACGGGGATCGATCTCCCCTACGAGGCCTCGGGGAACCTTCCCGACCCCAAGTGGCGGGCGGCGATCTCCCAGGTCGAGAAGCAGTACGAGAAGAAGCATCACACCGGGTGCTGCACGATCGCCTACCCGGGGCCGTGGACGGTGGGCGACAACGTCAACCTCGCCGTCGGCCAGGGCGACGTCCTCGTCACCCCGCTCCAGCTCGCCGTCGCCTATTCGGCGATCGCCAACGGGGGCACGATCGTGCGCCCCCACATCGGCCTCCAGGTCGAGAACAACATCGGCGACAAGGTCCTCCAGAACATCGACCCGCCCGCCTCGCGCCACATCACCATCAACCCGGCCTACCTCGATGCCATCCGCACCGGCCTGCGCGAGGCGGCGTCCGCCCCGGGCGGGACCTCGGCGGCGGTGATGGGGAGCTTCCCCGAGCAGGTCTACGGCAAGACGGGAACGGCGCAGCACAACAACCAGCTCGACCAGGCGTGGTACGCGTGCTTCGTCCCCGCGACGGCCACGACCAAGCCCATCACCGTGGTCGTCACCGTCGAGAAGGGCGGGTTCGGCGCCGTGGCGGCGGCGCCGGTGGCGCGGCAGATCCTCTCGCAGTGGTTCATGGGCAAGCCGGGCGCCTACATCGCCGGAACCTCGAAGACGCTGTGAGCCTCACCACCCACCTCCACCGCGCGACCCCGGACACCTCGGAGATCCGCCCGCGGGCGATCTTCCTCTTCGACCCGCTTCTCGCGCTCGCCGCCATCGGTCTCGTGGTGTTCTCGGTCCTCACCCTGCGCAGCGCCTTCGGGGGCAGCTTCTCGGATCGTCAGGCGGCGTACGCGGTGGTGGGGGCGATCATCGCCGTGGCGCTGGCGCGCATCGACTACACCCGGCTGCGCGAGTACCGCTACGGCCTCTACGCCGTCCTCATCGTCACCAACATCGCCGTCTTCGCCTTCGCGCCCCCCACCCTGGGGGCACAGCGCCGGATTCCCTTCCCCTTCATCCAGGTGCAGCCCTCCGAGCTCGCCAAGGTCCTGCTCATCGTCTCCCTGGCGGCCTTCGCGGTCGATCGCGCCCGCCGCCTGCACGAGCGCCAGACCACGGCGCGGATCATGCTCCTCGCCCTCGGGCCGGCGCTGCTCGTCATCGCCCAGCCCGACCTGGGAACGGCGCTCGCCTTCGTGGCCATCTCGCTCACCATGCTCTTCTTCGCCGGGACCTCGTGGAAGCAGCTCACGGCCCTGGCCGCGCTGTTCGTCACCGCCGTCGTCATGGTCCTCGTCGTCGCACCCGGCCTCGGCGTGCACGTGCTCAAGCCCTATCAGGTCCAGCGCCTGACGGGCTTCCTGCACCCGTCGGCCAATCCCCGCAGTCAGACGTACCAGATCAACCAGTCGATCATTGCCATCGGCTCGGGCCAGAAATCGGGCACCGGAGTCGCCAACGCGACCCAGACCACGCTCGGCTATCTCCCCGAGCCGCAGACCGACTTTATCTTCGCCGTGGTCGGGGAGGGCTACGGCTTCGCGGGAGCGGCGCTTGTCCTCCTGCTCTACGCCCTGCTTATATGGAGGGCACTACGTATTCTCACGATGGCCAAAAACCTGTACGGCGCCCTGATCGCCGCCGGCATCCTCGGGATGCTGATGTTCCAGGTCTTCGTGAACGTCGGCATGACGATCGGAATCATGCCGATCACCGGCGTCCCGCTCCCGCTCATGAGCTACGGCGGCTCGTCGGTCCTCGTTACGTTCATCGCCCTTGGCCTCCTGCAGTCGATCCACATCCAGGCACGGATTGCGTCTGCCGGGAAGGGCCGGGCCTTACTTTCTTAACCAAAGGACTGAGACACACAATTGAAGAAGCAAGTGCTGGTCAGCGTCAATCGCGGGGAGACCCGCGTCGCGCTACTAGAGGCGACGGGCACCGTCGCCCCGCGCAAGCCTTCCACTCGTCGTCGCCGTAAGATCACCCGGCCGGCCGCCGGCTACCAGGTCGCCGAGCTCTACCTCGAGCGCCGCGGCAACCGCTCCATCGTCGGCAACATCTACAAGGGCCGCGTCGACAATGTCCTCGCCGGCCTCGAAGCCGCCTTCGTCGACATCGGACTCGAGAAGAACGGCTTCCTCCACGTCGACGAGATCGTCCTCCCCGGCGTCGAGGCCCCGCGGCGCGGCCGCGGCTCGAGCCGCGAGGGCAGGAACATCACCGACATGCTCAAGCCCGGGCAGGACGTCGTCGTCCAGGTCGTCAAGGACCCGCTCAAGACCAAGGGCGCGCGCCTCTCCATGGACCTGGCCATCGCCGGTCGCTACATGGTCTACGCCCCCTTCGGCGAGGGCGTGGGCGTCTCCCGCCGGCTCGACGAAGCCGAGCGCGAGCGCCTGCGCAAGCAGGCGGCCAAGCTCGACCTCAAGGGCGCCGGCGCCATCATCCGCACCGCGGCCCACGGCGCCACCCGCGCCGACCTCGAACGCGAGCTCCAGTACCTGTTCAAGCTCGGCGAGGTGCTCCAGAAGCGCGTGGCGGAGACGCCCGCGCCCGCGCTCGTCTTCCAGGAGGCGGACCTCTCGGTCCGCGTCGTGCGCGACATCTACTCCGAGCACTTCGAGCGCGCCATCGTCGACGATCCCAAGCAGCACCACCGCCTGGTGTCGTTCTTCACCCGCACCGCACCCGAGCTCGTCGACCGCGTGGAGCTGTGGGAGGAGGAGACGCCGATGCTCCAGGCCTTCGGAGTCGACGAGGTGCTCGATTCCACGCTCTCGCGCCGCGTCGACCTCCCGAGCGGCGGCTACCTGGTCATCGACTACGCCGAGGCGCTCACCGTCATCGACGTCAACTCGGGGAGCTTCATCGGGCGCGGCAAGGGCGCTCGCCTCGAGGACACGATCACCAAGACCAACCTCGAAGCGGCCGACGCGGTGGTCAGCCAGCTGCGCCTGCGCGACATCGGCGGCATCATCGTCATCGACTTCATCGACATGGCCCGCTCACGCAACCGCGAGGCCGTCCTCAAGACCCTGCGCAAGGCGCTCGACGAGGACCGGACGAAGACCTTCGTGGTCGAGATCTCGCCCCTCGGCCTCGTCGAGATGACGCGCCAGAACGTCACCGACGGCGTGCGCGAGATCATGACCCGCCCGTGCCCGACGTGCCACGGCGAGGGCGTGATCAAGTCCGAGGAGACCCTGGCCATCGAGTTCGAGCGCAAGCTGCGCGAGCTCGCCAAGGAGCGCGAGGCCGAGGCCTTCCTGATCCAGATGAATCCGCGGGTGAGCGCTGAGATCATCGGTAACGACGCCCGCGTCCTCCACGCGATCGAGGAGGAGACGGGCAAGTGGTTCCACTTCGAGGGCTCCGAGGGACTCCCGCTCGAGCACTTCAACGTCCTCCTCGAGGGTGACCGCGAGCAGGTGCTCGAGCGCGCCCTGCCCTTCCACGAGGGCGACGAGGTCCACGTGGAGATCGTCGAGCCGCACATGTACAGCCCCGGCGATGCCGTCGCCAAGGTCGACGGCTACATCATCTCCGTCAAGGGCGCCGGGCGTCACGTCGGGAGCAAGCGGCTCGTCCGCATCGATGAGGTCGGACGTACCGCCGCCGTGGCCTCGCTCGTCGGCGACCCCGAGCCCGAGCCCGAGCGCGACGCCGACGGCGGGCCCCCCGAGAACGGCCCCGACGACGATGGCGTAGAATCGAAGCCTCGGCGCCGTGGCCGCAGAGGCGGACGGCGCCGTTCCGGTGCCCGGGCGGAAACCACGCCGGCGGCATCCGAATAGCTATGTATACGATCGTCAAAACAGGTGGCAAGCAGTACCGCGTCGAGGAGGGTCTGACCCTCCTCGTCGAGCGCCTGCCTGCCGAAGAGGGGGCGGAGGTCACCCTCCAGCCCCTGCTCTACGTCGACGGCGATGACGTGCTCGACGGCGAGGACCTCGGCTCGGTGTCCGTCACCGCCACCATCGTCGCCCACGAGCGCGGCCCCAAGCTCCGCATCGTCAAGTTCAAGCCCAAGCGCGGCTACAAGCGTCGCACCGGCCACCGCCAGGAGCTCACGCGCATCCGCATCAGCGCGATCGGGAAATCCGCTAAAGCGGATTCCCTTGCGAGTTCGGCTGGCGGTGGAGTCGACGTCCATGCCGACTCCATCGAACTCGCGTCCGCACCAAGTTCCGAGGAGACTTCAGATGGCTCATAAGAAAGGCCTCGGCTCGAGCCGGAACGGCCGCGACTCCAACGCCCAGCGCCTCGGTGTCAAGGTCTTCGCCGGTCAGAAGGTCACCGGAGGGGAGATCATCGTCCGCCAGCGCGGCACGCGCTTTCGTCCCGGAGCAGGCGCCGGAATCGGCAAGGACGACACCATCTTCGCCAAGGCCCCCGGCACGGTGCAGTTCACCACCGGCCGGCGCGGGCGCGTGATCTCGATCGCGCCCGCCGACGCCGAGTAGCTACGTCGTCGCCAGCTGCGCCGTGCACTGCGGGCAGCGGCGCGCCCTGATGGGGATCTCACTCGTGCACTCGGGGCACTCCTTGACGTCGGGGTCCGCCCCCTCGGCGCGGCGCGCCTTGACGCCCTCGTAGGGCTTGACGACGAAGAAGTACACCGCCGCGGCCGTGGTCAGGAAGGCGAAGGCGACGTTGAGGAAGTCGCCGTAGAGGAAGTGGCTCGAATTGATGGTGAACGAGAGCGCGCCGAAATTGGGCTTGCCGAAGATGAGGGCGATGATCGGGGTGATGATGTCGGCGACGAGCGCCTTGACGACGGCGCCGAACGCGGCCCCGATGACAAAGGCCACCGCCAGCGTCACCAGGTCCCCCTGCATCAGGAACCGCTTGAAGTCCTCGAGCCATACCTTCATTTCCGGCCACCTCCTCGGTTGATGTCGGTGCCGGCATGCTACGACCGCGAGGGGCCACTAGTAATCGGGACGCGCAAGCCGCAATCCACCGCGTGCGTCGGTGGCGCTCATGGCTCTCATCGCGGGTACCACCTCGCTGGTGACCAACCCGTGCTCCGCGGTCACCTCGTCGATGATCGCGAACGACCGGGCGATCTCCTCGGGCGTGTCGATCACGATCGACACGACCGGGACGTGGCGGCGGACCTGGAATAGCTTGTCGCCGTGAGGCGGCCGATCTCCGCGGAACCCCCAGATGCCGCGCAGGGTCGTGACCCCGGCCGCGTCGGACTGGCGTAGCCGGCGGGTGATCTCGAGGTGAAGCGGGCGGCCCCGGAACATCGCGCTGTCGGAGGTGATGACCATCAGCTTCTGCCACAGCGCGAGCCCGTGCTCATCGGTCCCGGGAAGCTCATGGGGCTGAGTGAGCCGCTGCCCACTGCGCTTGCACACTCGCACCCGCTCGAGGGTCAAGAGCGGGTCGTGAAGCAGGCCGCCGAGCTCGGTCAGGACCTGAGCGATCCGCTCCGTTGCGCCGACGCCGATGATCATCATCGGTACGTCTGCGTTACGGGAGAAGAACCGTGCCCGGGCGCGTCGACCGTTGCTCGTGCCGTCGACTCCGAGGAGCACGGTGGCCCCGGCGATCCCGCGCCGGTACAGGAGATCGCAGACGGCGGCGAAGGCGGGCATGCGACCGACGCGCTCCTGGCGTCCCACGTAGATCGTGAGCTTGCTCTCCTCGCCGAGCTCGCCGGTCAGGCCGGGCACGGCGATCTCCCCCGACAGGAGCCTCGCCCGCTCGAGCGTGACCAGGCCGCGGCGCTTGATCTCCATGACGATCTCGAGCACCGCTTCGATCCTCGCCTTGCTGTCGACCGCGATCGAGACGACGGGCAGATCCTCCGATAGCGAGAGCAGCCGATCGGTGTGGAGGTGGTGCAGGCGTCCGAACCCTTCGACGCCGCGCAGCAATATGCTCGCCTGGACGCGGTGATCGCCGTAGATGTCGAGCAGCTCGTCGGCGAGCAGTCTGCCCCCGGTCCGGTCGCGTTCGCCGAAGTAGGTGGTGAGCTTGAGGCAGTCGTCGTTCATATGCGCGTTCCGATCATGCGCCCCAATGCGGCAGCGCCGACACCGATGGCGAGGCTGATGACGATGTTGGCGAGCGCGGGCCGGAAACGTGCGTCTTCGCGCAGCCGGTGCGTCTCGAGCATCCAGGTCGAGAACGTCGTGTAGGAGCCGAGCGTCGCCGTCCCGGCGAGGAGCAGGGCGTTGCCGGTCAGCGCCAGTCCGGTGAGGACGCCGAGCACGAACGCACCGGACGCGTTGACGACGAGCGTCCCGAACGGATACTCGCGGCCCCCGCGGGCGCCGATCGCCCCGTCGATCGCGAAGCGAGCCACGGCTCCGACTCCGCCGAGCAGCGCGACTGCCACCCACACCCCGATGCTCACCGGATCACCCGCACTCGGCGCACCAGGGTCGTGCCCGTCCACACCGCGAGGTAACCGGCGAGGATGCTCGTCGCTGCGTATCCGGCGGCGAGACCGTACCGCTGGTGGTCGAGCATCTTCAGGAGCTCCACCTGCATCGTCGAGAACGTGGTGTACGCGCCGCAGAATCCGGTGCCGGCGAGCGGTCGGCGATACGTGGACTGGGGCAGACGCTCCTGGAGCCGGGTCACCAGGTATCCGAGCAGGAACGATCCGGACACGTTGATGGCGAACACGGCCCAAGGCCAGCCCGCGGTGGCATCCGGGAAGGCCAGCGTCAGACCTACGCGCGCCAGCGCTCCGAGGGCGCCGCCGGCGAAGATCGCCGCGAGCTCGCGCCAGTCCCATCGCACCGTCAACGGCCAAATTCCTGGCCGAGCACGAGCTGCGCATGCACGGTCACGAGGACTCGGCCACCACTACGCTTCCGCGCGGGCGGCTCGCCCGCTCGTGCTCGACGTCAACGTCGGCTCGTCGCGCAGGTGCGGTGCGGATCGCCGCCCATCAGCCCTCCTGGGCCGTGGGCCTGACGAGGATCTCGTTGACATCGACGTGCGGGGGCTGAGAGACGGCGAACATCACCACCCGGGCGATGTCCTGCGCGTGCAGGCGCCCCTCTCCGGGGTTGTCGAAGAACGGCGTGTCGACCATCCCCGGCTCGATCAGCGTCACCCGGACTCCGGTGCCGTTCAGCTCCTGGCGCGCGGACTCGCCCATCCCCGTCACCGCCCACTTGGTGGCGGAGTACAGCGAGCCGGGGAGCGCGCGGCGTCCGGCCACGGACCCGGTGAGGAGGAGATGGCCGCGCGACTGCTTGAGGGCGGGGATCGTCGCCCTGATCGTCAGCGCGGCGCCGTAGACGTTGGTGAGGACCATCGAGCGCCAGTGCTCGGGGGACTCCTCGAGGAACCCGCGGGCGGCGCCGAAGCCGGCGTTGGCGAAGGCGACGTCGAGGCGGCCGAAGCGCTCGAGCGCGGTCGTCACCATCGCCTGCTGGTTGTCCCACTCGGTGACGTCGCAGCGCACGGCCAGCGCCCGGTCGGGGCCGCCGAGCTCCTCGGCGAGATTAGTGATCCGGTCCTCGCTGCGCGCGGCGAGGACGAGCCGGTAGCCGCCCTTGGCGGCAGCGCGAGCCGTGGCGGCACCGATCCCGCTCGAGGCGCCCGTGATCAGGAAAACCGGATCGCTCCCGCTGTCGCCGCCGCTCGCCATCCTCGCTCGCATTATGGCGGCCGCGGGAATCGTCCAGCTGCCAGGATGATCACATGCTCAGCGATCATGCGCGCATTCACCTCTTGGCCGGCGCCGGCGGCGGCGGCTGCCTGAGCTTCCGCCGCGAGGCGCATGTCCCCCGCGGCGGACCCGACGGCGGCGACGGCGGGCGCGGGGGTGACGTCGTGCTCGTATGCGACGACTCGCTCCGCGACCTGCAGGCCTTCCGCCGCCGCGCGGTCTTCAAGGCCCAGCGCGGAGGACACGGCTCGGGCGCGCTGCGCCACGGCGCCGACGGGGAGACGCTCGAGATCCGCCTGCCCCCGGGAACCGAGGCGGTGCGCGAGGAGGACGGAGCCCGCTACGACCTCCTCGCCCCCGGGCAGCGGGCCACGGTGGCGCGCGGGGGCAGCGGCGGCCGCGGCAACAAGCGCTTCGCCACCGCCACCCATCAGACCCCCCGCTTCGCCGAGCGCGGCCTCCCGGGGGACGAGTTCTGGCTCACCCTCCGCTTGAAGCTCCTGGCCGACGTCGGCCTCGTCGGCCTCCCCAACGCCGGCAAGTCCTCGCTCCTCGCGCGGCTGACGCGGGCGACGCCGAAGGTGGCGGGCTATCCCTTCACGACGCTCGAGCCCGTGCTGGGGACGCTCGAGGGCGAGGATCGCCAGCTCGTCCTCGCCGACATCCCGGGTCTGATCGAAGGCGCGAGCGCCGGGGCGGGCCTCGGACACGAGTTCCTCGCCCACGTCGAGCGCACCCGCCTGCTCGTCCACGTCCTCGACGCCGCTCCGCTCGACGGCTCGGACCCGGTCGCGAACTTCGAGACGGTGGAGCGCGAGCTCGCGTTGCACGACCAGCGCCTCGCCGGATTGCCGCGCATCCTCGCGCTCTCCAAGGCCGACCTCGTCGGGCCCGAGGCCGCCGCCGCGGCGGCGGTGGACTGGCGAGCGCGGGTGGGCGAGGAGGTGCCCGTGCTCGTCACCTCCTCGGTGAGCGGCGCGGGAGTTCAGGAGCTGCGGCGCGAGCTCCTGCGCCGCGTGCCGGTGGTGGACGGTGCCGGGGCCGGGGCCGGGGCCGGGGCCGGGGCCGGGGCCGGGGCCGGGGCCGGGGCATCGTCGTCGTTGCCGCCGCTCGGCGGGCTCGCCGAGCACCAGGTCTTCCGCCCGAGGACGGGGAGGAACTTCCGCGTCGAGCGCACCGACGATCGCCGCTACCGGGTCACCGGACCCGGCGTCGAGCGCCTCCTCGCCCGCTACGACCTCGACAACGAGGAGGCCCTCGCCCACCTCGAGCGCCGCCTGCGCGGGATCGGGGTGATCCGCGCCCTCGAGGCCCAGGGGTTCGAGTCGGGCGACGACGTGGAGATCGCGGGGGTCGAGTTCGATCTCCACCCGGGGGCGTAGCGGGCGCGCGCGGGCGCCGCGGGCAGGGAGGTTTCTTACCTCCAACTGGTTGAGGGCGACATTGTTGCCGGATAGCGGGCGTAACGTTGCCTTCAAGCGCGGCTACCGCCACCGCCCGCCCGTCCGGATCACCATCGACGCGGCGGCGACCCTAAAACCTCGGCCCGCTCGGCTCAGCCCGCGCCGCCAGGTACGTTGCGGGCAACGTCGTTGGCGGTTATGCCGAGGCAACTTTACGTTCGACCG
>DASZKU010000067.1:0-12755 GCA_035552815.1 Solirubrobacteraceae bacterium | reverse complement strand
CGACCTGAACCGCTTCAAGGAGGTCAACGACTCCTTCGGGCACCCTGCCGGCGACGAGCTCCTCAGGCAGCTCGGCGCCCGCCTGAAGAAGTCGCTGCGCAGCTCCGATCTCGTCGTCCGCCTCGGGGGCGACGAGTTCGCGGTGGCGCTCGTGGGCGCCGATGCCGATCGTGCCGAGATGGTCGCCGCGCGCCTCATCGCCGCGATCGAGGAGCCCTTCCTGATCGACTCGGTGACGGCCAGGCTGAGCGCGAGCATCGGGATCGCCCTGGTTCCCGACGACGCCGTCGACGCTGCGGGAATCATGGCCTGCGCCGACCTCGCCATGTACCGAGCCAAGATCTCCGGGCAGCCCTACGCCGTCTACCGCGAGGATCTCGACGGCGGCCACGGACTGCCCCTGGTGGACGAGCTCCGGGGAGCGATCGAGCGGTGTGAGCTCGAACTCCACTACCAGCCCCAGCTCGACCTCGTGAGCGGCGAGATCGTCGCCGTGGAAGCGCTCGTCCGCTGGCCCCACGCGCGCCTCGGGCTCGTGGCGCCGCTCGAGTTCCTCCCCCTCGCCGAGGAGGCCGGTCTCATGGGGCCACTCACGGCAGTCGTCCTCGACCAGGCGCTGGCGCAGTGCGCGCAGTGGCGTGGCGCCGGGCGCCGCGTGACGGTCTCGGTCAACGTCTCGACCACCAACCTCGTCGATCCCGGCTTCCCCGACGAGGTGGCGCGGGCCCTTGACCGCCACGGCCTCGAGGCGGCCGCGCTCGTCCTCGAGATCACCGAGACGACGGCAATCGCGGACTTCGACCGCACCAACGCCGCCATCGAAGCCCTGCGCCGGCTCGGCCTCGTCGTCTCCGTCGACGACTTCGGCGCCGGGTTCACCTCGCTCACCTATCTCTCGAGCCTCCCGGTGGGCGAGCTCAAGCTCGACCGCAGCTTCATCGTCGGCCTCACCTCGGCCAACGGCGGGCGCAACCTGGCGCTCGTCCGCGCCACCATCGCGCTTGCCCACACGCTCGGCCTCCGTGTCGTCGCCGAAGGGGTCGAGGACAAGGCCTCTCTGCACATGCTCACGAGCCTCGGCTGCGACCTCGCCCAGGGATATCTGATCAGCAGGCCCAAGCCCGCGGCCGAGCTCGCCTTCGACGCTCCCCCGATGTCGGGCACCTCGGCGTCGCGGCACGCCCGCGCCCGCGTGCGCTCGGTGTTCCTCGCTCCGCGCCCTCAGCTCGGGATCGAGCGCTGAGCCGCCGCCAGCCGCCGGCGCACGTCCCACCACAGCGCCTCGTAGGCCAGCGCCCCGCGGCTCCCGGGGGCGATCTCGGCGACCACGGCGCGCTCGACCCCCATGCGCTCGACCTCATCGGCGGAAGGGATCGCGGCGCCGAGCATGGTCACGTGGGCGGCGCGCAGCCTGGCCATGACCTCGCGGTGCAAGGACTTGCGCACCTCGACCATGGAGAAGAAGGCGAGGACCTGCGGGCCGCCCCGGACGAGCTCCTCGAGCTGCTCGAAGGTCCGCGAGGACAGGGTCGCGGGGATGATGGGAACGAGTAGGGCGTCGGCGGCCTCGAAGACGTTCTCGGAGACGAGCGAGATGCTTGGCGGGCAGTCGAGGAAGGTGTTGTCGTACTCGCCGCGGAGGGGCTCGAGGACGCGCGCGAGACGATCGGTCGAGTGCTTGGCGGCGTCGAGGGCGAGGTCCATGTGGCGGTAGGAGAAATCCGCCGGGAGGAGGTCGAGACGCTCGTAGTCGGTGCCCTTGATCAGGCGCTCGACGTCCGACTTGCGGCGCACGAGCTTTCGCACCCCGCCGCGCACCTTGGGGCGGACGCGGAACAGGTAGGTGCTGGCGCCCTGCTGGTCGAGGTCCCAGAGCAGCGTCGAGGCGCCCCCGCGAGCGGCGAGATACGCGAGGTTGACCGCCGCCGAGGTCTTGCCGACGCCGCCCTTGATGTTGTAGGTCGCGAGCACGCGGCTCATGCGCCGAAGGTCTTCCTCACCAGCCGGCGTTGATCGGGGGCGGCGAAGGCGGCGAAGCGCTCGGCGAACTCCGCCCGCGCGGCGCGCTCGTCCTCGCCCAGGTGCTCGATGAGGATTCCCATGGCCATGAGCGCGGCCGGTCCGCCGGGGAGGGTCGCGACGTCGTCGCTGAACGAGCGCAGGGTGGCGGTCTGGACCTCTCGGTCCTGGTGGCGGCCGAGGGTGTCCTGGAGCGCTTTTAGCGAGCGCACGAGAGGCTTGACGACATCGCCGGGATGGAGGGCGAGGCCGAAGAGCTCGAGCAGGTAACGGAGCTCCTTGCCCTGCTTGCGGAGCTCGTGGAGCGACTCGGCCGGGCTCGAGTCGTCGATCGCGCTCCCCATCTTGACCATACGCCGGTACACCTTGGCGATCCTTTCTCCGGCGAGCTCGCCGATCGGGCGCACGGCATCGGGGCGGTCCTCCACGGGCAGGGTCACGAGCCCGCGCAGGAACGCCGGCCACTGGGCGCTCAGCTCTGCCGCCCGTTCTGAGCGCAGCGCCCACACCATCTCGCGATGAGCGACGGCGCGCCGGTCGCGGAGCACCCGGAGCAGGGGCTCGAGGTCTGACCGCGCCGGCTCCTCGAGGCCCGAGCGCAGCTCGTCGAAGTCGAGCACGTAGACGTCGAGGTCGCGGGCGGGCCCGGTGAGTTGCTGCAGCCACCGCAGCTCGACCCGGAAGCGCGCCAGCTGCTCGGGGGGGAAGACGCGCTTGAGCTCGCGCATCACCGCCCGCGAGCGGCGGACGGCCACCCGGTAGTCGTGGAGGAACTCGGGATCGGTGTCGGCGATGGTCCCTGGGAGGTTGGCCTCCATGACCTCGGCCAGGCGCTTGAGGATCGAGGCCACCGCGACGTCCGAGCGCTCATCCTTGGCGAGGGCGACGTCGACCTTGGCCGACACCCCGCCGGGTGTCCCTCCCGAGGCGAGGATGGCCTCGTCGAGCTCGGAGCGGCCCGCCACCGTGAGCCCGAGGTCGGCGACGAGCGTCGCGTGCACGCGCGCGAGCTCCTTGTCGTAGCCGCGCACCGCGGTGACGCGGATCCGCGGCGCGAGCGCGATCCGCCGGTTCGGCGAGGCAACCGCGACCGGCTCTTCGAGGGCCAGGCGCACGACGGTCTTCTCGCCCGGGTCGAGCACGCCGAAGGCATGCCGGGTGCTATGGACGCGGGCGACGGGCAGGAGGGCGCGGACGCCGACGATCGCCTTCAGCGCCTCGCGCAGGGCGCCCGGCTCGAGCTCGGCCGCCGTCACCCGCTCGGGGGGTTCCGGCGCGGCCATCGACGCCTGCTCCTGACCCCCGTCGAGAGCGACGAGCGCGGCACGGGAGGACTCGTGCACGAAGGTCAGGCCCGCCGCACGCACGAGGCCGTCGCAGGTGTCGTAGAAGCGCCGGTCGCGCTCGCTCGTCTCGCCCTCGCGCAGGGAGAGCCGAGCGCGGAGCTCATCGATGACCTCCCCGGGGGTGGTCTCGTCGGGTAGAAGGAGGTCGGTCCCGGTCGGGGTCATCGCGAATCCGTTCGATGTTCAACTTGGCGGATGATTGTCCCCGGGGGCGGAACTACGCCAGCGCCCCCAACCGGGCGAGCGCCTCGTCGACGTCGGCCTCCTGGGCCACCAGGGGCGGGAGGAAGCGGATCGTGCCGGGGCCGGTGGCGTTGACCACGAGCCGCTGCTCGAGCAGGGCGCGGCGCGCCAGCTCGGGCGCCAGCACCCCGGGCACGGTGTCGATCGCGAGCATGAGCCCGCGGCCCCGCACGCGCGCCGCGTAGGGCAGCGTTGCCAGCCCCGCCTCCAAGCGCGAGCCGAGCGTGCGCACGCGCGAGAGCAACGCGGGGTCAGAGCAGATCTCGAGCGCCACCAGCGCCGCCGACCCGACCACGGGGCCGCCCGCGAAGGTCGAACCGTGATCGCCGGGCTGGAAGACGTCGGCGAGCCGTTCCCCGGTGATCAGGGCGCCGATGGGGAGACCCCCGCCGAGGCCCTTGGCGCTCGTCATCGCGTCGGGGGTGACGCCGACCTGCTCGTAGGCCCAGAGCGTCCCCGTCCGCCCCATCCCGCACTGGATCTCGTCGAAGACGAGCGCGGCCCCGACCCGGTCGCACGCCTCGCGGGCCGCCCGCAAGAGCTCGTCGGAGAGGACGTTGATCCCCGTCTCGCCCTGGATCGGCTCGAGCAACACCGCCGCGGTGCGCTCGCTCACCGCCGCCGCGAGCGCGTCCGGATCCTTGGGGACGACGACGAACCCGGGCACGAGCGGAGCGAAGGGGGCCTGCTTTGACTCCTGGGGGGTGGCGGAGAGGGCGCCGTAGGTGCGCCCGTGAAAGGCGTCCTCGACCACCACCACCTCTCCCCCGGGCCGCGCCCGGCGTGCGAGCTTGATCGCCGCCTCGTTGGCCTCAGCCCCCGAGTTGCAGAGGAAGACCTTGCCGCCCAGCGAGCTCTCGGCCAGGCGCGCGGAGAGCTTCAGGGCGGGCTCGGTGTAGTAGAGGTTGGTGGCGTGGAGCAGGCGCCCCGCCTGCTCGCACACGGCCGCGACGACCCGGGGATGGCAGTGCCCGACGTTGAGGACGGAGATGCCGGCGAGAAAGTCGAGGTACTCGTTGCCGTCGGCGTCCCACAGCCGGCAGCCCGCGCCGCGCACGAACTCGACCGGGTTGCGCGCGTAGGTGGGGATGGCGTGGGCGCGCTCGAGCGCCTGGAGCTCTTCCAACGACACGCGTCTACGCCCCCGGTCCGATCCTCGTGCCCTGACCGGCGTCGGTGAAGAGCTCGAGCAGGAGCGAGTGCGGAACGCGGCCGTCGACGATGTGGGCGAAGGACACCCCCCCATGGATGGCCTCCAGGCAGGCGGCGAGCTTGGGTCGCATCCCCCCTCCGACGCTCGCGAGCTCGGCCTCGACTTCGGTGGCGGTGGTCTCGGAGACCACGCTGGCGGGATCGGAGGGGTCGCGCAGCCAGCCCGAGACGTCGGTCAGGAAGACGATCTTGTAGGCGCCCAGCGCACTCGCCACCGCGCCGGCGGCCTCGTCGGCGTTGATGTTGTAGGAGTTGCCCTCGCGGTCGGCGCCGACGCTGGCGATCACCGGGACGTAGTCCTGGGCGACATGGTTGAGGACGTCGACATCGACGCGCTCGATGCGCCCCACGAAGCCGATGTCCTGGCCGCTCGGCGCCGGCTGGCGGGCGGCGCGGAAGAGCAGGCCGTCGTCACCGCACAGGCCCACGGCGGGCTGGCCGTGGCGGTTGATGAGGAGGACGATGTCCTTGTTGACCTTGCCCACGAGGACCATCTTGGCGACCTCGACGGTGGCCGCGTCGGACACGCGGAGGCCGTCGACGAACTCGACGGGAAGGCTCAGGCGCTCCATGTAGCTGGTGATCTCGGGGCCGCCGCCGTGGACGATGACCGGGTTCATGCCCACGTACTTGAGGATGGCGATGTCGCGCGCGAACTCCTCTTTCAGCGCCGGGTCGGTCATGGCGGCGCCGCCGTACTTGATGACCAGCGTCTTGCCGTGGAACTCGCGGATGTAGGGCAGCGCCTCGAGGAGGGTGGCGACATCACGCACGCTGATGCCTCCTCACGTCGTGTACTCCGCGTTGATCGTCACGTACTCGTGCCCGAGAGCGGAGAAGAAGACCTCGGTCTCCGCGCCCGCCCCCGGGAGGCCGACCTCGTACTCGACCTCCTCGCGCGCCACCGCCTGCTCGAGCGCCGCGTGGTCGAAGGGGATGACGCCGCCCCGAGCGCACACGGGCACACCCTCGATGGCGATGTCGAGCTCGAGCGGCGCCGTGCCCGGGAGCGCCATCCCCACCGCCTGGGCGATCCGCCCCCAGTTCGGGTCACCGCCGTAGAGGGCGGTCTTGACGAGCGGCGAGTTGGCCACCGCGCGGGCGGCGGCGCCCGCGGCCTCGAGGTTGCCGCCGCGTACGACCACGCGCCCGACGCGCCGCGCTCCCTCGCCGTCGCGCGCCACGAGCAGCGCGAGCTGGCGCAGGACGGCGTCGAGGGCCTCCCCGAAGTGGAGCTCGTCGTCGGTCTCGGGCTCGATGCGGACCCCCGACGCGCCGCTCGCCTGGAGGATCACCGTGTCGTTGGTCGAGAGCTGGCCGTCGACGCTGATGCGCTCGAACGAGCGCTTGACGGTGACGCCGAGCAGGAGGTCGCACGTCTCCCGCGACATCGCCGCGTCGGTCTGCGCGAAGCACAGCAGGGTGGCGAAGCCGGGAGAGATCATCCCCGCGCCCTTGGCCTGAGCGCTGATGGTGACGGTGCCGCCATCGAGCGTCACCGACACCGAGGCGCGCTTCTCGAAGGCGTCGGTGGTCTGGATCGCGGCCGCGAAGTCGCGCTCGCCGTCGGCGCGCAGCGAGCGCGCCGCCCCGGCGATCCCGCGTACCACCGCGTCCATGGGCATGGGCTCCCCGATCACTCCGGTGGAGGCGACCGCCACCGTGTCCTCGCTGATCCCCGCCGCCATGGCCCCCGCCCCCTGCATCTTGGCGGCGTCGTCGAGGCCGCGCCGGCCGGTGGCGGCGTTGGCGTTCCCCGAGTTGACGACGACGGCGCGCACCCCGGCCAGCTTCGAGCGCTCCATGGTGAGGAGGACGGGGGCGGCGAGCACGCCCGAGCGGGTGAAGCGCGCCGCGCTCGTCACCCCGGCCTCGTCGCACACCATCAGCCCCACGTCGAGCGCGCCGCTCGCCTTGATCCCCGCCGCGACGCCCGCGGCGCGGAAGCCCCTGGGCAGGCCGCTGTCGAGCTCGGTGACCTGCTCGGGGCGGTCGACCCAGCGGGAGGAGAAGAAGCCGCTCGCGGTCACGAGATGCCCTCGCCTTCGGGCCGGCCGAACATCAGGTTGAGGTTCTGGACCGCCTGCGAGGCGGCGCCCTTCCACAGGTTGTCGATGGCGCCGAAGACGATGACCCGGCCCGTGCGCTCGTCGCGGTGGATGGAGATACGGCAGAAGTTGCTCTCCCGCACGTCGCGGACGCCGGGGGGGCGTTCGGTGAGCTCGACGAAGGGCTCTGCGGCGTAGGCGTCGTGGTAGAGCGCCTCCAGCTCGGGCGCCTGGAGCTCGCGGGTCGGGGTCACGTAGCAGGAGACGAGCTCGCCCTGGTCGAGGGGGAGGAGGTGCGGGGTGAAGGTGATCCGGACGTCGCCTGCACCGAGCGCCGTCAGCTCCTGCTCGATCTCCGGCGTGTGGCGATGGCGCGGGACGCTGTACGCGCTCACGTTCTCGTCGACGGCGACGAAGTGGGTCTTCTCGGTCGCCGCCCGCCCAGCGCCCGACACCCCCGACTTGGCGTCGATGACCACGTCCTGGAGGACGCCGGCGCGCGCGAGGGGGGCGAGAGCGAGGATGGCCGCCGTCGGGTAGCAGCCGGGGTTGGCGACGAGGTCGGCGCCCTTCAGGGCCGCACGGTAGAGCTCGGGGAGGCCGTATACGGCACTGTCGAGGAGCTCCGGCGCGAGGTGCTCGCGGTACCACTCGCCGTAGACCTCGGGATCGCGCAGGCGGAAGTCGGCGCTCAGGTCGACGACCCGGACCTCGCGCTCGACCAGGGCCGAGACGACGGGGGCGGCGGCGCCGTGGGGGTAGGCGACCACGGCGGCGTCGACGTCGCCGTGGCGATCGAGATCGAGCTCCTCGAGGACGAGCGGCACCCGGTGACGGGGGTAGAGGTCGTCGAGGCGGCGCCCGACGTCCGAGCGCGCGGTGACGGCGGTGAGCTCGAAGCTCGGGTGCGCATAGAGGAGCCGCGCCGCCAGCGCGCCGCCGAACCCGGCCGCCCCGAGCACCGAGACCCTAGGCGGCACGGATGCTCCCCTTGATCTCGGCCTCGAGGGCGCGCGCGATCTGGGCCCGGCGCTCGGCCACCTCCTCGTCGGTCAGCGTGCGATCCCGGCCGCCGAAGGTGAGCCGGAGTGCGAGCGAGACCTTGCCGGCGCCCACGCGCTCGGGGTCGCGGTAGACGTCGAAGACCTCGGCCCCGGCGAGGAGCGGGCCGGCGGCGCGGCGGACGACGGCGAGCACCTCGGCGGCGGGGACGTCGTCGGGGACGATCACCGCAAGGTCCTCGCGCACCTCGGGGAAAGTAGCGACGTCGCGGTACATGGGGAAGCCGCCGGCGATGGCCGCCTCGGCCACGGCGTCGAGGTCGAGCTCGAACCCGGCGATGATCTCGCTCACGTCCCATTGAGCCGCGACGAGGGGATGAATCTCCCCGAGCCAGCCGACGCGGGTTTCCGCGACGAGCACGGCGGCGCTGCGGCCGGGATGGAGGAAGAGCTCGCCCGCGGGCTCCACGGTGAAGGGCACACGCAGGGTGGCGAGCAGCGCCGTGAGGGCGCCCTTGGCGGAGAAGAAGTCGGCCGTGCGCGGGTTGGGCTCGCGCCAGGTGGGGGGACGGACGGCGCCGGTGAGCAGGGCGCCGAGGTGGTGGGGCTCGTCGGGGAGCTGTTCCTCGCGCTTGCGGTAGACCGCTCCCGACTCGAAGATGCGTACCGTTCCGGTCCCCCGCGCGCGGTTGTATCTCACCGCGTCGAGGAGCGAGCCGAGCAGCGTCGTCCGCAGCACCGACTGGTCGGCCGACATCGGGTTTTCGAGGACGACGGCGCGGCGGCGCTCGTCGCCTTCCGCCAGCCGCAGGCGCTCGGCGAGGTCGGGGGCGACGAAGCTCCAGCCCACGATCTCGTGCGCGCCCTGGGCGGTGTGGGCATCGGCGGCGCGCCGGCGGTTCCGCTGGCGGGGGGTGAGCCGGCCCGCGGCGCCGTGGCGCGAGGGCAGGGTGGCGGGGAGCTTGTCGAGGCCGTCGATGCGCGCCACCTCTTCGATCAGGTCGGCCTCGCGGGTCACGTCGCCCCGGCGGAAGTAGGGCACGGTGACATCGAGCCCGTCGTCGGCCTCGGCCACCCCGAACTCGAGCGCGGTGAGGATCTCGGCCGAGCGCTCGCGGGGGATCGGGGCGCCGAGGAGCCCGCTCACCCGCGCATCGCGCAGGCGGATCGTCCGCGGCGGCGGTCCCGGGCCGCCGACATCGATGGTGCCGGGGGCGACGGTGGCGCCGGCGAGCTCGATCATCAGCTGCGTGGCCACCGCCTGCCCGCCCATGGCCTGCTCGGGCTGGAGGCCCTTCTCGAAGCGCGTCGAGGCCTCGCTGCGCAGCCCGAGGGCGAGCGAGGTGCGGTGGATGTTGGGCCCGTTCCAGTTCGCCGCCTCCATGAGGACGCGGGTGGTTTCGTGCGAGACCTCCGAGCGGGCGCCGCCCATGACACCGGCGATCGAGGTCGGCCCCTCGGCGTCGTCGATGACCAGCATCTCCGCATCGAGCGTCCGCGTCTGGCCGTCGAGGGTGTCGACGGTCTCTCCCGCGTGCGCGCGCCTGACTACGAGCTTTCCCCCCGACACCCGATCGAGGTCGAAGGCGTGCAGGGGCTGGCCGGCGAGGAGCATGACGTAGTTGGTGATGTCGACGACATTGGAGATCGGGCGCTGGCCGGCGGCCATGAGCCGGGCCTTGAGCCACGGAGGCGAGGGCCCGATGCTCACGTTCTCGAACACCCGGGCGGTGAAGCGCGGGCACAGGTCGGGGTCTCTGACCTCGACGCTCACTTGTTCGACCGGTCCCGGCGTCCCCGGATCCTCGCTCCAGGGCGGCTTGGCGAGCGGCGCCCCGGTGGCGGCGTGGGTCTCGCGCGCGACGCCGTAGATGGCCAGGCAGTCGGGCCGGTTCGGGGTGATCTCGAGCTCGAGGACGTCGGTGGCGAGGGGGAGGACGCCTTCGAGGGGCGCACCGGGCTCTCCCGCTTCCAGGACCATGATCCCGTCATGCTCGGTCCCGATCGCCACCTCGTCCTCGGCGAGGATCATCCCCTGGGATTCGAGGCCGCGGAGCTTGGCGGCCTCGAGCTTCGTCCCGTCGGGCATCACCGCGCCGGGGCGCGCCACCGCCACCGTCTGCCCGGCCCGGACGTTGGGTGCCCCGCACACGATCTGCGCCGGCTCCTTGTCGCCGACATCGACGCGGCACACGCTCAGGCGATCGGCGTTCGGGTGCGGGTCCGCCTCGAGCACCCGCCCGACCACAAACCTCTCGAGCGCCCCCACCCCATACCGCTCCACGCGCTCGACCTCGGTGCCCGTCATCGCCAGGCGGTCGGCGAGCGCCCGCGCCTCGAGCGGCGGGTGGCAGTACTCGTGCAGCCATTCCACGGGGACGCGCATCAGCCGAACTGCTCCACGACGCGGACGTCGTTCTCGTACAGGAGCCTGAGGTCGGGGACCCCGTGGCGGAGCATGGCGATGCGCTCGATCCCCATCCCGAAGGCGAATCCTTGGATCTGCTCGGGGTCGTAGCCGTGCTCGCGCACGTAGCCGAAGACGTTGGGGTCGACCATCCCCGCGCCGAGGATCTCGATCCACGCAGTGCCCTTGCAGATCGGGCAGCGCTGACCGTCGGCGGTGACGCCGTCGACGCAGTTGAAGCACGAGACGTCGACCTCGACGCTCGGCTCGGTGAAGGGGAAGAAGTGCGGGCGCAGGCGCACCTCGCGCTCCTCCCCGAAGATGGCGCGCGCGAAGGTGAGGAGCGTCCCCTTGAGGTCGCCCAGGGTCACGTCGGTGTCGACCGCGAGCCCCTCGATCTGGTGGAACTCCGGGGTGTGGGTGACGTCGGAGTCGCGGCGGTAGACGCGGCCGGGGACGATGATGTACATGGGCGGCGGCGCCAGCTCCATGGCGCGGACCTGCACCGGCGAGGTGTGGGTACGCAGGACGACGTCATCCGCCACGTAGAAGGTGTCGGTGCGCCCGCGGGCGGGGTGGGTGAGGTCGTGATTGAGGGCGTCGAAGTTGTAGTAGACGAGCTCGACCTCGGGGCCCTCGGCGATATTGAAGCCCAGACCGATGAAGACGTCTTCGATTTCGCGTCTCGTCGCGGTGAGGAGGTGAAGGCGCCCGACGGCGGGGAGCGGGTCGCCGGGGAGGGTGACGTCGACGCGGTCCCCGGTGAGCTTTGCGTCGAGCTCGGTGGCGGCGAGCTCGCCGGCACGGGTGTCGATGAGCTGCTCGAGGGCCTGGCGGGCCTGGTTCGCCGCCTTGCCCGTGGGCCCACGCTGCTCGGGCGGGAGCCCGGCCACGCCGCGGAGGATGTTCGGGAGCTCCGCCTTGCGCCCGAGGTAGCGGATTCTCATCTCCTCGAGCGCGGTGGTGGTGGAGGCGCTCGAGATCGCCGCCTCCGCCTCGGCCTCTATTTCCCCGATCCGGTCGATCATGCGCGCGGCATCCTAGTCAGCTCGTAGAGCGCCACCGTGGCGGCCATGGCGGCGTTGAGCGAGTGCGTGGCGATGGGGATGTGGGCGACGTGGTCGGCCTGGGCGACGAGCGCGTCGGGCAACCCCTCGCGTTCGGCGCCGATCAGGAGCGTTGTCTCCGGGGGTGTCGCCTCTTGACCACCTATACGGTGGTTAAAAGGCATCACGTCAGCGAGGGGAACGCCCGCGCCCGCCACCAGCGCGATCGTGTGCCCCGGCAGGGCAGCGACATCCGCGGCCGCGCGCGCCACCGGCACCGCGAAGATCGCCCCCATCGAGGCGCGCACCGCCTTGGGCGAGTAGGGATCGGCGCTCCCGGGGCCGAGCGCGACGCACGACGCCCCGAACGCCGCGGCGGAGCGGAGCACGGCGCCGACGTTGCCGGGGTCGCTGACCCCGTGCAGGTACACGCACAGCGGCCCGGGTGCGTCCGACGCCCACCGCTCCTCGTAGACCGCCAGCGTCCGCGTTCCCGAGGCGAGGCCGGAGATCGAAGCGAGCGCGGTCGGCTCGACCTCCACCCCCGCGAGCCCGCTCCCCGTCACGCAGAAGCGCTCGAGCGCGGGCCACCCGGCGGCGTCGGCGGCGGTGAGGAGATCCTCGCCCTCGGCGACGAAGCGGGCCGAGCGCTCGCGCTCGCGGCGGCGCTGGCGGAGCTTGCGAAACTCCTTGAGCTTCTGGTTGTGGTGGCTGGTGATGGTCATAAAAAAGGCGCCCTCCTGCTGGAGCGGCGCCGGGGCGATGCTGGTGGTCGGTCTGGTCGCTCAGCCGGCCGCCAGCGCCTCACGGGCGCGGTCGGCAAAGCGTCGGAAGGTATCGGCGTCGCGGACGGCCATATCGGCGAGGACCTTACGGTCGAGCTCCACCCCGGCGAGCTGGAGGCCGTGCATGAACTGCGAGTAGGAGAGGCCGTTGATGCGCGCGGCGGCGTTGATGCGCGTGATCCACAGGCGGCGGAAGTCGCGCTTGCGGTTGCGGCGATCGCGGTAGCGGTACTGGTCGGCCTTGAGCAGGGCCTCCTTGGCCGCGCGGTAATGGCGGCTGGCATCACCCCGGAAGCCCTTGGTCATCTCCAGGGTCGCACGGCGCTTCTTGCGCGCGTGGACCGAGCGCTTGACCCGCGTCATTTGGTCTTCGCTCCCAGGAGCTTCTTGACCCGCGGCGCGTCGTGCTCGGAGATCGGTGCCGGCTGCCCGAGCCGGCGCTTGCGCTTGGGCGACTTCTTCTCGAGGATGTGGCTCGAGAAGGCGCTGCGCCCGATCACCTTGCCGTTGGCGGTGATCTTGAAGCGCTTCTTGGCGCCGGAATGGGTCTTCATCTTGGGCACGGGAACCGATTAGTAAAGCAGAGCGCCCGCTCAGGGCGGCGCGTCGGGCAGCGCCGCGCGGGCGACAGGGAGGTCGATCTCTTGA
>DASZKU010000066.1:0-3999 GCA_035552815.1 Solirubrobacteraceae bacterium | reverse complement strand
ATCGATCACGACAAGGTCGAGGAGGCCTTCGTCTATGCCTGCGTGCAGCACGCCGACCAGGTCCGCCGCTCGGGCGAGGATTTCATCACCCACCCGGTCGGGGTGGCGAAGATCTGCGCGGGGATGCGGCTCGATACCGAGACCCTGTGCGCCGCGCTCCTGCACGACACCGTCGAGGACACCTCGGCGTCGCTCGAGCAGGTCACCGAGGTCTTCGGCGAGGAGGTCGCCGGGCTCGTCGACGGGGTGACCAAGCTCACCGGCCTCACCTTCCAGTCCCGCGACGAGGCCCAGGCGGAGAACTACCGCAAGATGATGGTGGCGATGGCCACCGACATCCGGGTCATCCTCATCAAGCTCGCCGATCGCTTGCACAACATGCGCACGATCGGGGCGATGCCCAAGCAGAAGCAGATCGACAAGGCGCGCGAGACGCTCGACATCTACGCGCCGATCGCCCACCGGCTGGGCATCCACGCGATCAAGTGGGAGCTCGAGGATCTCGCCTTCCAGACCCTGCATCCGCGCAAGTACAACGACATCAAGGGTCTCGTGGCCCAGCAGCGCACCGAGCGCGAGCGCTACGTCAACCAGGCCGGGGAGTATCTGAGCAAGGAGCTCGCCGAGCTGGGAATCGAGGCGGAGATCTCGGGCCGCGCCAAGCACTTCTATTCCATCTACGCGAAGATGACCAAGAAGGGGCGCGAGTTCAACGAGATCTACGACCTCACGGCGATGCGGGTGATCGTTTCGTCGGTCAAGGACTGCTACGGCGCCGTCGGTGTCATCCACTCGCTGTGGAAGCCCCTCCCCGGGCGCTTCAAGGATTTCATCGCCATGCCCAAGTTCAACCTCTACCAGTCGCTGCACACGACGGTGATCGGCCCCGAGGGACGGCCGCTGGAGATCCAGATCAGGACGGGCGAGATGCACGATCTGGCCGAGTTCGGGGTCGCCGCGCACTGGATGTACAAGGAGGATGGCAACGGCGGTGCGGCCGCGCCGCGCGACCAGGATGGCAAGCTCAAGTGGCTGCGCTCGCTGCTCGACTGGCAGCAGGACATGTCCGACCCGCGCGAGTTCATGGAGACCCTCAAGGTCGACCTGTTCGAGGACGACGTGTTCGTCTTCACCCCCAAGGGCGAGGTCAAGTCGCTCGCCTCCGGCGCCACGCCGCTCGACTTCGCCTACGAGATCCATACCGACGTTGGCCACCGCTGCGTGGGGGCGAAGGTCAACGGCAAGATCGTCCCCCTTTCCTACTCGCTGCGCTCGGGCGACATCGTCGAGGTGCTGACCTCCAAGCGCGAACGCGGACCGTCGCGCGACTGGCTGGCGCTCGTCAAGACGACCCGGGCCCGCAACAAGATCAAGCAGTGGTACAAGGCCGAGTCGCGCCGCGACACCGAGCACTCGGGCCGCGAGATGCTCCAGGACCAGCTCAAGAAGCAGGGCCTGCCGGCGCAGAAGATCGTCGGCTCACCGCTCCTCGCCGACGTCATCCGCGAGATGGGCTTCCGCAAGGCCGAGGACTTCTACATCGCCGTGGGCGGCGCGAAGATCTCGCCCAAGATCGTCGTCAACAAGATCATGCAGCGCCTCAAGCAGGGGGAGGCGGTCGAGTCCGAGCCCACTGCGGCCGACGACCTGATGAAGACCTCGCGCCGGCGCGACCGTCCCACCACCTCGTCGGGTCGCTATGGAATCGCCGTCGAGGGCATCGACGACGTCATGCTGCGGATGGCCAAGTGCTGCCTGCCCGTGCCCGGCGACCCGATCGTCGGGTACATCTCGCTCGGGCGGGGGATCACCATCCACCGCGAGGACTGCCCCAACGTGACCGTGCTCAAGAAGGACCCCGACCGCTTCACCACGGTGAGCTGGGACGGCGACTCGGAGACGTCGTTCCGCGTCGAGGTCCAGGTCGACGGCTGGGACCGCCACCGCCTGCTCGAGGACATGTCGCGGACCTTCGCCGAGGCGGGGATCAACATCCTCGACGCCCACTGCGCGGTCAACCACCCGATGGTGAGCAATCGCTTCGTCGTCGAGGTGGGGGACACGAGGACGCTCGATCAGGCGATCAACCGCCTGCGCAACATCGACGCCGTCTTCGACGCCTACCGCGTGACGCCGGGCAGCGGGTAGGGCGGCGTGACGGCCGCCCGCCGAGTCTCGGCGGACGGCGCCGTCACCTTTGGAGAAGCGCGGAGGCTGCCCGTTCCAGGGTGCCGCCGAGCGCGGTCCAGTCGCTGCGCAGCGCGGCTCCGATGAACACATTCGTGTGGCCCGAGCCGCTGAGGATGCAGGCGATCTCCCGGTAGGGATGGGACCCGACCTTGGAGAGGTAGTCGTCGATCACGCACGAGCCGTGGGCGTTGCGAAAGCGCAAGCCCTCGGCGGCGGCGACCTCGCGCACTTGCCTCTCACCCTCTTCGCGGTTGCGGTTGGTGCGAAAGCCCGCCCAACCATGCAGCCGCTCCGCACCCTGGCGCGGTGTCACGTTCAGGTAACCGGCGTACAGGCCGTGGGCATCCCGCAGTGACACCGTCACCGTGCCGGGGTCGCCGGGTATCGCCTTCCACCCCGGTGGGTAGAAGAGGGTGGCCTTGGTAGTGGCGGTGCTCGTGTGCCGCCAGCTCGCGGGGCCGGGGGCGGGACGCAACCACGCGAAGGTGACGAGCGCCCGCATCCCCCCGGGCCGCGTGCCGCTCGGGGCGACACGGGCCTGCGAGGGAGCGGCCGCGAGGAGCGCGATCACGACGGCCGGGAGGAGCATCATGGCCGCGAGCACCGGCGCTCGCTCGGGGAAGGCGATCCTAGATGTTGCCATCGCCGTCGCTCGGGCCGCCGTTGTTGTCGGCGTCCCGGTCGCCCCCGTTGTGCTGGGGAATCCCGTGGGCGTGGTGCGCGCGTATATGCGCTCACACATCTCAAAGACGCCGGCCAGCCGGGGATCCTTCCCTGCCCGACGGTGAGCGGACGCAGGCGCAGGTTACGAGCGCCCACGGGCGCCGGCGAGCTGGCGCCAGGAGACCCAGGCGGCGGCGAGGATCATCGCTCCCTCGAGCTTGCCCGCGGGTGAGGGCGGGTAGCGGCGCACGTAATCGAGGTGGTCGGTCACCCCCGGGAGCCGGTCCCAGCCGAGCCCGTATTCGCGCCCGCGCAGCGGCCACAGGAGCGCCACCGTGTTGGCCACCGAGTCCTGGAGCAGGTGCACCGCGACTCCGGTGGCGAGGAGGCTCGCCGCCTCTGGCGCCCACACGGGCGCCCCGGGCCGGCGCGCCATTCTGCGCGCCCCGACCGCTACCAGCGCCCAGAACGCCGGGGTATGGGAAGCCCAGCTGTGATGCTGGCCGGTGCTGAGCCGATGGCGGACGCCGAGGCGGTCGAGGAGCGTCGGGATCGCGAGATCGACGTCGGGCAGGCAGGTACTGACGACGGCACCGGCCATGACCACGCCGGGAGGCCGCTTGCTCCCCCGGCTGCGCTGGGCTCCCAGCAGCACCCCGGCGGCAATGTGTCCGGAGGGAAGCATCGCTCCCCGACAGGATGCCGGAACGCGGCGCGGAGCCGACTTCCAACGCGAGCTCGGTACCGAGGCCGAGCCGGCTTTTGGGGTCAGGCCACGGAGACGGGCCCGGCGACGATGCCGTCGTCGTACAGGCGGCCGATCTCAGCGTCGGTGAGGCCGAGGACGTCGGCGAGGACCTCGTCGGTGTGCTCGCCGAGCAGGGGCGCGCGGCGCGGCGGCAGGCGCTCGTTGGCGGCGAAGTTGAGCGGGCTGCCCGGCATCAGGTAGGTGCCGATACCCGGCTGCTCGATCTCCTCGAACATCGGGTTGGCGGGTGAGCAGCGCTCGTCGTTCTCGACGAGCTCCAGGAACGTCCAATACGGGCCCCAGCACACGTCGTGGGCGTCGAAGATGGTGCGGATCTCTTCGAGGCTGCGCGCGATCGTCCACGGCTTGAGGATGGCCCCGATCACCTCGCGCGCTTC
>DASZKU010000065.1:0-16678 GCA_035552815.1 Solirubrobacteraceae bacterium | reverse complement strand
CTGGGCGCGATCCTCACTGCCCGGGAAACGCGGTGATCGCCGCCTCGTAGACACGCGCGGCCCGCTCCTCATGGTCGAGGGCGGCGTGGTAGACGCGGAAGGCGATCTCCTCCCCCTCGGGCGCGGCCCCCCGCCACGACTCGTAGGTGACGGCGACGGCGCCACAGGCCTCGCGCCAGCTCACGTAGTCTTCGATCAGGCTGTCGACGTAGCGCTTACGGCGCGCCCGGGCGAAGGCGGAGGCGAGGCCGTGGCCGTGGTCGGCGCTGGTGATGGGCGTGGGTTGGTTCATGGTCACTCGGCTTTCTGAGGGTCGGGAAGGTTGGTCACGTACGACGCGGTGTCGTATGACCTAACCACCTAGACGTGCGCGGACGCCGAAACGTTCCCGCCGGAAGGTTCTCGGCGGCGGAACGTCCTAGGAAGGTAGAAACGAACTCACTACGCGCCGTACCAAGGAGCCGTCACCATGAACACGTCCGGGGCCCTCGCCGACCACGCCCGCACCTACGAGATCACCATTCCCGGCCTCTCGATGAGGACCGACCTCCCCGCCGTGCGCCACCGCCTGCTCGCCGACTTCCCCGAAGTCGTCGAGGTCCTGGCCGCGGCCGCGCCGTCCACCGTGCTCGTCGTCTACGTGGGCGACGACGAGATCGATGACTGGCTCGAGGCCCTGTCGGACTCGGTGACCGCTCGGCGGATCAACCTCGGGCGCGATCACCGGGCGATGCGGGCGAGGAGCGCGGTGAGCTGCTCGCGCTCACCGGCGTCGAGGTCGGCGAGCAGCTTGTCGTGCTCGCGCTCGGCGACCCGCTCAGCGGCGCGAAGGGCGTTCCTTCCCGCGGTGGTGGCCTGGAGCGAGTGGACGCGCCGGTCGGCGGTGTCGCGGCCGCGCTCGACGTAGCCGGCGCGCTCGAGCTCGTCGACGACGGCGACCATCGTCGTGCGGTCGATGAACACCTTCTCCCCCAGGGCGGCCTGGCTCAGCGGACCGTCCTCGACAATCACCGTGAGGGCGCCAAAGCTCTTCGGAGTGAGCGCGAGGGGGGTGAGCGCGTCCTGGAAGGCGGCGTGAGCGCGCACGTGAGCGCGGGCGAGAAGGAACCCCGGCCAGCGTGTGAGGCGCTCGGGAACGCCCCCGATATCACGGTTCATCAGCGACATAGATCATCAGTATATCTGATCTTCCTGTATGCTGAGCACCTGTTCGCGATTCCGGGAGGCTTGTGATGGACCGAAAGTGGTGGACCCTCGTCGCGGTGAGCGTCGGCACCTTCATGCTGCTCCTCGACATCACGATCGTGAATGTCGCGCTGCCCAAGATCCAGACCGGGCTCCATTCGAGCTTCGTCGACCTCCAGTGGGTCGTGGACGCCTACGCTCTTACCCTCGCGGCCCTGCTCCTGACCTCGGGCTCGCTCGCCGACCTGCTCGGGCGCCGGCGGATCTTCTCCGTCGGTCTCGTCCTCTTCTCGGCCGCCTCCCTGCTCTCGGGCCTCGCGCAGTCGCCGCTCATGCTCAACCTCTCGCGCGGCCTGCAGGGCGTCGGCGGGGCGATGATGTTCGCGACCTCGCTGGCGCTCCTGGGAAACGCCTACCGAGGGCGCGAGCGCGGGACCGCCTTCGGCGTGTGGGGCGCGGTGACCGGGCTCGCCGTCTCGGTCGGCCCGGTGATCGGGGGCGCCCTCACCGATGCTCTGAGCTGGCGGTGGATCTTCCTCGTCAACGTTCCCATCGGCGCCGTCGCCCTCGCCCTCACCCTCACCAAGGTCGATGAATCGCGCGACCCTCAGGGCGCCCGCCTCGACATCCCCGGATTCGTCACCTTCACCGGCGCGCTCGGCGCGCTCGTGCTCGGGCTCATCGAATCGAGCCAGAAGGGGTGGGGCAGCACCTACGTCGAGACGTGCCTGATCGCCAGCGCCGTCCTCATCGTCGCCTTCGTGATCGTCGAGCGCCTGCAGCGCGCTCCGATGTTCGACCTCAGCCTGTTTCGCCGCCCGGCCTTCGACGGCGCCTCACTCGTCGCCTTCAGCCTGTCCGCCTCGATCTTCGCGATGTTCCTCTACCTGACCCTGTACCTGCAGGACCTCCTCGGCCTCTCTCCGCTCGGCGCGGGCGTGCGGCTCATCACCCTCTCGGCCCTGATCCTCGTCACCTCGGCGATCGCCGGGCGCCTGACCACGGTGGTGCCCGTGCGCCTCCTGATGGGCGCCGGCCTGGCTCTCGTCGCCGTCAGCCTGTTCCTCATGCGCGGACTCACGGCGTCCTCGCAGTGGACGCACCTGCTCCCCGGCTTCATCGTCGGCGGCATCGGCATCGGGCTGATCAATCCGCCGCTCGCCTCCACGGCCATCGCCGTCGTCCCGCCCCGGCAGGCGGGCATGGGCTCGGGCATCAACAGCACCTTCCGACAGGTGGGCATCGCCACCGGCATCGCCGCGCTCGGTTCGATCTTCTCGAGCGAGATTCGCTCTCACGTCGTCTCGGGGCTGCGCGCGGTGCATCAGGGGGGCGCCCAGGCGATCTCCGCGGCGATCGCCAACGGTCAGATCAAGCAGGCGATCGTCCACGTGCCCGCGCGGGCACGCGCGACGGTGGGCGAGATCGTGCGCACGAGCTTCGTCGCCGGCCTGAACGAGATCTTCCTGGTGGCAGCGATCGTCGCGCTCGCGGGAGCGGCCGGGGCTCTGATCCTCATTCGCTCGCGCGACTTCGTCGCCCAGACCGACGCCAAGCCCGACCTCAGCGCCGCCCCGGAGACCGCCGCCGCGGCGGGATCGTGAGCAGGGCGGCGCTCGCCGCCGGCATGGAGACGGCGTAGGAGGCGATCGGTCCGGGACCGGTGGGAGCGGGCAGGGTGAGCGTCGACGTCGCCCCCGTCAGCGAGCCGGTCTGCGTCTCGGTGCCGAAGCTCTGACCGTCGATGGTGATTCCCGTCGTCGCCGAGGCACCGGGAGCGAGCAGGCGCTCGAGCGTTGCGGGCTCGCCCACCGTCGAGGTCCGCACGAGCGCCGAGCCCGCCTGGGTGAGGCTGTCGTTGATGAGGACGATCCGCGTGTAGCCGTCCCGTCCCACCGTCGCCCACGCCCGCGTCTGGCCGGTGTGCTGCTGGACAAGGGTGAGCAGCTTCGAGCCGGGGGGAACGGCCTGCGCGAACATGAGCAGCCCGTAGTACTCGGGCCGCACGGCGGCGGCCCAGTGGCCGGCAGCGTTGGTGAAGCTGAAGAGCTGGTTCGCCGTGCCCGGGAAGGTGTGGATGTTGACGCCGTCGACGCCGTCCGAGGCGGCCTCGAAGAGCGCGTTGAGCGCCCACAGGGCGGAGGCGAACACGTCGCTGACCCCGGGCTCACCCCCGCAGGTGACGGAGTTCATCTCGTCGACCCGGATGGGCACGCCGCGACCGTGGGCGAGCGCCGCGAACCTGGCCAGCGCACCCGCGAGCCGGCTCGGCGGGTGGGGGTTGAGGAGGTGCGCCACCGTCGGGTACCCGGGCAGGGCGGGAGTCTTCAGGCACCGGTTCAGCCAGTAGCTGTGCACGGTGACCATGCCGAGCCTGGGCTCGGCGGCGAGGAACTGCGGCAGTCGCGTGAGCCACCAGAAGCTCCCGGTCGAGGGACCGGCGACGGGGACGGAGGAGACGGCGCTGCGGAAGCTCGAGAACTCGCGGGTGAACCCATCGAAGTCGTAGTTGGCCGGGCGGCCGGTGATGTAGCTGCTCCCCTGGCGGTACCAGCCGAGCTTCGAGTAGAGCTCGGGCTCGTTTCCGAGCTCGAGCGCCGTCACGTGCGGCCGCCCGATCCCGGAGACGAGCGCATTGGTCTCGGCCGTCTCGATCTTCGGGATGTTGGCCTCGAGGTTGATGCCGAGGATGTAGTGCGCGCCCGTGGCCAGCGCCAGCGATCGCGCGACGGAGAGCCAGGTCGGCGTGAGGTCGTAGGTAATTCCCGGGGGCTGGCGCATCTTCGGGACCGGCCACCACGTCCAGTCGGTGCTGTCTCCGCCGACGCGCAGCACCGGGGCCTGGCCGGGAGAGAGGTTCTTGAGCAGGCGCACGAACACCGGGTTGATCGCGCTCGGGTTCGTGCCCAGGTAGGAGAGCAGGGCGCGATATTCGACCGAGAGGCCGACGAAGCCCGAAGGCACGGGCCTTCCTCGCGTGACCGGGCGGACGGTCACCACCGCCTGCGGTGGCGGAGGCGCGGGCGCGGCGGTGCGGGTACTCGCCGCCGGCGCGCTCGGGACGAGCACCAGCATCGAGGCGACCAGCGCGCCCACCAGCACCTTCCTCCTCATGCTCATCCTAAGCAAGCGATCCTTCGTCTCGACGCCTCCATTGAACCTTCCCCGCCGGGGCAAGTCAATCAGGGCACGCCAACCGCCGGATCAGAGCAGCGCCAGCAGGCCGTCCTCGTCGAGCACCGGAACCTCGAGGCGCTCGGCCTGAGCGAGCTTCGAGCCCGGGCTCTCCCCGGCGACGACGTAGGAGGTCTTGCGCGAGACCGATCCGGTGACGCGGCCCCCGGCGGCGAGGATGCGCTCGGTCGCCTGCTCGCGGGTCAGGTTGGGCAGGGTGCCGGTGAGGACGAGCGTCTGGCCGGCGAGGCGGCCCTGGCCGGGTGGGGGGCCCTCCTGCTCGAGCTGCAGGCCCTGGGCCCGTAGGTCCTCGATGAGCGCGCGCATCGACGGGTCGGCGAGCTGGGCGTGGATGACCCGGGACATCTTCGGGCCGACGCCCGGCGTCTCCTCGATCTCCTCGGGGGTGGCAGCGAGGAGCGCGTCGATGGTGCGGAACTGCTGGGCGATGTTGCGCCCGGTGACGTAGCCGATCTCCTCGATCCCGAGCGCGAAGAGCAGGCGGCCGAAGGGCTCGCGCTTGGAGGCCTCGATGGCGGCGACGAGCTTGCCCGCGGACACCGCGCCGAAGCCCTCGAGCTCGGCGACGCGGTCGGCCTCGAGCCGGTAGAAGTCGCCGGCGGTCTTGACCCATCCGAGCTCCATGAAGTGGCTCACCTGCTTCTCCCCGAGGCCGTCGATGTCCATGGCGGCGACGTAGTGCTTGAGTAGCTGCCAGCGGCGGCCCGAGCAGTCGCGGTTGGGGCACTTGGTGAACACCTCGCCCTCGACCTTGACCGTCGGCGTATCGCACACCGGGCAGCGCTCGGGCGGCCGGGGCGGCGGTGGGCGGTCCTCGCGCTCGGCGACGTGGGGAGCGGGCGAGAGCACCTGGGGGATGACGTCGCCCGCGCGCAGGACGATGACCTCCTCGCCGGGGCGGATGTCCTTGCGGGCGAGGTCCTCCTCGTTGTGGAGGGTGGCAAGCTTGACCGTCACACCGCCCACCTGCACGGGTTCGAGGGCGGCGTACGGGTGCAGGTCGCCGAACTTCCCGGGGTTCCAGCCGATCGACTTGAGCGTGGTCACCGCGGTGGTGGGAGGGAACTTCCAGGCGATCGCCCATCGGGGCTCGCGGCCCACCACGCCGAGGCGGCGCTGGAGCTCGAACTCGTTGACCTTGACGACCACGCCGTCGATCTCGAAGTCGAGCGACCCGCGCCGCTCCTCCCAGTGACGGCACTGGGCGACGACATCGTCCTCGGTGCCGAGGACCTTGACGTCGGGATGGACGGGGAAGCGATGGGCACGGAGCCAGTCGAGCGACTGCCAATGCGTGTCGAAGCTGATCCCCTCGGTGGCGCCGACGGCGTAGCACCACAGCGAGAGGGGACGCTCGGCGGTGAGCTTGGGGTCGAGCTGGCGAATCGTCCCCGCGGCCGAGTTGCGCGGGTTCATGAAGGTGGAGAGGCCGGCGGCGGCGCGGCGCTCGTTCAGGGCGGCGAAGTCGGGCAGCGACATGTAGACCTCGCCCCGGACCTCGATCAGCGGCGGCACCTCGTCGCCGTCGATGCGCAGGGGCACGGTGGGGATGGTGCGCAGATTGTGGGTGACGTCTTCGCCCACCTCGCCGTTGCCGCGGGTGGCGCCGCGCTCGAGCACGCCGTCGCGATAGATGAGCGAGATCGCCAGGCCGTCGATCTTGGGCTCGGCCACGTACTCGAACTGGGGGTCGGCGATCCCCTCGCGCGCCAGGTGGTTGCGCATGCGCTGGATCCATGCCCGCAGCTCGTCGCCCGAGCGCGCGTTGGCGAGCGAGAGCATGGGGAGCGGGTGGGTGACCTTGACGAGGTTGCCCACCGGCTCGCCCCCCACCCGCTGGGTCGGCGAGTCGGGGGTGACGAGCTCGGGATGGGCGGCCTCGAGCGCGCGCAGCTCGTCGAGCAGGGCGTCGTAGGCGTCGTCGCCGATCTCGGGGTCGTCGAGGACGTAGTAGCGATGGCCGTGGTAGTCGAGCAGCCGGCGCAGCTCCTCGACGCGCTCGGCGGCCACGGCGGGCACGGCACCTGCCTCGGTCACGAACCCAGATCCCGGGCGGCGGGAGCGATGAGCCGCGCGAGGTCGCGGCGCCGGAGCTCGTCCATGCCCGTGTGGTCGGTGAGGTCGAAATGGAGCGGGGTGACGGCGATCTTCCCTTGGGCGACGGCCACGAGATCGGTGCCCGTCTCCTCGCGCTCGTAGCTCGCGTCCCCGTAGATGCGGTACAGCCGCCTCCCCCCCGTCCCCTCCTCCTCGAGCGAGAGCTCGTCGCGGTATACGCGCTTGCCCAGGCGAGCGATCTCGACGCCATCGGGCTCTGACCCGGGGACGTTGACGTTGAGCAGGGTGCCGGGCGCGAGCGGCGTCGTCTCGAGCTCGGCGACGAGGCTGGCTGTGAATGAGGCGGCGACGTCGAAGGAGAACTTCTCCACCTCGCGGAAGTCGAGCTCGAGGGCGCGTGACTGCTGCGAGACGGCAATCCCCGGCAGGCCGAGGACGATCGCCTCGAGCGCGGCGGCCACCGTCCCCGAGTAGGTGATGTCGTCGCCCAGGTTGGAGCCGTGGTTGATCCCGGAGACGACGACCTCGGGGTCGTGGCCGCCGATGAGCCCGAGCCGTGAGAGGCGAACGCAGTCCACCGGGGTCCCGTCGGTCGCGTAGCCGACGGTGCCGTCGTCGAAGTCGACCTCCTGGACCCAGAGGGGCCGCCGCGTGGTGATCGAGCGCGCCATCGCCGACCGGTTCCCGTCGGGGGCGATCACCGCCAGCTCGACGCCGGGGATTTCCAGCAGCGCGCGTCTCAGCGCCTGCAGGCCGGCCGCCTCGATCCCGTCGTCGTTGGTGAGCAGTACATGCACACCCTGATCCTAGCCTTCGAGCCCTGCTGCGCGGCGGCTTACGGGCAGGTCCCCTTCGTCCGCGTGTGCAGGGCCCGCACCCCGGCGATGACCGGGCTGCTCAGGGCGCCCGCGTTCTTGGGCACGTAGTCGCCGGAACCGAAGGCGCACCGCCCCTCCGCCCAGTAGACGTTGGCGGTCGACACCTTGACCGAGAGCGCGGTGACGCCGCGGGCGCTCCCCACCCCCTTGACCTTGAAGTGGCCGAGCTTTGAGCCCTTCTGCTGCTGGACGGCATTCTTGTAGAGCACGGTGGCGGCGGCACGGGCACCGGCGCTGCCCGCGAACTCCATGACCAGGGAGAAGGCCTGGCGCCCGTGAGAGGCCCTGAGTTGCTCGTCGGCCGCCGCCACGAAGCCGGCCTTCTTGAGCTGCGCCGTTTCTGTCTGCCGCTGCTTCTTGGTTCCCCCCGAGAACTTCACGAACGCCGCGAGGGTGGTCTGCGTGGCCGGGTGACCGGAGACCGAGTACCCGGTCTGCTCGCCGGAGCTCAGGAGGAAGCCGGTGAGGCTGTTGCTCGTCGCCGCGAGCGCGGTCGCGGCGGTGGCGGCGAGGACGAGCGCGGCGGCGGCCAGCGCTCTCCGGAGCGAAGCGCGCGACGGGCGCGACGGGCGCGAGGGGCGCGAGGGGCGCGACGGGCGCGAGGGGCGCGACGGGCGCGAGAGGCGCGAGCGGCGGCGGCCGGTGGTCGGTGACATCTTTCCCTTTCGAGTCGGTTGACCGCTGGCCCCCGGTCGGGCGTCACTATGTCACGTCGGTCACTCGTAGCTCACCGCCACCAGGTACAAGCCGTGAGGCGGCGCGGTCGGGCCTGCCTCGGAGCGAGGCCGGCCCGCGAGCAGGGTGACGAAGTCCTCGACTGCTCGCCGCCCGCCGGCGACCTCGAGCATCGTCCCCACGAGCACGCGGTTCATCTGGCGCATGAAGGCGTCGGCCTCGATCCAGAACTCGAGCACGTCGCCGTCGGCGCGCCAGGCGGCGGCGAAGACCTCGCGCTCGAAGCGCACGTGATCGGTCTCGGTGGGGGTGAAGGCGGTGAAGTCGTGGGTTCCCGTGAGCGCGGCGGCGCAGGCGTCGAGGGCGTCGATGTCGATCCGGTGCGGCCAGTAGAGCGCCTTGCCGCGCTCGTGGACGCTGCGCGTACGCCGGGCGAGCACGCGGTAGCAGTAGGTGCGGCTCCGCGCGTCGCGGCGCGCGTCGAACCCCGCGGGCGCCTCCTCGCATGCGAGCACGGCGACGTCGTCGGGGAGCAGCGCGTTCAGGCTGAGGACCTTGGCGGGCTCGCCTTGGTAGCCCGCGACCTGGCCCCGCGCGTGGACGCCGCGATCGGTGCGCCCGGCCACGGTCAGGGGCACGGACTCGCGGCGGAGAACCACTTCGAGAGCGCGCTCGACCTCGGCCTGGACGGTGCGCGCGCCGGGCTGGCGCGCCCAGCCGGCGAACCCGGTGCCGTCGTATTCGAGGATCAGCCTGGAGGTGGCGCCGGCCGGCTCGGGCATTGCCCGTCGCGGTCCTACACGAGCTCGAGCAGCACCATCTCGGTCGAGTCCGAGCGGCGCGGGCCCAGCTTGAGGATCCGCGTGTAGCCCCCGGAGCGGGCCACGTAGCGGGGGGCGATCTCCTCGAAGAGCTTGTGGACGACGAACTTGTCCTGTCCGAGGGTCGAGAGCGCCTGCCGGCGGGCGTGGAGGTCGCCGCGCTTGGCCAGCGTGATGAGCTTCTCGACCTCGGGCTTGACCGCCTTGGCCTTGGTCTCGGAGGTCTCGATGCGCTCGTGGTCGATGACCTCCTTGCACAGGTTCATGAGCAGCGCCTTGCGGTGCGAGGAGCTGCGGCTCAGTTGGTATCGCTGACGCTGGTGGCGCATGTCATCCTTAATCTTGGCGTAGTCCGAGCGCGCGTGCGTGCAGGGTCTCGATGACCTCGTCGATCGACTTCTTGCCGAAGTTGGGAATGGCGTTGAGCTCGGACTCGGTCTTGGAGATGAGATCGCCGACGGTCTGGATACCCGCGCGCTTGAGGCAGTTGTAGGAGCGGACCCCGAGCTCGAGCTCCTCGATGAGGATGTCGTCCATGGCGTTGGCGGGCCGGCTCTGGCCCCCCACGAAGCCCGAGTTACCGCCCATCGGGCTCGGCTCGAGCACGGGCATGCCCGCTTCGCGCAACTCGACCACGCGGGCCTCGTCGGTGAAGATGGCGAGCTGGGAGATGAGGATCTCCGCGGCCTCGCGCAGCGCGGCGTGGGGATCGATCGATCCGTCGGTCTCGATGTCGAGCGTGAGCTTGTCGAAGTCGGTCTTCTGGCCGACGCGGGCCTGCTCGACGTTATAGGCGACGCGGCGCACGGGCGAGAAGATCGAGTCGATGGGGATCACGCCGATGGGCTGGTCGGGCGACTTGTTCTCCTCGGCGGGCCGGTAACCGCGGCCGCGACCGATGGTCAGGTAGACCTCGAGCTTGGTCTTGCGCTCCAGGGTGGCGATGTGGGCATCGGGGTTGAGGATCTCGACGCCCGAGGGCAGGTCGATGTCCTTGGCGGTGATCTCCCCGGGCCCCGTCACCACCAGGGGAGCCTCGATCTCCGAAGCGTCGGAGTGCATCCGGCACACGATCCCCTTGAGATTGAGGACGATGTCGGTGACGTCCTCCTTGACGCCGCGGATGGTGGAGAATTCGTGCGCGACACCCTCGATCCTCACGCTCGTCACGGCGGCCCCGGCGAGCGAGGAGAGCAGCACGCGCCGGAGGGAGTTACCGAATGTGTAGCCGAAGCCCCGGTCGAGGGGCTCGATGGTGAACGAGCCGCGGTTCTCTTCGACCGATTCGCTAGAGATTCGGGGGACTTGGAAGTCGAGCATCAGGGTCCTAACGTCGTGGGTTCTCGCCGCCGCCGAGGCGGCTGATCAGACGCCACCCGACCGAGCCAGGCCGGGGGCGTGTCAAAGGGTCTACTTGGAGTAAAACTCGACGATGAGCTGCTCCTGCACGGGGGCGGCGATCTCCCGCCGCTCCGGCTTGCGCAGCACCTTCGCCGTGAGGGAATCGTGGTCGGCCTGGAGCCACGCCGGGACCTGGCCCGTCAGCTCGGTGGCGTCCCGGATCACCTGGCCTGCCGTCGATCGCGAATGGATCGCGATCACGTCGCCGTCGCGCAGCTGATAGCTGGGAATGTTCACCCGGCGCCCGTTGACGGTCCAATGGCCATGGAGGATGAGCTGGCGGGCCTGGCGCCGCGAAGCGGCGAAGCCCAGGCGGACGAGCACGTTGTCGAACCGGCACTCGAGCATGCGCAGGAGGTTCTCGCCGGTCACCCCGGACTGCCGGCTCGCCTTCTCGTAATAAATTCGGAACTGCTTCTCGAGCACGCCGTAGTAGCGCCGCGCCTTCTGCTTCTCGCGGAGCTGGACTCGGTATTCGCTCTGGCGCTGGCGCCCGCGGCCGTGCTCGCCGGGCGGGTAGCCGCGGCGCTCGACGCCACACTTGTCAGTCAGGCAGCGCTCGCCCTTGAGGAAGAGCTTCTGCCCCTCGCGGCGGCACTGCTTGCACTGCGGACCTGTCTCACGTGCCATCTTGAGCTTCCCCCTATACCCGCCGCCGCTTGCGGGGGCGGCAGCCGTTGTGCGCCTGCGGGGTGACGTCCCTGACGATCGTCACTTCGAGTCCCGCGGCTTGGAGCGAGCGAATCGCCGTCTCACGCCCCGAACCGGGGCCCTTCACGAACACCTCGACCTTCTGCAGGCCGTGCTCGATGCCCTTGCGGGCGGCGGCGTCGGCGGTGACCTGAGCCGCGAACGGGGTCGACTTGCGCGAGCCCTTGAAACCGGCGCCGCCGGCGGACTCCCACGCGATGACGTTGCCCTCGCGGTCGGTGAGCGAGACGATCGTGTTGTTGAACGAAGTCTTGATGTGGGCCTGGCCGACAGGGATGTTCTTGCGGACGCGACGGCGACCGCGCTGAGGCCTCTTGGGAGCCGGGCTCATTTCTTACCTGCGCGCTTCTTGCCCGCGACCTGCATGCGCTTAGGCCCCTTGCGGGTGCGCGCGTTGGTCTTGGTGTTCTGGCCGCGCACGGGCAGTCCGCGGCGATGGCGCAGGCCCCGGTAGCAGCCGATCTCCTGCAGGCGCTTGATGTTCTGCGAGCGCTCGCGGCGCAGGTCCCCCTCGACGGTGAGCTCGCGATCGATGGCGTCGCGGAGCTTGACCACCTCGTCGTCGGTGAGGTTGCGCACGTAGGTGTCGGGGTCGACGCCCACTTCCTGCAGGAGCTTGTTCGCCGTGGGACGCCCGATCCCGTAGATGTAGGTCAGGCCGATCTCGGCGCGCTTGTTGAGCGGGATGTTGACCCCAGATATCCGCGCCATCAGCCCTGTCGCTGCTTGTGTCGCGGATTCGGGCAGATGACGAGGACCCGCCCGTTACGGCGGATGACTTTGCACTTCTCGCACATGGGTTTGACCGACGGTCTGACCTTCACATCTATCCTCTGATTCGGAGTTCCGGCCGGGATGGCTCTGGCGACCGCTCGGGCTGCCGCTACCACACCGGGGAGCGCCCACGCGGCACGAAAAGACGCTGCCACGAGCGCAACCGGGGATGGTAGCAGGGGCGCGATCTCGACCCCCACCTCGCTCGCACCCGATGCCCGGTCGCTCTGCGGATATTTACCACGACCGACTCGCTTTATGGTAGCTTGAGGCGGCTTTAGGGCAGATTTAGCCTCCGGGGTGCGCCGGGGCGTCTCCACACTCGAGTGCAGAGACCTGACGCTATTCGCTGGTCGAGTTCTGTTCGTTCTCCAGTTCCCAATTACCGGGAGGAATCGCACTGCAATGAGAAAACTGTCGCTGATCCTGGCTGCGGCCGGGCTGCTGGTAGCGGCCAGCGTGCTCGGCGTCGACACGGCCGGAGCCGCCTCCACTCCCACCGCCCACGCGGCGAAGCGGGGCCCGACGGGCAAGCGTGGCGCCCGGGGCAAGACCGGCGCGCGGGGACCTGTCGGTCTCGCCGGCGCCACCGGCCCGACCGGCTCCAAGGGAGCCACCGGTCCCCAGGGTCCGGCCGCCGCCGCGCTTCATCCCTTCGCGACGTTCAACGAGATGGTGCCGTTCAACGCCACCGAGTCGGTGACCGTCGGGCAGTTCACGGTCAGCGAGGTCGCCACATCCAGCGCCTGTGCTGACATCAAGGTCACCAACAACTCCGCCTCCGCCGCGGCCGTCAATGTCGCCGCCGGCCAGGCTGCGACCGCCACCGGCGACTTCGTGAGCCTCGCAGCTGCCACGAGCCTTGCCATCGCCAAGGCCAGCAACGCAGCGCTCGGCGACCTCGACACCTTCGCCGCGATCCTCACCACGGGCACGAGTCCGAGCACGGTCACGGGCACTGTCGGCGGCGTCACGGTGGCCACGGGCTGCCTGACCACGGGCGCGATCGCCGGCGCGTGAGCCGATTCGCGAACGTAATCCACTTCTAGGAGGCAACTCGTACCCATGACGAAGAAAACGCTAATCCTGACGGTGGCTGCGGCGCTGGCGCTGGCCGGCGTGGTCGATGCCGCCGCGGCGCTGGCCAAGTCCGGCCCCGCCGTGCACGCCGCAAGCAACAAACGGGGCAAGACCGGCCCCCGTGGCTTCCGGGGCAAGACGGGCCCCAGGGGGTTCACCGGCCCCGCCGGACATGCAGGACCCACCGGACCGGTCGGGTCCCAGGGGCCGGCCGGCGCCAACAGCAACGTGGGCGGCTTCACCGCCTTCAACCAACTCGTCCCCTTCAACGGGACGGGATCGGTGACCATCGGCCAGTTCACGATCAGCGAGATCGCCGGGCCGGCGGCGTGCTCCAACATCAATGTCGTGGACACATCCTCGTTCGCCGCGAAGGTATCGGTGATCGGAGGCCTGGAGAAGACGACGGGGCCCGGTGAGTTCGTCGCCTTGGCTTCGGCCACTCCGTTCCCGGTCGCCGAGGCGTCCAATGGATCGATCGGCGACGTCGACGTGTTCAGCGCCGTTCTCCTCAACGGCTCGAGCTCGGTCACCGGCACGATCGGTGGCGTCACCCTGGGCACCGGATGCCTGACAACCGGCACGCTCTCGGGTTCGTGAGATGGCCGACTTGCGCACGAAATCCACTTATAGGAGGGCACTGGAACCGATGAGGACAAGAACGCTAACCCTGGCTACGGCCGCGCTGCTGGCGATCGCCAGCGTCCTCGGCGTCGCCTCGGCGGGAGCCAAGTCCGGCGCCGCCGCGCACGCCGCGAGCACCGGTAAGCGCGGCAAGACCGGCCCCCGCGGGTTCAAGGGCAAGACCGGCCCCCGGGGCTTCACCGGCGCCGCCGGCGCCGCCGGCGCGACCGGCGCGACCGGCCCGCAAGGCCCCGCCGGCGTCAATACCGCCGCCGGCAACTTCCATAACCTCAACCAGCTCGTCGCATTCAACGGATCGACATCCGTGACCATCGGGTCGTTCACGGTCAGCGAGACCGCCTCGACGACGGCGTGCGGCGATCTCACGCTGACCGACAACTCGGCATTCGCGGCCGAGTACGCGCTGATCGGAGGCTACGAAGCATCCGTGACCACCCCGGTGGGCACATTCCACCCGCTCGCCTCCACGGGCAACGCCGACATCGGGAATATCTCCTTTGGTGCCCTGGGCGATCTGAACGCGTTCAGCGCCGCCCTGGTGAACGGGTCGAGCACGATCACCGGGACCATCGGCGGCCAGACGAGGACCGGCGTCGGCTGCCTGATCACGGGGACGATGACGGGCTCCTGACCGTAGCCTCCAGTTGAAAACGACCAACGGGGGTCGGATCTGCCGACGGATCGCGAGGATCCGACCCCCTATGCTCCTGACCCGCCCCCGCGAGGAGTTCGACGTGCCCAGGCCGCCGTTACGTAAAGCCGCTCTCCCGCTCATCTCGGGGTGCCTGATCCTCGCCGGCTGCGGTTCGGGCCAATCCGCCCATACCGCCTCTACCGCCTCCACTCCGATCTGCCCGGCCGGGGAGGCGGCCTGCGTCTCGACCAGTCCCTCGGTCTCCCTGAGCGGTCCTCGAGATCTCGCCACCAACCTGATCGAGCTCATGAAGGTGAGCAATCCGACCCTGACGCAGGTCAAGCTCGCCTGCCAGCCGGATCAGGCCAAGTATCCGAAGGTGTGCCGGCTCGACGCGAAGGCGACGTCCCGGGGTAAGACCGTCACGGTGGCCGGCACGGTGACCGCGTTCGGCGTCTATACGAAAACCCGCACCTACGCCTACTCCGTCAACTACGCGCCCGCCCCGGGCTAGCGTCGCTCAGGCGACGGCGCGATCGTTGCTCGTCTCGTGCCACGGGGTGAGGACGCGCGGCCCGTCGGGCGTGATCGCGACGGTGAACTCGAAATGGGCCGCCAGCGAGCCGTCCTGGGAGTAGATCGCCCAGTGGTCGTCGCCCATCCGCACGGCGTGACGCCCGGCGGTGACCATCGGCTCGATGGCCAGGACCATGCCCACCTCGAGGGGGATGCCCGTCCCCGGCTTGCCGTAGTTGGGGATCTGGGGATCCTCGTGCATGCTCCGGCCGATGCCGTGCCCGACCAAGGTGCGCACGACCGAGAACCCCTGCGCCTCGACGTGCCGCTGCACGGCACTCGAGACGTCGCCCAGGCGGTTGCCGGGGCGGGCCTGCTCCGCGGCCAGGAAGAGCGACTCCTCGGTCGCGCTCAGGAGCTTGCGGGCCACCGGCGTCACCGGGCCGACGGGAAAGGTCCGCGCCGCGTCGGCCACCCAGCCGTCGAGGACGACACCGACGTCGACCGAGAGGATGTCGCCGCGGCCGAGCTTGTAGGGGCCGGGGATGCCGTGGACGATCATCGAGTTCGGTGAGGCGCAGATCGACCCGGGGAAGCCCCGATAGCCCTTGAAGGCGGGCTCGGCGCCTTGGGAGCGAATGAACTTCTCGGCCGCGCCGTCGAGCTCGGCGGTGCTCACGCCGGGCCGGATCTTCGACTGGACGAGATTGAGGGTCCTGACGAGGATGGCGCCGGCGGCGGCCATGTGCTCGATCTCCTGTGGGTTCTTCTTGATGATCACTGCGGGGTAACGAGTGCTGGTAATCGTCGGGTCGGGGGACGCCGCGCTCAGACGTCGTCCTCCATGCGGAGGGTCGCGATCACGGCGCGGATGTGGTCGTTGACGTCGGCCGGGCTTCGCGTGCCGTCGACTCGACGCAACAGTCCCTGTTCATCGTAGTAATCGATCAGGGGCTCGGTCTGATCGTGGTAGACGCGCAGGCGGTTCTGCACCACGTCGTCCTTGTCGTCGTCGCGCTGGACGAGGCGCGAGCCGTCCTGATCGCACACCCCTTCGTGCTTGGGGGGGTCGAAGTCGACGTGATAGTTGTGCCCGGACTTCACGCAGGTGCGGCGCCCGGAGATCCGGCGCACGACGTCCTCGTCGGGCACATCGATCAGGAGCGCGGCGGTGACGCGCCGGCCCATGCTGGAGAGAAGCTCGTCGAGGGCCTTGGCCTGCTCGACGGTGCGCGGGAAGCCGTCGAGGATGAAGCCGTCCTGGGCATCGTCGGCCTTGAGGCGCTCGGCCGCCATCTTGACGATCAGGTCGTCGGGCACGAGGTCGCCGGCGTCCATGTACTTCTGCGCCTCCTTGCCCAGCTCGGTGCCGTCCTTGACGTTGGCGCGCAGCATGTCGCCCGTAGAGATGAAGGGCAGCCCGAAGTCATTGCGAAGCCGGTCGGCCTGCGTTCCCTTCCCCGCTCCCGGGGGTCCGAAGAGGATCAGGTTAAGCTCGGACACGAGGTCGTCACTCTATCGGAGCAGGTGGGGTGCCGGCCCGCGGACGGGCCGGCGAAATTCACTTCAGGAAGCCCTCGTAATTTCGCATCATGAGCTGGGCCTCGAGCTGCTTCATGGTGTCGAGCGCGACGCCGATGACGATGAGGATGGCGGTGCCGCCGAAGAAGAAGTTGGCGCTCGTCTGATCGATGAGAATGGTCGGGAGCGCGGCCACGGCGGCAAGGAAGAGCGCGCCTGGGAAGGTCAGGCGGGCGAGGATGCGGTCGAGGAACTCGGCCGTGGGCCGCCCTGGTCGCACCCCGGGGATGAAGCCGCCGTACTTCTTCAGGTTGTCGGCCTGGTCCACCGGGTTGAAGGTCACCGCGGTGTAGAAGTAGGTGAAGACGATGATGAAGATGCTCTCCCCGAGGACGTAGTGCCAGCCCTGGGGATTGAAGAAGTTGGCGACGCCCTGGGCGAAGTTGTTGCGGTTCTGGCCCAGGAGCTGCCCGATGGTGGGCGGGATCGCCATGATGCTGGCGGCGAAGAAGACGGGAATGACGCCCGCCATGTTCACGCGCAGGGGCAGATAGGTCTGCCCGCCGCCGGTCATCCGGCGGCCG
>DASZKU010000064.1:0-12176 GCA_035552815.1 Solirubrobacteraceae bacterium | reverse complement strand
CCCCGATCGCATCACCGAGTCCACGCGCTTCAAGGAGGACCTGGTGGCCGACTCGCTCGACCTCTACACGCTCGTCCAGGAGCTCGAGGACAGCTATGGGGTGAAGATGTCCGACGAGCAGGCCTCGCGGATCCTCACGGTGGGGCAGACGGTCGACTTCGTGCTCGCGAGCAGCGCCGGGGGCCCGGTGAGTGGCGCTGCCGCCGACCGCGAGCCCCAGTAGTGAGTGCCGGAGGCCGAACTCCCGATCGGATCGTGGGGCCTGAAGGCCCGCCGAGCACTTCCCAAGCTGGGGGGACGCCGGACCAGGGCCCCGGGGCGGCGGACGCCTCACCGACTGGCGTGGATGCATCCGCGCGTGCTCTGCAGGAGCTGCTCGACGAACTACCCGACGACCTCGCCGCCCAGGTCTTCACCCATGCTTCGTGGACGGCGCGGCGCTCTGACTCCTACGAGCGCTTGGCCTTCCTCGGCGACGCCGTGCTCGAGCTCGCCGTCACCGCACACCTGTACCCCCGCCTCGAGGCCGAGCGCTTCGGCGCCGGCCGGCTGACCAAGATCCGCGCTCAGGCCGTGTCCGGCCGCTCGTGCGCCGCGGTTGCCGAGCGGCTCGGCGTGCCCGAGCGCCTGCACGCGGCCGCTCCCTCGGGCGCCGGCCCCAATCTGGCCGCGCTCGTCCGCACCGAGCGGGTGCTCGCCTCGGTGATCGAGGCGGTGATCGGAGCCTGCTACCTCGCCTTCGACTACGAGCGCACGGCGGCGGCGGTGGGGGAGGCGTTCCAGCCCGAGGTGGCCGACGCGCTCGAGAACCCCGTCGACTTCAAGTCCGCCCTCCAGGAGCAGCTCGCCCAGCGCGGCGAGCTCGTGCGCTACTCGGTGGTGTCCGAGGAGGGGCCGCCCCATGACCGCGTGTTCTTGGTGAGCGCGCTCGTGGCCGGGGTCGAGGTCGGCCGGGGATCGGGGCGGAGCAAGAAGGACGCAGAGCAGGGGGCCGCGCAGGCCGCGCTCGAGGCGACCGAGCCGTGAGGCAGAATCGCGTTCGCCTGTGCACCTGAAGTCGATCACCCTGCGGGGATTCAAGTCCTTCCCCGACCGGACCCGCCTCGAGTTCGCCCCCGGGGTGAGCGTCGTCGTGGGGCCGAACGGCTCGGGCAAGTCGAACGTGACCGACGCCGTGCTGTGGGCGATGGGCGAGCAGTCGCCCGTGGCGGTGCGCGGGCAATCGATGCAGGACGTCATCTTCGGCGGTGCTCCCGGGCGCCAGGCGGCCAAGGCGGCAGAGGTCGAGCTCGTGCTCGACAACAGCGACGGCACGCTCGATTTCGGCCTTCCCGAGGTGTCGATCTTCCGCCGCCTCGACCGCACTGGCGAGGGCGAGTACCGGATCGCCGGCGCCCGCTGCCGGCTCGTCGACGTGATCGAGCTCCTCTCCGACACCGGCCTCGGCAAGGAGATGCACTCGGTCATCTCCCAGGGCCGGGTCGAATCGATCGTCACCTCCAAGCCCCGCGACCGGCGGCTGCTGATCGAAGAGGCCGCGGGCCTGGGCAAGCACCGCAAGCGGCGCCGGCGCGCCCAGCTCAAGCTCGCGAGGACCGTCGACAACCTCGACCGCGCGCTCGACGTCGAGCGCGAGGCGCGCTCCCGCCTGCGGCCGCTCAAGCGCCAGGCCGAGGCCGCGGAGCTCCATGCCCGGCTCGAGCGCCAGTCGCTCGAGGCGCGCTGGGAGCTCGCCCGCGACGACGCCCGCGCCCAGCGGGAGGAGACGACGCAGGCCGAGGCCGCGTCGGCCCGCGCTCGCAGCCAGCTCTCCGCCCTCGAGGTCGAGCTCACCGGCGTGGCCAAGCGCCGCGAGGCGGCCGAGACCGCGCTCGCGCAGCGCAGCGCGCAGCGCGAGGAGCTCTCGCGTCGCTGCTTCGCCGCCCGCGGCGCGGGCGAGCGCGTCGGCTACCGCGCCGAGGCGGTGCGCGCAGCGGTGCAGAGCACCGAGTCGCGGGTGGCGAGCTCGCGGGATGCCCTCGCGGCTCTCCGCGCCCAGGCCGAGGCCGACGCCCCCGACCCCGAGGCCGCCGCCCGCATGACCGCGCTCGAGGCTTCGCTGGCGGCGCTCGAGCAGGATCGCCGGGCCGAGCTCGAACGCGACCTCGCCGAGCTCGAGGAGCGCCGCGCCCGGGCCGTCGCCGAGCGCGAGCGCAGATCGCAGGCGCTCGCCGTCAGCGTGAGCGCCCGCGAGTCCGTCGACGCCGCCACCGATGCCGTGCGCCAGGAGCTGCGGGCCGCCGAGCGCGCCGTCGAGGCGGCCCGGCGCGAGGCCGCCCGCGTAGGCGGGCAGCTCGCCGCCGTCAACCAGTTCCTCCGCGCCCATGCCGGGGCCGCCGGGGGCGCCGCGGCGCTCGCCGCCACCCTCCAGGTCGAGCCCGGCTATGAGCTCGCGCTCGCGGCGGCGCTCGACGGCCGGCTGGGAGCGGCCGTGGTTCCCGACCGCGCCGCGGGATCGACGCTGCTCGATCGCGCCGGCGGGGACGGAGGGCGGGCCCTGGTGGCCCGGGCCGGCGCCGGCGGCGCCCCGCGCGGAGCCAGCGGGCCGCCGGTGGCCGACGCGGATCGGCTCGACGATCGGGTCAGCGGCGCCGAGGACGCGCTCGCGCTCGCCCGCGTGCTGCTCGCCGACACCTGGGTCGTGCCCGACCTCGAAGCGGTGCCGGACACCTTCGCGGGCGTCGCGGTGACGCGCGCCGGCCGGGTGTGGTCGGGCGCGACGCGCGAGCTCCGCCAGGCGCCTTCGGTGGGGGAGGACCGCGTGCTCAGCGAACGCAACCGCCGCGCCGAGCTCGTGCGCGCGAGCGAGGGTGCGGTCCAGGCCGAGGTGGCCGCCGGCGCCGCTCTCGAAGGCGCGGCCGCCTCCCTGGCCGGGACCGAGGCCGAGTCAGAGCGCGCGCTGGCCGAGCAGCGGGCGGCCGCGGTCGCCCGCGAGGAAGCCGCCGAGGAGGAGCGCCGGATCCTGCGCCTGATCGACCGCCGCCGCGCCGCGGGCGACGAGGGTCCCGCCGCTGACCGCCGGACCCAGCTCCTCTCCGAGCTCGCCTCCGAGCGCCGCATGGCCGAGCGCGCCGAGCGCGAGCGGGTCGAGCGGGTCAAGCGCATCGAACGCCTCGAGCTCGGGGCGGCCCGTGACGAGGCGCTCGTCCCCGTCGCCGTGCGCCTGGCCGACGTCCTCGACCAGGCGGCCGCGGCGATCAGCGCCCGCGTCGCCGAGTTCGAAGCCGCCCTCGCCGAGGATCGCGAGGCGGGCGAGCACGTCACCTCTGAGCTGCGCGCCTGCGCGCAGGCCGAGGCCGAGCTCCAGAGCCGCATGCACGCCGCCAACGAGGCGGTCACGGCGGCCGCGGTTCGCGCCCAGCAGGCCCGCGACCGGGCCGCCGAGGCCGAGGCCTCGCTGTGGGCAGTCGCCTCGGCGCTCGAGCTCGAGCCCGAGCCGGCGACCGAGCCCCTCCCCGATCGCGAGCGCGAGGCGCTGGCCGAGCGCGTCGAGCGCCTCGCCCGGCGGCGCGAGCAGCTCGGGCCCGTCAACCCGCTCGCCCAGGAGGAGTACGCCGAGGCGGTCGAGCACGTCGAGGAGCTCGAGCACCAGCGCGAGGATCTCGAGACGGCGCTGCGCGAGCTCGAGAAGCTCATCGCCGAGACCGACCGCCAGATCCGCGAGACCTTCGAGGAGACCTTCGAGGCCGCCGCCCGCAACTTCGAGGAGCTCGCGGCCCAGCTCTTCCCGGGAGGCCGGGGCCGGCTGCGCCTGGTGAACGAGCGCGAGGGTCCGCGCCCGGTCCTCGGCGGCCAGCCACTGCCCGCGACCGAGGACGGGTCGGGCGACGGGGGCTCGGGCGAGGATGAGGAGCCCGACGAGGAGCCGCGCGAGGATCTCGACGGGGTCGAGATCGAGGTGACGCCCGCCGGTAAGGAGATGAAGCGCCTCACCCTCCTGTCGGGAGGGGAGAAGTCGATGACCGCGCTCGCCTTTCTCTTCGCCGTCTTCCTTGCCCGACCGTGTCCCTTCTACATCCTCGACGAGGTCGAGGCCGCGCTCGACGACCTCAACATCGACCGCTTCCTCGCCCTGCTCGGCCGCTATTCGAGCCGCGCCCAGTTCATCGTCGTCACCCACCAGAAGCGCACGATGGAGGCCGCCGACACGCTCTATGGCGTCTCGATGGGCTCAGACGGGATCTCGAAGGTGATCTCGCGGCGGCTGCCCCGGCCCGCCGACGCGACGGCCGACGCGGCGTAGATCCCGCGCGTTGCTATCTTCGCCCCGCTGATGGCCAGAGACTGGGAGGACCTCTTCATCGTCGACGGCGCGCCGGTGGCCGGGGACGGCGACGGCGACTCCGCGGAGTCCGGAGAGCGCCGCAGCGGCGTGTTCCGGCGCCTGCGCGAGAACATGCGCAAGACGCGCCAGGCGCTCTCGAGCGAGATCCAGGCGACGCTGTTCGAGGATCTCAGCGAGGAGACATGGGAGCGCCTCGAGGAGGCGCTGATCTATGCCGACGTGGGCGCGAGCACGACCGCTGAGGTCGTCGAGCAGCTCGAGCGCGAGGCCACCGGGGGCTCGGTCTCCGGTGGCGAGGCGCTCACCCAGCGCCTGACCGAGCTGCTCGCCGGGATCGCCAAGACGGGTGAGGACCGGATCGACATCAGCCCGAGCCCGACGGTCATCCTCATGGTCGGGGTCAACGGAACGGGGAAGACGACCACGGTGGGGAAGCTCGCGTGGCATCTGCGGCGTGAGCTGAAGCGCAAGGTTGTGTTGGCGGCGGCCGATACGTTCCGGGCGGCGGCCGTCGAGCAGCTCGAGGTGTGGGCCGAGCGGGCGGGGGCGGAGTTCGTCAAGGGGCCGGCGGGGGCCGACCCCGGGTCGGTGGCCTACGACGCCATCGCCACCGCGCGGCGCGAGGGCGCCGACGTGGTGCTCATCGACACCGCCGGCCGGCTCCATACCCAGGATGATCTGATGGGAGAGCTCGCGAAGATCCGCCGCGTGATCGCCAAGCAGATTCCCGAGGCGCCCCACGAGACGCTCCTGACCGTCGACGCCACCACCGGGCAGAACGGACTGCGCCAGGCGCAGATCTTCTCGGAGTCGGTCGAGGTCACGGGCATCGTCCTCACCAAGCTCGACGGGACCGCCAAGGGCGGCATCGCGCTCGCCATCGCCCACGATCTCGGCCTCCCCGTCAAGCTCATCGGGGTGGGGGAAAAACTCGAGGATCTGCGGCCTTTCGACGCCGACGACTTCGCCCGCGCGCTCTTGACCTAAGCGTCTTCGCGGCGTAAGGCTGCCGCGCTAAGCTCGAACCGCAATGTGGATCGTCTGGTTGATCGCCGCAGGGGGCTTCACGCTCGGCGAGCTGCATTTCTCGACCGGGTTCTATCTCGCACCGTTCGCCCTCGGCGCCGCGGTGGCGGCCGTCGCCGGTCTCGCCGGCGCCGGCGTCGTCCTGTCGCTGGTGTGCTTCCTCGCCATCGCGCTGCTGTCGCTGGCGTTTCTGCGCCCGATCGCCATGCGGCACGTGAAGGTGCCGCCCCGGCTGCGCACGGGGGCGGCGGCGCTGATCGGCAAGCAGGCGGTGGTGCTCGAGCGCATCGCCAACGACGAGGGCATGGGAGCGGTGAGGATCGACGGCGAGGTGTGGACCGCCCGCTCCTACAACGACGAGGAAGTGATCGAGCGCGGCACGCGGGTGGACGTGGTCGATATCAAGGGCGCCACGGCGCTCGTCACCGAATAGGAGGTGGGGCATGGTTGCAGTAATCGTCGCGATCGTGGTGGTGGTGGTCCTGCTCGTCGTCGTCGCGCGCACGATCCGGATCGTCCCCCAGGCGCGGGCGGGGGTCGTCGAGCGCCTCGGGCGCTATAGCCGCACCCTCAACCCCGGCCTGGCCATCCTCGTTCCCTTCATCGATCGCCTCAAGCCGCTGATCGATCTCCGGGAGCAGGTCGTCTCCTTCCCGCCCCAGCCCGTGATCACCGAGGACAACCTGGTCGTGCAGATCGACACCGTCCTCTATTTCACGATCACCGACCCTCGCTCGGTGACCTACGAGATCGCCAACCCGCTCCAGGGCATCGAGCAGATCACGGTGACGACGCTGCGCAACGTGGTGGGCGGGATGACGCTCGAGACCGCGCTCACCAGCCGCGACCACGTCAACGCCCAGCTCCGCGGCGTGCTCGACGACGCCACCGGGAAGTGGGGGATCCGCATCAACCGCGTCGAGATCAAGTCGATCGACCCTCCGGGGACGATCCAGGAGGCGATGGAGAAGCAGATGCGCGCCGACCGCGACAAGCGCGCGGCGATCCTCACCGCCGAGGGCTTCAAGCAGTCGCAGATCCTCACCGCCGAGGGCGAGAAGCAGGCCGCGGTGCTCACCGCCGAGGGGGCAAAGCAGGCGGCGATCCTCCGCGCCGAGGGCGACGCCAAGGCGATCGACACCGTGTTCACCGCGATCCACAAGGGCCACCCCGACAAGGAGCTCCTGAGCTACCAGTACCTACAGATGCTTCCCCAGCTCGCCCAGGGCAGCGCCAACAAGATCTTCGTCATCCCCTCGGAGTTCACCGAGGCGTTCAGCGGCATCGGCAAGGCGCTGGGCGCGCGGCCGGGGTCCGAGGCCCTGGACTCCGACGACGGCGCCCCCGAGGACGACGCCGACGGGCACGGCGAGCTCGACGCCGGCGAGGACCCTGGCCCCCGGGGCGAGCTGGGCACGGGCGACGGGTCACAAAGTAAGTAACGTCATCTCGACGTGTTCGATTCACTCGCCGACAAGCTGCAAGCGACGCTTACCGACGTCCGCGGTCGCGGGACGCTGACCGAGGCCGACGTCAAGGCCGCGATGCGCGAGATCCGCCTCGCCCTGCTCGAGGCCGACGTCAACTTCAAGGTCGTCAAGAGCTTCACCGACGCGGTCAGGGAGCGCGCGCTCGGGGCCGACGTCATCGGTCAGCTCAACCCCGGCCAGCAGGTGGTCAAGATCGTCAACGACGAGCTCACCGAGCTCATGGGCGGCGCCTCGCACGAGCTCTCGTTCTCCCCGCGCCCGCCCACGGTGGTGATCATGGCCGGACTCCAGGGCTCGGGCAAGACCACGGCGACGGGCAAGCTCGCCCGCTACCTCCACGAGGAGCACGGCTCCTCCGTCGCGGTGGCCGCGTGCGACGTCTATCGCCCGGCCGCCGTCGAGCAGCTCATCAAGGTCGGCGCCCAGGCCGGGGCCACCGTCTACGAACAGGGGACCGACAAGGACCCTGTGAAGATCGCCGCCTGGGCCCGCGACCGCGCCATCAGCGAAGGCAAGGACGTGCTCATCGTCGACACCAGCGGCCGCCTTCACGTCGACGAGGAGCTGATGAAGGAGCTCGCCGATATCAAGAAGGTGGTCAAACCCCACGACGTGCTCCTCGTCGTCGACGCCATGACCGGCCAGGACGCCGTCGCCGTCGCCGAGCAGTTCGCCGAGGTCGTGCAGTTCGACGGCGTCATCATCACCAAGCTCGACGGAGACGCGCGCGGAGGCGCGGCGCTCTCGGTCAAGGCGGTGACGGGCAAGCCCATCCTCTTCGCCTCCACGGGCGAGAAGCTCGACCAGTTCGAGCGCTTCCACCCCGACCGCATGGCCCAGCGCATCCTCGGCATGGGCGACGTGATGACGCTGATCGAGAAGGCCGAAGCGGCCTACAGCGCCGACCAGACGGCCGAGCTCGAGCGCAAGATCCGCCAGAAGGAGTTCGGGCTCGACGACTTCCTCGACCAGCTGCGCCAGATCCGCCGCCTCGGGCCGCTGCAGTCGCTGCTGGGGATGATTCCCGGCGTGGGCAAGGAGCTCAAGGGCGCCAAGATCGACGAGCGCGACTTCGACCGGATCCAGGCCATCATCCTCTCGATGACGCCCGAGGAGCGCCGCCATCCCGAGCTCATCAAGGGCTCGCGGCGGCTGCGCATCGCCCGCGGATCGGGAACCAACGTGCAGGCCGTCAAGGCCCTGATCAAGCAGTTCGAGCAGATGCGCAAGGTCATGCGCCAGTTCACCCAGGGCCGGATGCCCGACCTCGGGGCGCTGATGCGGGGCGGCCGGTAACGGTCGGATCGGCGCCGAGCGCGGTAGCGGCGCCAAATGCGACGGGCGCGGCTTTCGGCCCGCGGTCCCGAGAAGCGCCAAATCCTCCGCCCAGCTAACCTAGTCCGTCTAATGGCTGTTCGACTGAGGCTCACCCGCGTTGGCGGGCGCAAGAATCCGATCTGGCGGGTCGTCGTCGCCGACCAGCGCTCCAAGCGCGACGGTCGCGTGATCGAGACCGTCGGGCACTACAACGCCCAGACCGACCCGTCGACAATCGTCCTCGACGAGGAGCGCATCCGCGACTGGCTCGCGCGCGGCGCCCAGCCCTCGGAGACGGTACGCAAGCTGCTTCGCACCCAGGGCATCGCGTAACGCGGCGGACGCCGCCATGCGAGAGCTACTCGAATATCTGACCCGGCAGCTCGTCGACGAGCCCGACGAGGTTCACGTCGAGGAGGTCGAGGAGGACGATGGCACGATCGTGCTCGAGCTCTCGGTCGCCCAGGACGACTACGGCCAGGTGATCGGACGCGGCGGGCGCACCGCGGCGGCCCTGCGCGCCGTCGTCAAGGCCGCGGCGACCCACGAGCGGCGCCGCGTCCTGGTGGATATCGTCGACTCACGATGACCACCGTCCCCCGCGGATGGCTCCGCGCCGGCCGGGCTGGCAGCCCCCACGGGCTCGACGGGAGCTTCCACGTCGCCGAGGCCAACGCCTCGCTTCTCTCCCTCGGCGCCGTGATCCGGATCGGCGACGAGGAGCGACCGATCACCCGCCGCGCGGGTACCGACGCGCGGCCCATCCTCCGCATCGAGGGCCACGACGACCGGGCCGCCGCCGAGGCGCTGCGCGGCCTCGACATCCTCGTCACGCGCGACAACGCGCCCGCGCTCGAGAGCGAGGAATGGTGGGCCGAGGATCTCGAGTCCTGCCGCGTCTGCGACGGCGCGCGCGAGGTCGGGCAGGTCAAGCGGCTGCTCGCGCTCCCCTCCTGCGAGGTCCTCGAGGTGAAGCGGGGCGACGGGGCCCCCGATCTCCTCGTCCCCCTCATCCGCGACGCGGTGCGGCGGGTCGACGTCGAGCATGGGGAAATCGACATCGACCTGGCGTTCCTGGGCGAGGAGTGATTTCCCCTGAAAATCGACATCGACCTGGCGTTCCTGGCTGAGGACTGATCTCGTCGCCCCGGCGAGGATCGAGCTCCTGTGGAGATCGACGTCTTCACCCTGTTTCCCGAAGCGTTCGCCTGGTTCGAGCGCCAGCGTCACGTCGCCAACGCGCTGGGACTGGGACACCGCCTCAGCTACGTCAACTACCGCGACCACACGCCGCTGAGCGCCGGGCAGGTCGACGACACGCCCTTCGGCGGCGGCGCCGGGATGGTGCTCAGGGTCGATGTCGTCGAGGCGGCTCTGCGCGCCCGCTACCGGCGTGACCCCGCCGAGCTCCGCCACGAGCGCAGGGTCATCGCCCTCACCCCGGGCGGGCGGGTGCTCGATGACGGCCTCGTCGACGAGCTCGCCCGCGAGCCGGCGCTCACCCTGCTCTCGGGCCGCTACGAGGGGTTCGACGAGCGCGTGCTCGAGCACTTCGCCTCGGAGGAGATGTCAATCGGCCGCTACGTGCTCGCGGGGGGCGAGCTCCCTGCTCTCGTGGTGTGCGACGCCGTGCTCCGCAAGCTTCCGGGAGCGCTCGGGCACGAGGAGTCGGCGCTCGAGGAGTCCTTCAGCCCCGCCCTCGACGGCGCGCCCGAGTATCCCCATTACACCCGGCCCGCCGAGTACCGCGGCTGGGAGGTACCCGAGGTGCTGCTCTCCGGGCACCACGCCCGCATCCGCCAATGGCGGCTCGAGCAGAGCCGCGCCCGTGCCCAGGCGGCGGCCAGCGGTGGCGAAGGCGGCGACGATGGCGACGCTACGGGTCGCGGAACGGGTCCGCTACCATAGGCCGCCCGCGGTCCTCGACCGCCGCTTTTTCTCGCCATGAGCTCCGTCATCGAAAGCCTCGAGCTGGCTCAGCTCCGCCGCGTTCCTAGCTTCGATGCCGGGGACCGTTTGCGCGTGCACTTCCAGGTCATCGAAGGTCAGCGCCGCCGGACCCAGGTGTTCGAGGGCGTGGTCATCAAGCGTCAGGGCCATGGCGCCAGAGAGACCTTCACCGTCCGCAAGCAGTCCTTCGGCGTCGGGGTCGAGCGCACGTTTCCGCTCCACTCTCCGAAGATCGAGCGGATCGAGGTGGCCGCACGCGGGGACGTCCGGCGCGCCAAGCTCTACTACCTGCGCAGCAGAGTGGGGAAGCGGGCGCGAGTGCGCGAGCGCCGCTTCGCACGCCCCGAGGAGGTCGTCGCCCACGAGCTGCTCCATGCCCCCCCGCCCGCGGGCGAGGAGGCTGCGGCGGCGCCTGCGACCGAGGCCGAGAACGGTGCTGACGGCGCCGTTCCACAGCCCGTCGCGGTGGCCGACGAGGCGGCGGCGTCCGAGCCCGCCGGCGAAGCGGGGGAGTGAGAAAACACCGGAAGTCGGCGGTTGGCTCCGTGGTGGAGCTGGTATTGATCGTCGCTACCGCGCTCGGGCTGGCCCTCGCCATTCAGGCGTTCGTTGTCAAGCCCTACCGGATCCCCAGCGGCTCCATGCTCCCCACCATCCACCTCGGCCAGCGTGTCCTCGTGGACCGGCTCGGCAACGACTTCAGCAGCCCCCACCTCGGCGAGATCATCGTCTTTCACCCGCCCACGAACTACGACCTCGGCTGCCTGGACGCCAGCGAGGGGCAGGCGGGCGGCACCGGGTCACAGCCCTGCGGCGTGGCCCGCACCGACGAGTCGAGCCAGACCTTCATCAAGCGCGTCGTCGGCCTCCCCGGTGATCGCATCGCCATCAAGGGCGGCCACGTCTACCGCAACGGCGTCCGCGAGCAGGATGCCTACATCGCCCCCTGTCCTCCCGGCTACGCCTCATGCGAGTTCCCGGTGGCGATCACCGTCCCCAAGGACGACTACTACATGATGGGGGACAACCGCAGCCAGTCCGACGACAGTCGCTTCTGGGGACCGGTCCCCCGCTCGTGGATCATCGGCGACGCCTTCTTCACCTACTGGCCGCCAGACCGGATCGGGACTCTCTGAGTGCGCCTCAAGGGGGTCGTCGAGCTCGTCGTGACGATCGGCGTGGCCGTGGGCATCGCCCTGCTCGTGCAGGCCTTCATCGTCAAGCCCTACCGGATCCCGAGCGGCTCGATGGAGCCCACGCTGAACATCGGGCAGCGCATTCTCGCCAACCGGATGATCAATCACCCGAGCCTGGGGGACGTCGTCGTCTTCCATCCACCGACCGGCGCCGACTCGCTGCTCGGGACGTGCGGGGTCCCCAACGAGGGAGAGAGCCCGAGCGGGCAGTTCTTCGGCCGCGCCTGCGACGTCCCCGTCCCCACCGAATCGAGTCAGACCTTCATCAAGCGCGTCGTCGGCGTGCCCGGCGACCGCATCTCGATCACCGACGGCCACGTCACCCGCAACGGCGTCCGTGAAAAGGACTCCTATATCCGGCCCTGCGGCGGAGGTCCTGAGTGCAATTTCCCACAAACGATCGTCGTTCCGCCCGGCGATTACTTCATGATGGGCGACAACCGTGGGAGCTCAGACGACAGCCGCTACTGGGGCCCCGTCCCCGACAAATGGGTCATCGGGGTCGCCTTCTTCACCTACTGGCCGCCTGACCGGATCGGATTCCTCTAAGCCGCGCCCCGCCCGGGGGCGGACCCCGCGTCCGGGCCGGAAGCTGCTGCGCTTCGACCGCGGCCTCGGGGTTCGCTTCGTCGCCGGGGCCGACGAGGCGGGACGGGGATGCCTGGCCGGCCCGCTCGTCGTCGCCGCCGTCCTCCTCGACCTCGAGCGCATCGGTCCGGCCGAGAGCCGCGCCCTCGGCGCCCTCAACGATTCCAAGCAGCACACCCCGGCCGCGCGCGCCGAGCTCTACCCGATCATCCTCCGGATCGCCGCGCGCGCGGCGATCGTCACGCGTTGCGCTCCGGGCATCGACGCCCGCGGCCTCCACGTGAC
>DASZKU010000063.1:0-11089 GCA_035552815.1 Solirubrobacteraceae bacterium | reverse complement strand
GGTGCACGTCACCCGCCCAGGTCTGCGGGCCGGTGAAGCGTGTCGATCTCGCGCGAGGCGATAACCGGTGCCGCTGCGGGGTGAATCTGTCCGCGGCGAGGACGGCGCCGCATGCGTCACGTGTGGCCGCCGAAGCCCGTGGTGACGTGATGCCTGTTGACCACCCATACGGTGGTCAACAGGCAACACGTCCGGCGAAGAGCGCCCCGTGCGCCTCGGCGCTCTACCGGGAACCGTCGCCTCGAACCGCTGAGCTACCGGGGCACGAAGGCCCCTAATCTCGGTGTTCGACAACCCATCGCCCGCCAGCAAGATCGCCTTCGCGCGCACCACATCCCGGGACGGGCCCGGAGTACGCCGCCGCTCACCGCTCAAGCTCGCGCCGCTGCTCACTCATCACCCGAGACCACCTGGTGCGGAGGCGTCTGCGCGCCATCGACCTCAGGATCCGCCGCCACCGTTATGACTCCTTCAAACTCGCCGCGTAATTCAGAATACGACCGAATTAGCTCGGAGCCAGGGTGCGCCTGCTTCGCGTGGTAGCGGCGTGGGGTCGCTGATCTCGTGGGAGCCGAGGCCGGCCAGCTCGCCGCCATCTCCGCCAGCCTGCGTCCGCGACGTATGGCGGTTCACTGATCTCGTTGGCGGCGCCGGCGGATGATCTCGACCTCGACACCTACGTCGACTTCGGACCAAGCGTGCTCTGCGGTGACCGCTGGCGCCTCGAGCCGCTGGGCCAGAGCGAGACAGGCTTGGTCACCGAGCGACAGACCCGCTCGTGCAGTCTGCGGATAGAGGGTGGCGGCGGATAATGCGTCCGCGAGGGTAAACGGCTCGACCGTCAGCTGATCGCAGACCGGTGCGAGAAGCGTGTCGGGATCGAGGTGACGGTCGATCAGGACCTTTGCGACCTCGCTGATGTTGACGGTGCTGATCGCCGCACCATCGGCGATCCTGTCCGCGACTGTCTCCGCACCTGCTTCGTCGAACAGCAGCGCAGCGAGCGCCGATGCGTCGAGCGTGGCCTTCGTCCCTTGCGCGCTCCTCGTGGTGCCTCGCGACGGCTGGTCTTCGGAAACGTCGCCGAGATGATCCGGCGGGTTGTCGGCGTCCTCTTCCTTCATGGATGGGTTCCTTCGCGTGGACCGCACCGAGCTCGGGCGGCACAAGCGCCTACGGAGCGAGCAGCGCGCGGTCGATCGAGTAGGTCGGTCGTTACGCGCCTGGCGCCGCGGTCGGCGTGTGAGAAGAAGCCCGCGCGGTTTCCGAAGCCTCGGCTGCGGCTTGGCGGCGGCGGTCGGTTCGCAACTCGTCGACTGCGGACCGCTCCGATGAACCGGCTATCCCGATGAGGGCCCGAGCCGCGGCACGACGACTCTCGACCCGCAGTACACCGTCAGATTCCTCGCTGATCCGCACCTCGTCACCAGCCCGTAGCCCGAGGCGGCGACGGAGCTCGGCCGGAAGCACGAGTCGGCCACGTTCGTCTAGGCGAGCCGTCCCACTAGCGCGAATCATGTGGGCAATCATATGCTATTCCCACCCGGACCGGCGAGTGGGACACGTGGCACGGACAACCGCGGCGTCCCACGGCGACGCTAGGACGGGCCCGGGCGGTGCACATAGGCGGCGTCGCGCACGGCGGTGTCGCTTTCCAGAGCTCCGCCGAGCGCGCCTCCCACCGTGGCCAGCGCGCTCGCGAGCAGAGCGAGGCGCAGGTAGTTGCCGAAATCGGGGTTATGGCCGATCTGGGTCGTCATCGTCGAGGGCTCGATCATCAGGCCCGCCATCGCCAGGGTGGCGACGAAGACCATCGCGTAGAGCGCGACGATGCCGAAGCTGACGGTGATCACGGTGACCAGGTTGAAGAGCATGGCCTGCTCCCTGCCCCGCCGATCTGCGGCCCGCTCCCAGAGTCCGTGCTCGAAGATCAGGGCGGCGACGGCGGCGGCGATGGTGAGGAGGCAGAGCACGGCCAGTCGCACCGGCCCGATGCTCGCCGCGATGCGCCAGACGTCGGAGGCGACGAGGCCGAAGGCCGCTACGCCGAGGGCGGCGATGAGCGCGCGGGAGAGGCGCGGGACGAGCCGCCACGGATGGTTGGCGCGGACCATCCCGGCGATCAGGCGCAGGTTCCCGGTGACGACGCGGCGCAGGAGGATCATCCCCTGGAGCGCGTCGGCGTCCTCCACTTCCTCGGCGAGCTGGGCGAGGAAGCGCTGCACGCGGCGCCGGTGCCGGCCGCCCTGCTGGAGGCGCTGCTCCGGGCTGTCGCCGGCGAGGACGCCGACGGCGTCGGCGATCGCCTCGACCAGGCGGCGCTGGGTCTGCACGAGGCCGAGGGCGGGGAGCGACACCAGCGCGGCGCTGTGGGTCGGGCTCGAGTGGGCCACCACCGGGCGCCGCGCCACGAGCAGCGGGAGCTCGGTCACGTCGACCACGAGATCCCATTGCTCGGCGAGTAGTCGCGCCCGGGCTGCGTCGACGAGCTCGGACAGTCCCACCGGTGGCGCCACCAGCGGGTCACGCACGGTGGTGATGTGCCAGCGCGTGCCCGGATACCGCTCGGAGAGGGTGTGTGCCAGGTCGTCGGTGAGCTTCTCCACCGCCCGGTCCTCGAGCGCCGGTGTCACCACGAGCCCGAGCTCGATAACCGCACCGTCGTCCGTGGGCATGCCGGTGACCCGCTAGTGCCCCACTAGATGTGGAGCAGATGGCTCCAGAACCACACGGGCGCGAGCAGTGCCACCGCTGCCAGCACGGCCACGGCGAGCATCGCCATGCTCATCACCGAGTTCCCCTCGCGGTTATAGCGCGAGGCCCAGTACAGCCCGAGGAACAGCCCCACGGGAGCGATCGCCAGCGCGGCGAGCACGGCGATGCCGATGTGAAGCCAGTTGACGCTCCCCGTCGTGACGCCGTACCAGGGGGCGCTCGGGAGCTCGATCCGGCGCCGTGCGCTCCGCGCCGCGCGGGCCGCCTCGAGGTCGGTGCCGCACACGGCGCAGCCGGCCGCGAACGGGGTCACCGTCTGGCCGCACTTGGGGCAGTGGGTGATCGCGCGCGCCACCCGGTAAACGATACGGCGCTGGTCGGCTGGTAGCCTCGCCTCGACCATGAAGATCGCCCAGGCTCTCTACGAGGAAATCCTCGAGCAGGCGCGCGCCGAGGCGCCGGGCGAGTGCTGCGGCATGATCGCCTCGCGCGGCGGCGAGGCCGTCAAGGTCTACCCGGCGGAGAACGCGGCCGCGAGCCCGCCCTACGCCTACGAGATCGACAGCGCCGACCTCTACCGCATCCAGATGGCGATCGACGACGACGATCTCGATCTCGGCGCCATCTACCACTCTCACCCGCGTAGCGAGCCCTATCCCTCGCAGACCGACATCAACCTGGCCTTTTACCCGGACGCGGAGTACATCATCATCGGCCTGAAGGGCGCCGAGCCCGAGGTGCGCTCGTTCATGATCCAGGACGGCAAGGTGGCGGAGGCCGAGCTGGTCGTGGACTGATGCCCACTCGGGCCGACGGAGCGGGCGGGTCCGGGGGGTCCGCATCCGACGCGCTCGAGTGTCCCACCTGCGCCGCGGAGTACGCGCCCCAGGAGCGCTTCTGTCCCACCTGCGGCACGCCGCTCGTCCACCGGGGTGCCGAGGCGCTGAGCGAGCCCCTGACCGCGCGCCAGGAGCGCGCCCGCAAGATCAAGCCGCAGCTCGCCGAGGGCGAGCTCGTCTACGTCGCCGGCGCGCGCAACCAGGCCGAGGCCGAGTTCATCCAGGGCCTGCTCCTCGAGGAGGGCATCCCCAGCCTCGTCCGCCGCACCGCCGGCTTCGACGTCCCCGACTTCCTCGCCGGCGGACCGCGCGACATCCTCGTGCCCCAGTCCGGCGAGACCGCCGCGCGCGAGGTGCTCCTCCAGGCCGAGATCATCTCGGGCGAGCCCGTCGACCGCGCCGTGGTGGCCCCCGGCCGGCTCCTCGCGGGGCTGATCGCGGGCGTCGCCGTGGTGTTCCTGGTGATCTGGCTGGGAACGCAGGTACTGCACTGAGCGCTAGGACAGCGACTCGTCCAGTTCGCCGAGCGCGTTCGTGAGCTGGAGGTTGGCCGAGTAGTCCACCGGGCAGGAGATGATCGACACGGTGTCCTCGGCCAGGGCCCGGCGCAGGGTGGGGAGAAGCTCGTCGGGCGCCTCGATCCGGTACCCGCGGGCGCCGAAGCTCTCCGCGTAGGCGACGAAGTCGGGGTTGCCGAAGGCGGTGTCGACGTCGTGCCCGAGCTCGAGCTCCATCTTCCACTTGATGAGCCCGTACTCGTCGTCGACCCAGATGAGGACGACGATGGGGATCCGCTCGCGCAGCGCGGTCTCGATCTCCTGCGAGTTCATCATGAAGGCTCCGTCCCCGGTGGCCACGAGGACGCGGGCGTCGGGGCAGGCGATCTTCGCCCCGATCGCCCCGGGCAGCGTCCACGCCATCGTCGAGAGGCCGTTGGAGATCAGGCAGGTGTTGGGCTCGTAGGTCGGATAGAGCCGCGCCATCCACATCTTCAGCGCCCCCGTGTCGACGAGGACGATGTCCTCGCGCCGGAGCGCCGCGCGCGTGTCGGCGACGATCCGCGCGGGGGCGAGGGGGAAGCGGTCGTCCTCGAGCCCGCGCTCGAGCTCCGATTCGATCATCTCGCGGATGCGCTGCTTGGGGATCTCGGGCTCGAAGCGGGCGTTCACGGCGGCGGCGAGGGCGTCGAGGGTGCGTCCGATGTCCGATTGCAGCCCGACCTCGACCTCGTAGTGGCGGTCGACCTCGGCGGGGAAGCGGTGGATGTGGATGATCTTCTTGTCGCTGCCCGGATTGATGCGGACGGGGTCGAACTCCTGGAGCTCGTAGCCCACGGCGATGATCGCGTCGGCCTGGTCGAAGCCGAAGTTCACGTAGTCGTGGCGCATGAAGCCCACGGCGCCGAGGGCCTGGGGATGGTCGTCGGGGAACACCCCCTTGCCGTGGAAGGTCGTGGCGACGGGAACCCCGAGGGTCTCGGCGAAGCGGCGCAGGGCGTCGCTGGCCCCGGCGCGGGCGGCGCCGTGGCCGGCGAGGACGATGGGGTTGCGTGCCGCGTGAAGGACGTCGGCGGCGCGGCGCAACTGGCTCGCGGAGGGCTCGTCGGGGCGAGGGATATTGACGACGAGGGGACGGGCGCCTTCGGGGGCGGGGGCGGTTTCGACGTCCTCGGGGACGGCCAGGTAGACGGCGCCGGGGCGCTCGGTCTGAGCGAGCTTGAAGGCCTTGCGGATCATCTCCGGAGCGGCGCCCGGGGTGGCCATGAGCGCCGACCACTTGGTCACCGGCGCGAACATCGACACCAGGTCGACGCCCTGATGGGACTCCTTGTAGGAGCGGTTCATGCCCACCTGGGCCGAGAGGGCGACCACCGGGGTCGAGTTGGTGGTGGCGTCGGCCACGCCGAGGAGCATGTTGATGGCGCCCGGGCCGAGGGTGGATGAGCACACCCCGGCCCGGCCCGTGAGGCGGCCGTAGACCTCGGCCATGAACGACGCCGCCTGCTCGTGGCGGACGAGCACGTAGCGGATCGAGGAGTCCGAGAGGGCGTCGATGAGGTGGATGTTCTCCTCGCCGGGGATGCCGAAGACGTGCGTCACCCCCTCGTTCTCGAGGCACTGCACGATCAGTTCGGCGACGCTGCGCTCGGTTCCTGGGCTTGACATCAACGTGCAGGCTACCCGCGCGCGCCGCCCGCTCGCGCGCTGGCATCGAATTCCTGTCCACAGGGTTAGGTGGATGATTCACATTCGGCTCGAGTGGGTATTCGCAGGACCGCAGAGAGAGACTTGGAGGAGGAGGAGAGTGGTGCCCATCCGGCGCGTTCGTGTCCGCACGCGACGTTTATTGGTCACGGCTGCCGTCGCGCTCACCGGGGCGCTCGCCGCCGGGTGCGGCTCCTCGTCCTCTCACGGGCCGGTCACGCTCAACTGGTACGTCTACCCCGAGCCCTCGGGCTCCTTCGCCCACGCCGCCACCGCGTGCAGCCAGGCCTCGGGCGGCAAGTACCGGATCGTCATGAACCTGCTCTCGACATCTTCGGATCAGCAGCGAGTCTCCGAGGTGCGCAGGCTCGCGGCCGGAGACCCCTCGATCGACATCCTCGCCATGGACGTCGACTGGACGGCCGAGTACGCCGCCGCCAAGTGGATCCTCCCGTGGCCGGCGGCGCAGGCCGCGCAGGTGACCAAGGGCGACCTCCCGGGTCCCGTGGCCACGGCGACCTGGAACGGCAGGCTCTACGCCGCGCCGCTGAACTCGAACACCGAGATCCTCTGGTACCGCAAGGACCTCCTCGCCGCCATCCACCAGCCGCCGCCCACCACGTGGACGCAGATGATCGACGACTCGATCCAGCTCGCCAAGATGGGCAAGCCCCACTACATCGAGGAGCAGGGCTCGCAGTACGAGGGCTTGACGGTGTGGTTCAACTCGATGGTCGACTCCGACGGCGGGGGGATCCTCACCAAGAACGACAAGATCATCGTCGGCCCCTCCACCCGGGTGGCGGCGGCGATCATGCATCGCCTGGCGACCTCGCCCGCCGCCGACCCCTCGCTCAACGTCACCCAGGAGTCGCAGTCGGAGACCGCCTTCGAGCACGGCACCGCGGCCTTCCAGATCAACTACCCGTTCGTGTGGGCGGCGGCCCACAAGGACACCCCGAGCATCGGCAAGGAGATGGGCTACGCGCTGTTCCCGAGGGTCAATCCGGCCATCGCTCCGCGCGTGTCGATCGGCGGCTACAACCTCGGGGTCTCGGCCTTCTCCCAGCATCCCCAGCTCGCCTTCGACGCCGTCCGCTGCATGATCCAGCCCCAGTTCCAGCGCGTCGACGCCATCAAGGGCGGTCTCGCGCCCGTGCGCGCGAGCATCTACGGAGAGCCCGCCTTCGCCAAGAGCTATCCCTTCCACGCCCAGATCAAGGCGCAGCTCGAGCACTACGGGATCCGGCCCCAGACGCCCGTCTACGCCGACGTCACCCTGGCGATCCAGAAGGCGCTCTCGCCCGCGGCATCGATCAACCCGGGCTCGGTGGTGAACACGCTGACCAGTGAGATCAAGGACGCGCTGTCTTCGGAGGCGCTGCTGTGAGTGCCGTTACGGCTCCCACCGGCGCCGCCCCGGCCGCTGAGCCGCGGGGCCGGCGCCGGATCTCTGACCGCGTACGCGCCGAGCGCCGGCTCGCCTTCATGCTCGTCGCCCCGGCGGCTATCGTCATGATCGCCGTCACCGCCTACCCGGTGATCGACACCATCGTCCTCTCCCTCCAGCGCGCCGACCTGCGCTTCCCGGGGGCGTCGAAGTGGGTGGGGCTGAACAACTACGGCGCCGTGCTGAGGTCACAAGTGTGGTGGGCCGACGTGGTCCACACGATGATCATCAGCGTCATCGCCGTGAGCATCCAGTTCGTCCTCGGCATGCTCCTCGCCCTCGCCATGCACCGCACCCTGGTCGCACGCGGGCTCCTGCGCTCGATCGCCCTTATCCCCTACGGGATCGTGGCCGTCGTCTCCGCCTACTCGTGGAACTACGCGTGGTCGCTGACAAGCGGCTGGATTCCCCACCTCCTCGGGCTGTCGGGCGATCCCCTGAGCCACCAGTTCGGGACCTACGCGGCGATCATCATCACCGAGATCTGGAAGAACACGCCGTTCATGGCGCTCCTGCTCCTGGCGGGCCTGGCCCTCGTGCCCGACGAGCTCCACGAGGCGGCGAAGGTCGACGGGGCGAGCACCTGGCAGCGCTTCTCGCGCATCACCGTGCCCCTGATGCTCCCGGCCATCCTCGTCGCCCTGCTCTTCCGCACCCTCGACGAGGTGAGGATCTTCGACGTCATCTACATCTTCAACCAGGGCGCCAACGGGACCGAGTCGATCTCGATGCTCAATTACTCGACCCTCCTCGACCGCCTCAACCTCGGCCTGGGCTCGGCCGTCTCGGTCCTCCTCTTCGTCCTCGTGGCCATCATCGCCTTCGTCTTCATCAAGGGCTTCGGCGCCGGGGCCGGGCCGAGCGGGAAGCGCGCATGACCCAACGGGCGAAACAGCTCACCGGCTGGTCCTCGGCCTTCGTCCTCATCGCCGTGCTCTCGCTCGTGCCCGTGGTGTGGATCATCATGCTCTCGCTGAAGACGCCGGCGACGGCGACCGACGGGAGCTTCATCCCCCACCAGTGGACGCTCTCGAACTACTCGGACATCTTCAAGCAGGGGATCTTCACGAGCGCCCTGCGCAACTCGATCGGGATCGGCCTCATCTCCACCGCCCTGGCGGTGGTCCTCGCCTCGATGGCCGCTTACGCGATCGCCCGCCTGGACTTCCCCGGCAAGCAGGCGATCCTCGCCGTCTCGCTCGCCGTGGTCATGTTCCCCCAGATCTCGCTCGTCGGCCCCCTCTACAACCTGTGGCGCCAGATCGGCCTCTACGACACCTGGCCCGGACTCATCGTCCCCTACATGACCTTCGCGCTCCCGCTCTCGATCTACACCCTGTCGGCCTTCTTCAGAGAGATCCCCTGGGAGCTCGAGCAGGCGGCCCAGGTCGACGGGGCGACGCCCTTCCAAGCCTTCCGCAAGGTCATCGCCCCGCTCGCCATGCCGGGTATCGTCACCACTTTCATCATCGTCTTCATCATCTGCTGGAACGACTTCATCTTCGCCATCTCGCTGACCTCGACGACCAACGCCGAGACCGTGCCGGCGGCGATCGCGCAGTTCCCCGGCGCCTCGCAGTTCACCCAGCCGATCGGCGACATCGCCGCCGCCGCCGTCGTCGTCACCGTCCCCGTGATGGTGCTCGTACTGCTCTTCCAGCGCCGCATCGTCGCCGGGTTGACGGCGGGGGCGGTCAAGGGCTAACCACTTCGTCTTGAGGAGCTTCTGCCATGGCTGAGATCGAATTCAAGGGCGTAACCAAGCGCTATCCCGACGGCTACGAGGCGGTCAAGCACATCGACCTCGACATCCGCGACGGCGAGCTCATGGTCCTCGTGGGGCCGTCGGGGTGCGGCAAGTCGACGGCCCTGCGCATGGTCGCCGGGCTCGAGGACATCACCGACGGAGAGCTCAAGATCGGCGGCACCGTGGTCAACGATCGCGCTCCCAAGGACCGCGACATCGCCATGGTCTTCCAGAACTACGCCCTCTACCCGCACATGACCGTGCGCGAGAACATGGGCTTCGCGCTCAAGCTCGCCAAGGTCCCCCAGGAGGAGATCGCCAAGAAGGTCACCGACGCGGCCAAGATCCTCGACCTCGAACAGCACCTCGACCGTAAGCCCGCCAACCTCTCCGGCGGCCAGCGCCAGCGCGTGGCCATGGGCCGGGCCATCGTCCGCGACCCCAGCGTCTTCCTCATGGACGAGCCGCTCTCGAACCTCGACGCCAAGCTGCGTGTGCAGATGCGCACCGAGATCTCCCGCATCCAGCAGCGGCTCGAGACGACGATGATCTACGTCACCCACGACCAGACCGAGGCGATGACCCTCGGCGACCGCATCGCCGTCATGCGCGCCGGGCAGCTCCAGCAGGTCGGCGCCCCCGGCGAGCTCTACGCGCGGCCCCGGAACCTCTTCGTGGCCGGTTTCGTCGGCTCGCCCTCGATGAACTTCCTCCCCGGAGAGCTCTCGGGCGAGGCCGTCCACCTGCCCATCGGCGACGTGCCGCTGTCGGGCGAGCTGCGGGGGCGGCTCGAGGCCGGCGCCGGCGGGACCGGGGGAGGGGGAGGGGGAGCGGGACGGCGCGGGGTGATCGCCGGCCTGCGGCCCGAGCACTTCGAGGACGCGGCGCTCGTGGCCTCGGACAAGCGCTCGCACGGGGTGGTCTTCCGCACCCGCGTCGACGTGCTCGAGTCGATGGGGGCTGAGTATTACGCGTACTTCACGGTTGAGTCCGAGCGCGTGTCCGCGCGTGAGCTCGAGGAGCTCGCCCAGGACACCGGCGCCGCCGACCTGCCCCGCGCCGGCGGCGGCAACCAGGTCGTCGCCCGCCTCGACGCCGCCAGCAGCGTCCGCCAGGGAGAGGAGGCGGAGCTCTGGTTCGATGGGAGCAAGCTCCAGCTCTTCGATCTCGAGAGCGGAGCGAGCATGCTCGGCGATGGTGGGGATTCCGGTGGCGGGATCGGCGCTGGTGCGGCGGGTGCTGGTGCGGCGGGTGCTGGTGGTGCGGGTGCTGGTGGTGCGCCTGCCTCGGCGGGCGGTGCGCAGAACCCGGGGGCGGCCGGCACGGCCTAACATCGGGCCTCATGCCCCGCTCGCGCTCGACCGGGATGCCCGGCGTCGACGCGCAGCACGACTTCCTGCGCGCCCGCCGCCAGGCGATGATGGCCCGTCTCGCGGCGCGACTGCGGGGCGAGCCCGACGACGTCGGAGTCGTCCTCCCCTACGACGAGGTGCTCGAGGCGCTCGGCTTCGTCTCCGAGCGCTCGCTGGGCCTCCAGGTCGTGCCCCTGGACGCCATCATCGGCTCGGTCGGCCGGGGACGCGACTTCGACCGCCGCTTCCGGCCCACGTCAGCGCGCGTGCGCAGCCGCTGGGAGCAGATCGCCGCCGCCATGCGCCGCGGCGACCCGCTGCCCCCGGTGTCGCTGAACCGGATCGGCGAGCTCTACTTCGTCGAGGACGGGCACCACCGGGTGTCGGTGGCGCGCGCGCTCGGGTGGAGCGCGATCGACGCTTACGTGACCGAGGTCATCACGCGCGTCGGGGCCGAGAAGACGATCACCCTCGCCGAGCTCCCCCTGAAGGGGCACGAGCGCGTGTTCTTCGAGCGCGTTCCTCTCCCTGCCGACGCCCGCGAGGAGATCCGCCTCTCTGATCCGTGGGATTACGCGCGCCTGGCCGAGGGCGTCGAGGCGTGGGGCATTCGCCTGAGCCAGGAGCGGGGCGAGCACATCGACCGCGAGGAGACGGCGCGGCGCTGGCTCGAGACCGAGTACCGCCCCGTGGTGGGCATGCTCCGCGACGCCGACATGATCCGCGGCTGCACCGAGACCGAGGCGTACATGCGCGTGGCGTCCGAGCGCTACCGCCTCCTG
>DASZKU010000062.1:0-8494 GCA_035552815.1 Solirubrobacteraceae bacterium | reverse complement strand
GAGCAGCAGATGCTGGCGATCGGCCGCGCGCTGATGGCCGGCCGCGCCTGCTCATGCTCGACGAGCCCTCGATGGGCATCTCGCCGATCCTCACCCAGCGCATCTACGGCACCATCGGCGAGATCAACCGGTCCGGCGTCGCCATCCTCCTCGTCGAGCAGAACGCCAACTACGCGCTCGACATCGCCAAGCGCGGATACGTGCTCGAGACCGGCCGCGTCGTCCTCGCCAACGCCTCGCACGAGCTCCGCGAGGACCCCGAGGTCCAGCGGGCGTACCTGGGGACATGATCGTCCTCGCCGCCGTCAACGGCCAGATCGGAGCGACCGGGCTCTACCTCCTCTTCGCCTGGCTCCTCTCCGCCGCCATCGGCTCCTGGCTGTCGGGCCGCAAGGGCTACGGGGAGAAGGTAGGCCTGACCTTCGGGCTCCTGCTCAGCGCGGCCGGGCTCCTCATCGTCCTCCTCCTGCCCTCGCGGCCCGGGTCGCGCTGGAGGGTCGAGGGGCCGCTGCCGCGCCGGCGCCGGCGGGCGGGGCCGAAGTAGCGCGAGCAGGCGAGCGCGCCGGCCGAGCGCGCCGGCCGAGCGCGGGGGTCGGGCGCGGGGGTCGGGCGCGCCGGGGTTCGCGCCGCCGGGCCATCAGCGAGCGAGCGCCGAGCGCAGCGCCTCGTCGAGGTCGCTGTGCTCCCACCGGTAGCCGAGCGCCTGGGCGCGCGCCGGGACCATGCGCTGGCCCCCGGTGACGATCTCGGCCATCTCGCCGTACATGGCGCGCAGGGCGAGGCCGGGCACGGGGAGCACGGCGGGCCGGTGCAGCGCCCGCCCGAGGGCGTGGGAGAAGTCCGCGTTGGTCACCGCGCCGGGCGCGCACGCGTTGACCGGGCCGCTCCACTCCTCCCCGTCGAGGGCGGCGAGATAGAGCCCGACGACGTCCTCGACGTGGATCCACGACATGTACTGGCGCCCGCCCGCCACCGGCCCGCCGACCCCGAGGCGAAAGGGCGGGAGCATCTTCTCGAGCGCGCCGCCGTTCGCGTCGAGGACGATTCCCGTGCGCAGCTTGGCGACGCGCATCCCGAGCGCCGAGGCCCGATCGGCGGCGGCCTCCCACCCGAGGCACACCGCGGCCAGGAAGTCATCCCCCGGCGAGGCGCCCTCGTCGAGCTCCTCGGCCCCCCGGTCGCCGTAGATCCCCGACGCCGAGGCGCTCACGAGCACCCGCGGCCGGGGGTCGGCGCCCTCGAGCCCGGCCACGAGATTTCCCGTGCCCTCGACCCGGCTCGAGCGGATCCGCTCGCGCGCGTCCGCGCTCCAGCGCTGCGCCACCTGCTCTCCGGCCAGGTGGATCACCCCGTCGCGCCCGGCGAGCGCGGTGGCGGGCGCGGGCTCGGCGAGGAGATCCCACCGCTGCGCCGCTACGCCCAGACGCGCCGTGGCCCGCTCCGGGTCGCGGGACAGCGCCGTCACCTCATCACCGCGGGCCTTCAGAGTCGCGACCAGGCGGGAGCCCAGGAGCCCGGTGGCGCCGGTGACCGTGACCTTCATCGAGGCGAGTTACGGAGAGGGAGTCCGTGCTCGATCACGCTCCCGACTCTACGCGAGTGACGGCGCTCAGTTTTTTCTTGCGCCGGTGCCTGTGCGAGCGGCTCGGCGCATGCGCACCTCCGGGTGAGCCTGGTCGGGACGTTGACCACGAACCGCCCGCCGGTGGCGTCGTCGCTCGCCAGGAAGTGCAGCGCGAGGACTCCCGAGCGGAGCCCGCGGTCGCGGCGAGGAAGAGCCACGAAGGTGTTGAAGTACCCACCCCGTGCCTGAACATCGACGGCGCGGATCTTCACGGCGCGCCGTCCTATGTGGCCACGGAGCACGACCGTGAAAAGAGCGTTGGCGGGATCCGAGATCTGGCCCGCCAACACGAGCTCATGATCCGCGATCTGAGCACGCACGGTCAGCAGCTGCGTCGACGGGCACTCGGCGGCGGCGCAGAAGGCGAAATCGAGGTTGGGCGTCGTCGCCCCGGCCTCGACGGTCGCGGACTGGGACCTTACGTATCCGCCATCTCCGTTGCGGTCGGCGGAGATCGTCCACGTCCCAGGCGCGAGCCCGGTGAGGGTGAAGCTGCCGTCGGGTCCGGTGGTGACGAAGCCGAGCTCGGGGAACCCCGACCCGTCGGGCTGGGGGATCGATGCGCTGACGACATAGCCGGCGAGCGGCACGCCCGCCAAGTCGGTCACGCGTCCCGTCACCGTGCCCGGAAGCTCGGCGAGCTCGACCCCGAGCGGCGCCGTCTGGCCGGACGCGACGCTCAGCACGGCGGCATGGCCGGGATCGGGCGCATCCGGGTACCAGGCCGCCGCGTACGGGCTGGTGACGCCGTAGGCGCTGTCGGGGCGGAGGTACACGCGATAGTTGCCGGGGGCGAGGCCGGTGATGGTGTAGGTGCCGTCCGCTGCGACGACGCCAACGTCCGCGAATGGGTTGGAGGGAGCCGCAGGAGGAAGCACCGGCTCGGCCGATGGCGCTATCTCGTACTGCGGGGGCGGCGCGCCCGTTGCCTGGTCGACGAGCTTGCCGGTGATCGTCCCGCCGACTGCCATGCGCGCGTCGATTCCCGGGCTTGTCCGGCCCGCCGTCACCGTAACCTGCCCGGCCTGCTCCAGGTTGGCCTGGCCGGGATAGAACTGGGTCACGTAGTTCTGGCCACAGCCTTGGAACGAGATCGCGTACGTGGCCGGCGGGAGCGCGACGGTGTAATCGCCCTGCGCGTCGGTCACAGTGCCTGCGTACTGCCCTCCCGGGTAGGGGAGGGTGTCGGCCACGATGCAGATCCCCGCCAGCGGCGCCCCACTCCCGTCGACCACACGTCCGGCTACCTGGCCGGTAGCGTCGGCGCGCGCCGCCGGCGCTGCGACCGACAGCGCGATGAGCGCCGCCAGCCCGACGACGAGCACGCCGACCGAACGCGTCACCGGCGCTCTGGGCATCGCTCCGCCTCCCCTCCGGGAGGCCAACTAACCTCCATTACATGGCCGATGAACTCTTCCTGATCGACGGCAACAGCCTCGCCTACCGGGCGTTCTTCGCCCTGCCCGAGTCGATCGCGACCTCGACCGGGGTGCCGACGAACGCGATCTTCGGCTTCGCCTCGATGCTCGTGAAGATCCTCACCGACTACGGGCCGAAGGCGACGGTGGTGGTGTGGGACGCCGGGTCGTCGGGACGCAAGGAGATCTACCAGGAATACAAGGCCCAGCGCAGCTCCCGCCCCGACCTGCTCAGGGAGCAGTGGCCCCACCTCGAGCCCCTCGTCGACGCCTTCGGGTACCGCAACCTGTCGGTCGAGGGGTACGAGGCCGACGACGTGATCGCCTCGATCGCCGAGCGGGCGAAGGCGGCCGGGGTCCCGGTCATGGTCGTCACCGGCGACCGCGATGCCTACCAGCTCGTCGACGACGAGGTGAGGATCATGACGACCTCGCGGGGGATCACCGACACCCGCGTCTACGACCGCCAGGGCGTCGTCGATCGCTACGGCATCCCGCCCGAGCTCGTCCCCGACTTCATCGGCCTCAAGGGCGACACGAGCGACAACATCCCCGGCGTCCCCGGCATCGGTGACAAGACCGCGGCCGAGCTCCTCCAGCGCTTCGGTTCGCTCGAGAGCGTGCTCGAGCACATCGATGACATCTCGGGCGCCAAGCGCAAGCAGAACCTCACCGAGCACGCCGACGACGCGCGGATCTCCAAGCAGCTGGCGACGGCCAAGCGCGACATCCCGCTCGAACTCGACGTCCAGGAGTTCGTCTCCGCGCCGCCCGACCGCTCGCGACTGCGCGACGTGTTCCGGCAGTTCGAGCTCCGCGATCCCCTGCGCCGGCTCGAGGAGGCCCTGGGCTCCCCCGACGCCGCGGCGCCGCCGCCCACTCCGGGATCGGGTAGCGCCCTCACCGCCCGGGTGCGCGAGGGCACGGTCGCGGACGTGGCCCGGATGTCGGGTCAGGAGCTGGCCATCGCCGTGCGCGCTCCGTCCGTCCCCGAGGACGCCCTCTTCGCCACCGATCCCACCTGGCGCTTCGGCGTCTACAGCGGGGGCGCCGAGGTGCTGGTGGGAACGTGCTCCTCCCCCGAGGAGGTCGTCGCCGCGGCGGGCAGGCGCCCGGTGATCGCCCACGACGCCAAGGCGCTCGGCGCCGTGCCCGCCGTCCTCGCCCACGACACCGAGATCGGCGCCTACCTGCTCGAGCCCGCCCGGCGCGCCTATCCCTTCCGGGAGCTGTGCGAGGAGCGCGGGTTCGGGGTCACGGCCGACGTCGACGACGAAACCGGTGCCGACGCCGTGCTCCTGCACGCGCTGGCCGACTGGCAGCGTGAGGAGATCCGCGGTCGCGGCCTCACCGACCTCCTCACCGACGTCGAGCTCCCCCTGGTGCGGATCCTCCGCAGCATGGAGATGGAGGGACTGAGGCTCGACACCGAGCGCCTGGCGGAGATCTCGACCCGCGTCAAGGACGAGGCCGACGAGCTCGAGCGCGAGATCTTCGAGCTCGCGGGCGAGGAGTTCACCCTGGGCTCGCCCAAGCAGCTCGAGGAGATCCTCTTCGGCAAGCTCAGCCTCTCGCGCAAGCGCCGCGGCAAGACCGGCTACTCGACGGACGCGCGGGTCCTCCAGGCGATCCGCGACGAGCACCTGATCGTGCCCAAGATCGAGCGCTGGCGCGAGCTCACCAAGCTCGCGCAGACCTACCTCGACGCCCTGCCCGAGCTCATCGCCGGCGACGGGCGCATCCACACGACCCTGAACCAGACGGCGGCCACGACCGGGCGCCTGTCCTCGAACAACCCCAACCTCCAGAACATCCCCATCCGGACGCCGCTGGGGCGGGAGATCCGCGCGTGCTTCGTGCCCGAGCCCGGTCACCTGCTCGTGTCCGCCGATTACTCGCAGGTCGAGCTCAGGCTCCTCGCCCACATCGCCGGCGAGGACGTGCTCAAGGAGATCTTCCGGCGCGGCGAGGACGTGCACACGGCGACGGCGTGCCGGGTGTTCGGCGTCCAGCCCCAGCAGATCGATCCGTCGATGCGCTCGAAGGCGAAGATGATCAACTACGGCATCGTCTACGGGCTCTCGGCCTACGGGATGGCCGACCGGCTCGACATCCCCCAGTCCGAGGCCGACGAGTTCATCCAGCGCTACCTCGCCGGCTTCCCGGCGGTGGGGCGCTTCATCGAGGAGACGATCGTCCAGGGCACCGAGCACGGGTACGTCTCGACGCTGTTCGGCCGCCGCCGCCAGGTCCCCGAGCTCCGCGCCCGGCGCTGGGAGCTCCGCAAGCAGGGCGAGCGCTTCGCCGTCAACATGGTCATCCAGGGGACGGCGGCGGACATCATGAAGATCGCCATGGTCCACACCGACCGCGCCCTCGCCGAGTCGGGACTGAAGACCCGCCTCGTGCTCCAGATCCACGACGAGCTCCTCCTCGAAGGCCCGTCCTCGGAGGCCGAGGAGGTTCGCGAGCTCGTGGCCCGGGCGATGGCGGGAGCCTACGAGCTCGATCCTCCGCTGGTGGTCGAGTCGGGGGTCGGGGTGAACTGGCTGGCGGCGAAGTAAGGCGGGCACGCCGGCAAGTCTCGGGGGCCCGAGCGCCGATCAGGCGAAATCACGCCAAGATTTTGCAGTCCCGACGCAGAGTTGTCACAGTCGTGTCAGATTCGTGAGGCGGCCGGGGCAGCCCTACGCCGGCGGCAGCACGGCCCGGGGGGCCGGACCCCGCGATGCCCCCACGAACCTGGGGTGGGCGATCTCGAGGTAGTGCTCGAAGGACCAGTCGACGAAGCGCTTGGTGCCCATGGCGCGGAGCCCCGGCGCCAACGCCCGGGGGGGCACGCGGGGGATCAGCCGCTGCACGCGGAGCATCCAGCGGAAGGCGAAGCCGTGCTCGGCCGAGAAGCGGTGGTAGCTCGCGAGCGCGGTCTCGCGGGTCTGGTGCCCCTCGATCACGCGGCGCAGCTCGCGCCCGCAGGCGAGTCCGAAATAGAGCGCCGTGCGGATCCCCTCGGCGGTCAGGGGCAGGCAGTGCCCGGCGGAGTCGCCGACGAAGAAGACGCCGTCCTCGGTCCCGTCGCGCAGCGCGTGGGGGATCCAGTTGCCCTGGTAGCGGACCTTGTCGGCGCGGAGATCGGTGGCCAGGCGCTCGGTGGGCTCGCGCACGTGGTGGCGGGGGTCGAAGGAGCCGATCCCGATGCGCAGCTCGCCGTCGGCGGGGAAGCTCCAGCCGTAACCGGCGGGGACGTAGGAGCGATCGATCCACACCTCGAGGTCCTCGCCCGACCCGAAGGGATGGACCTCGAGGCCGCGGGACAGGAGGGCGTCGGGAGGCTGGATGTTCTCGCCCGCGCCGAGCACGCGCCGCCACCCGAGCGCGTCGACGATGAGCGGGGCGCGGATGTCGCCGCGGTCGGTGTGGACGGTGTCGCCGGTGCGCCCATTGACCTTGGCGGTCTCGAACGCGAAGGTACCCATACCCGCGAGGAGACCGCACAGGGTGCGGTAGTCGAAGGTGGAGAAGGTCCACGGGAGGTCGTAGCGCACGGTGGTGTGAGGCGTGTGGATGACGAGCTCCGCGAAGGTCTGCTGCAGGGCCTCCTCGAGGGCGAGCGCGTGCAGCCAGCCGGTGGGGATTCCGCACGCCGAGGTCTGGCGCTCGCCGATCTCGTAGCGGTCGACCACGAGGACGTCGGCACCGCTTCCCGCGAGCTCGCGGGCGACGGCGAGGCCGGCGAAGCTCGCGCCGCAGATGAGGACGTCGCAGTCGCGCTGCAGCGGGGTGCGCTCGCTGCCTCGCTTCGTCGCCCGTGTCGGCATCCCGGTGATGATAGGGGCCTGCATCGCCCAGCCACGCGGCGCGGCGAGCGCCTCGGAGCGCCTACGGGCAGGAGCCGGGCGGAGCCGGGAACCACTTGACGTCCGAGGGGTTGTAACCTCTCTCGGCTGATGCCTACAACCGCAATGCTATCCCTCTCCGAGCTGCCCGACGCCAAGGTCGTCCCCGACTCGGACGGGCTCCTGCTCGAGATCAACGGGCAGATAGTCCCCAACTACGACGCCACCTTGCACCCCTTCCAGGAGGGGGACGTCGTCACCGGCAACGTCGTACGCATAGACAACGACGAAGTCCTGGTCGATATCGGCTACAAGTCCGAAGGGGTCATCCCCGCCGGCGAGCTTTCGATCCGCAAGTCCGTCGACCCGCATGACGAGGTCGAGCTCGGTGAGGAGGTCGATGCCCTCGTCCTCACCAAGGAGGATCAGGACGGCCGCCTCATCCTTTCCAAGAAGCGCGCGCGCTTCGAGCGCGCCTGGCGCAAGATCGAAGCGGCCGCCGAGTCCGGCGAGCCCGTCGACGGTCGCGTCATCGAGGTCGTCAAGGGCGGGCTCATCATCGACCTCGGGGTGCGCGGCTTCCTGCCCGCCTCGCTCGTCGACATCCGCCGCGTGCCCAACCTCGATGAGTACCTCGACCAGACGATCGAGTGCAAGGTCATCGAGCTCAACCGCTCGCGCAACAACGTCGTCCTCTCCCGTCGCGCCGTGCTCGAGGAGCAGCGCAAGGAGGACCGCGAGCGCATCCTCGACCGGCTCCAGCCCGGCCAGGTGGTAGAGGGCACGATCTCGAACATCGTCGACTTCGGCGCCTTCGTCGACCTCGACGGGATCGACGGCCTGATCCACATCTCCGAGCTCTCGTGGTCGCACGTGAACCACCCGAGCGAGATCCTCTCGATCGGCGACACGGTGAGCGTCAAGGTCCTCGACATCGACCGCCAGCGCCAGCGCATCTCCCTGGGCCTCAAGCAGACCCAAGAGGATCCCTGGCAGCGGGTGATCGACACCTACAACATCGGCGACGAGCTCGAGGGGACGGTGACCAAGGTCGTGACCTTCGGCGCCTTCGTCGAGATCCTCGACGGTGTCGAGGGACTCGTCCACATCTCCGAGCTCTCTCAGCAGCACGTGGAGAACCCGCGCGAGATCATCCAGCCCGGCGACGAGGTCAGGGTCAAGATCCTCGAGATCGACTCCGAGCGCCGCCGGCTGTCCCTGTCGGTCAAGCGCGTGGAGGACCAGGTCCTCCCGGTCCGGCCCATCGAGCCCGTGAGCGGCGACCTCGACGACATGCCCGAGCTCGGGCTCTCCGAGGACGTCTTCGCGGAATCGGCTGGCGCCGATTCCGTTGCGAGTTCGGTCGAGGGGCCGGACGGTGGCGCTGAGACTGGCGCCGAACTCGCGGCTGGTGCCGAGACGGCGGAATCGGCTGGCGCCGCGGAATCGGCTGGCGCCGCGGAATCGGCTGGCGCCGCGGAATCGGCTGGCGCCGCGGAATCGGCTGGCGCCGATTCCGCCGACCCACCCGTGAGGCCGGACCCGCCTCCTGTGCCCGCGCCCCGCCCCGCCCCGCCCGTCACCAGCCTGAGCTACTCGAGCCTGGGGGAGTACGC
>DASZKU010000061.1:0-3364 GCA_035552815.1 Solirubrobacteraceae bacterium | reverse complement strand
CTGGACCCACCGCAAGACGACGCTCTACCGCTACCGCTCGTCGTCGCGCACCCACCCGGTTCCCGTCCTCCTCGTCTTCGCCCTCATCAACCGGCCCGAGATCTTCGACCTGCGGCCCGGGAATTCGTTCGTCGAGTTCCTCCTCGACGAGGGCTTCGACGTCTTCCTCGTCGACTGGGGCGTCCCCGACGAGGAGGACGCTGACATGGGCCTGGCCGAGTTCGTGTGCGACGAGCTCGACTGGGCCGTGCGCGAGACGCTACGCGCCGCCGGCGAGGATGAGCTCACGCTCCTGGGCTGGTGCATCGGGGGCACCCTGTCGGCCATGTACTGCGCGCTGCATCCCGCGGGAGCGGTGCGGAGCGCCGTGCTCCTCACCACCCCGATCGATCCCCGCGGGTCGCTGTACGAGCGCTGGGTGGGCGACGAGGACTTCGACGTCGACTTCATCGCCGACAGCTACCCCGCCGTGCCCGGCGCGGGGATCGACTTCGCCAACAAGCTCATGAAGCCGGTCGCCAATTACCTCACCACCTACCGGCGCCTGTTCCAGAGCATCCTCGAGGGCAAGGATGCCCGCGAGAGCTACCAGGCGATGGCCAAGTGGGTGGCGGACAATCCCCCCTTCCCCGGCCGCGCCTACCGCGAGTGGATCACCTCGATGTACAAGGAGAACCGGCTCGTCACCGGGCACCTGAGGTTGCGCGGCGAGCGCGTCGACCTGCGGCGCATCGAGCAGAACCTCCTCGTCGTCACCGCGGGCGCCGACCATATCGCCCCGCGGCCGGGAACCCTGCCCCTGCTCGACCTGGTCGCGAGCGAGGACGTCACCCACCTCGACCGCCCCGGCGGTCACATCGGCCTGATGGCCGGCTCCAAGGCCAAACACGAGATCTGGCCCGAGCTCGCCGACTGGATGCGCGAGCGCTCGGACCACTGAGAGGAGAGAGGACATGTCAACAAGCACCACGACCCCCGCGAGCCTGGTCCGCCGGCCGCGCCTGCACGGCAAGGTCGCCTTCGTCACCGGCGGCACGCGCGGAATCGGCGCCGCCATCGGCCACAGCCTCGCCGAGCAGGGCGCCGACGTCGCCGCCGGCTTCAGCCGCGACCGCGACGCCGCCGAGTCGTTCATCGAGAGCCTGACCGGCGAGGGCCTCAAGGGCAGCATCCACCAAGGCAACGTCGGCTCCGCCGAAGACTGCCGGCGCACCGTGGCCGAGGTCATCGACGAGCACGGCCGCCTCGACATCCTCGTCAACAACGCCGGCATCACCATCGACAAGACCGTCCTCAAGATGACCGACGAAGACTGGTACAAGGTCATCGCCGTCAACCTCTCCGGCGCTTTCTTCATGAGCCAGGCCGCCCTCCCCCACATGATCGAGCGCGGCACCGGCCGGATCGTCAACATCTCCTCGATCATCGGCGAGACCGGGAGCATCGGCCAGGCCAACTACGCCGCCTCCAAGTCCGGCCTCTTCGGCCTCACCAAGACCCTCGCCCTCGAGGCCGCCCGCGAACTGGGCAAGGCCGGCAAGCTCGACGACGATGGCGCCGGCGTCACCGTCAACACCGTCGCCCCCGGCTTCATCGAGACCGAGATGCTCGGGCACATCCCCGACAAGGTCCTCGACGCCGTCAAGGCCAAGATCCCCATCGGCCGCCTCGGCCGCCCCGACGAGATCGCCCGCGTCGTCCACTTCCTCGTCGCCGACCAGTCCGCCTACATCACCGGCGCGGTGTGGGGCGTCAACGGCGGGATGGACATGTGACCGGGCTGAATTCGCCTACGCTCATTCATCCGGCGCGGATGCGATGACGCCAGGAGGCTCGGACCGTGGCCGACCCGCGCCATACCGGTGACGGTCGCGCCGCGCTCGTCACGGGCGCGGCGAGCGGCATCGGCGCCGCCATCACCTCCCGGCTCCGCGATGATGGCTGGGACGTCCTCGGCGTCGACCTCCGCGGCGACGTCGACTTCCACGCCGACCTCACCACCCGGGCGGGCAACCGCGACGCGGTGGCGGCCGCCGCCGAGCGCTTCGGCGGCCTCGACGCGGTGGTCGCAAACGCCGGCTTCCAGCACGTGGCCCCGATCGACGAGTTCGCCGAAGATCGCTGGGACGCGATCATCGCCGTGCTCCTCACGAGTCCCTTCCTCCTCGCCCATTACGCCTGGCCCCTGCTGCGCGAGGCAGGCGCCGGGCGCTACGTCGCCATCGCCTCCGTCCACGGCCTCGTCGCCTCGCCGTTCAAGGCGGCGTACGTCTCCGCCAAGCACGGCGTCCTCGGCCTCGTCAAGACCCTCGCGCTCGAAGGCGCCGAGCACGGGATCAGCGCCACCGCCGTCTGCCCCGGCTACGTCCGCACCCCGCTGGTGGAGAGCCAGATCGGTGATCAGGCGAAGGCCCACGGGATGTCCGAGGACCGCGTCCTCGAGGAGGTGATCCTCGCCCCCCACGCCGTCAAGCGCCTGATCGAGCCCGAGGAGGTCGCTGCCACGGCGGCGTTCCTTCTCGGCCCGGACGGGCGGGCCTTCACCGGAGCGCCGGTGGTGATGGACCAGGGCTGGACCGCGCGTTAGGACCGGGCCGCGCGCCCGCCCGCTACGAGCGCGCGCGCACCGCCGCGAGGATCCCCGGCCAGTGGCGGGAGAGCGCCTCGTGCCCCATGAAGAGCCCGAGGTGCCCGCCGGCCGTGGTGTCACGCACCACGTCGCGTGCCGGGGTCCCCGCGAACTCGGCGAGGGCGAAGACCTGGTCGGGCGGGGTGATGTGGTCGGCGGCACCGGCCAGCAGGTTCAGGGGACAGGTGATGGCGGAGAGCTCGACGCGGTCGCCGCCCACCTCGAGCGTCCCGGCGATGAGCTCGTTGTCGCGGAAGAGGTGCTCGACGATCCATAGGTAGAAGGCGCCGGGGATGGCCTGGGTGTGCTTGAACCAGTCTTCGAACTCGCGGTAGCGCTCGCGGTGCTCGGCGTCGCTGATGCTGGCCAGGAGCTGGAGCTGGCGAGCGATCTCGTTGTCGGGCTTGATGGCGACGAAGCCGGCGAGCATGTGCTCCCCGGCGAGCATGCCGCCGCCGGCGGCCACGAGCCCGCGGTAGAAGGCGAGGTTCCCCCCGGGGGCGAGCGCGCGCAGAGCCGCGTGGATCACGGGCTCGCCGCAGTGGAAGTCGATCGGCGCGCCCGCGATGGTGAGGGTGTTGACGCGCTCGGGGCGCAGGGCGGCGTAGATGGTGGCGAGCCAGCCCCCCTGGCAGTCGCCGATCAGGTTCACGAGGCCGCCGGCGTGCTCGACGGCGCGGTCGATGACCTCGAGGTAGTCCTCGACGCCGACGTTCTTGGTGTCCGCGGTGGCGC
>DASZKU010000060.1:0-3470 GCA_035552815.1 Solirubrobacteraceae bacterium | reverse complement strand
GAGCTCGGGGCGGTGCAGGGGTCGCCGGTGGACCTCGACGGCTATTACCGCCCCGACGAGGACCGGGTGGTGGCGGCGATGCGCCCGAGCGCGACGCTGAACGGGGTGCTGGCGAGCTTCTAGCGCCCAGGAGGTCGACGCGACCGTCGCCGTCGTCTACACGATCGCCCCGGGCTGACGGCCGCGCTCGCAGGAGCTTGCGCCCGTCCGCGCGGTCCAGATCGCAGCCACGGCCCTCAAGTCCTGCCCATCACTGCCGATGCATCCCCCGTGACCCAGTCGGTCCCGCCGCCCAGCAAGCCCGACCCGGTGGCAACCGAGCCAGCGCCGGCGGCGCCCGCCCGGAATCGGCGTCCCAAGCTGCTCGCGTCGGCGGCGCTCGCCGCCGTCCTCGCCGGCCTCGCCTTTGCCGTCTTCGGCGGTTCGACGAACCGGGTCGTCGATCCGGTCGCCGAGGCCGCGACGGTCTCCTCGGGTACGGCCGGTTACCGCATGCACCTCTCGATCGAGGTCGCCTCCTCGGCGAGCCCAACCGCGTTCACGGGGACCGGAGACGGAACCTTCGATCTCCGCGACCGCGCGGGCTCGATGTCGCTCGTGATGAATCTCGGCAACGACCCGCGGGCGATCCAGGTGCTGGGGAGTGGAACGTTCACCGTGCATGAGATCGTGAACGGCACCACCGTCTACGTGAAGCTCCCCGCCGCCGCCACGAGCGCGCTGCCGCTCTCGGGCAAGCAATGGATCGCCGTCGACCTCGCCAAGGTCGCGGGCGTCCCCGGGCTCTCGTCGCTCGAGAGCAACCCGGTGTCGAGCGACCCGAGCCAGATTCTCCAGTATCTCCGGGCCGTATCCGACAGCATCGTCTCGGAGGGCCGCCAGCGCGTCGGCGGTCTCGAGACGACCCACTACCGCGCCAATCTGAGCCTCGACCGCGTCGCCGCCGCGCTTCCCTCGGCGGACCGCACCGCCGCCACGCAGGCGCTCTCGACGTTCGAGCGCGGCACGCAGCTACACGCGATCCCGGTCGACGTGTGGGTCGACGCGCGGCATCTCGTCCGCCGGATCGAGATGACGATCGCGGCGAGCTTCCCGGGCGGGCAGACGCTCAACGAGGGTATGACCATCGACATCTCCGACTATGGTCCACAGCCGCGGCCGGCGCTCCCGACCGCCGGCGAGGTGGCGAATCTGAGCGCGCTCATCGGCTCCGGCGGCTGAGCGCAGACCCGGCCCCCGAGGGCGTAGCCTGCGGAGGACCAGACCAAGCCGATCGATGGAGGTGCCGACATGATTGTCATGTTCTCTGCCCGCCGCCTCAAGCCGGGCGCGTGGGAGCAGTTCCGCCGCGCATGGGATCCCGGCGACGCCTGGCCCCCTGGCCTCCAGGGCGCGTATCACGCCCGCAACATCCGCGACGAGGACGAGGTCATCTCCTTCGGAATGTTCGACATGAGCAAGGACGACTACCACCGCTGGCGCGAAGAGGCCGACGCGCAGGAGATGCAGCGGGTCGATCACGTCTCGGCATTCGTCCAGAACGAACCCGTGTCGGGCGTCTACGAGGTCATCGACACCGTCGAGTGAGAGCGCTCACCGCGGCTTCGCCTGCGTCACGTCACCGGCCGCGCCTGCGGCACCACTGAGCTGGCGAGCTGCGGGGGTCCGAGGGCGGGCAAGTGGTCGCGAGCGGTGTCGAGGGGCTGGCCCGCGATCTGACCCCCAGCGCAGTCCTCGCAGCTGACGTAGCGCCGCGGGTTGCGGATGCCGGCGAGCCCGAGGACCCCACCTACCGCGACGAGCACCGCGGAGATCCCGATCCCGACGTGGAAGGCGTGCACCGACGCCGATTGCACGGCGAGGGCAACCGGCCGGCCCACGTCTGCCGGGTCGACGCGGGCGAGCGTCTGACTGCGGGCTTGCGTGAGCGTCGCGCGGGCCACGGGCGAGAGCCTGACGCCCACGAGACGCTGGTTCAACGTCGAGGTGAACTGCGCGGAGATGATGGCGCCGACGGCGGCGATGGCCAGGAGGCTTGCGATGCGCGCGATCGCGTTGTTGACTCCCGACGCGATCCCGGCGTTGGACTCGTCGGCGTCGGAGAGCACCGCCGCGGTCAGGGGCGCCACGGTGCTGGAGAGCCCGAGCGAGAAGATGAGCAGGCCGGGGAGCAGATCGCCGAGGTAGTTCACGTGCGGACCGAGGCCCAGCATGAGCGCCAGGCCGACGGCGGCGATCACCGGCCCGAGGCCCATGAACAGCCGCGGGCCGTAACGGTCCGCGAGCTTGCCCATGCGCTTGGAGAGGACGAACATGACGATCGTCGAGGGCAGGAGCGCGAACCCGGCCTGCAGCGCACTGTAGCCCGCGACCTCCTGGAGGAACAAGACGAGGAGAAAGAAGGTGATGCCGAGCCCGCCGTACATGGTGAAGGTCTCGACGTTCCCGATGGCGAAGTTGCGCCGCTTGAACAGGCCCAGGGGCAGCATCGGGGCCGGGGTACGCCGCTCGTAGAGCAAGAACAGGCCGAGCAGTGCGAACCCTCCTAGCCCCGGACCCCAGACCTGAGGGCTGCTCCAACCGACGACGGGCTGGCGGATGAGGGCGAGCACCGGCCCGGCGAGGCCCAGGAACGTGAGCGCGGCGCCGAGCCAGTCCACCCGAGCGTGCGCCATGCCGCGCGGGCGAGCGGGAACGGCGAGCGACACGAGGACGAGCGTCGCCACCACGAAGGGGATGTTCACGGCGAAGATCAGCCGCCACGACACCGCGTCCACGAGGAACCCTCCCGCGAGCGGTCCGACGACGGTGGCGATCCCCGACCACGCCGTCCACGATCCGATCGCGGCGCCCCTCTCGTCGGGCGGGAACGCCGAGACGATCACCGCCAAGGCGCTCGGGGTGAGGAGCGCGCCGAACGCGCCCTGAAGCGCACGGCAGGCGATGAGCACCTCGATGCTGGGTGAGACCGCGCACAGCAGCGACACGATCCCGAACCCCGCGACCCCGATCGAGAACACGCGCCGCTCGCCGAATACGTCGCCGAGCGAGCCGCCGACGAGGATCAACGAGCCCAGCGCCAGCAAGTAGGCGTTCGACACCCACTGTTGGCCCGCGAGGCCGCCACCGAGATCGGCGCGAATCGCGGGCAGCGCGACATTGACGGCGGTGGCATCGAGCCCGGCCACGAACGACCCCATGATCGCCGCGAGAAGGGCGAGCCGCTTGCCGCGATCAGCCATTCGCCTCCTCAGGTCGTCTTGATCAAGCCCCCATCTATGACGTAGTTAGCGCCGGTGACGTTGGCCATCCGCTCAGATGCCAACATCGTAATCAATGCGGCAACCTCCTCGGGGGTCGTGAATCGCCCGGTGGCAATGCTCGCCATCGCGGTCTCGCGCACGTGCGCGGTCTGGGCACCAGCCGCGAGGCGTAAGATGTCGCCGGGCTTCTCGACATGAGCTACGCGA
>DASZKU010000059.1:0-12314 GCA_035552815.1 Solirubrobacteraceae bacterium | reverse complement strand
ACCGCCTCACCCCCATCCTCGCCCGGCTCGCCCGGCTCTTCCTCGAGTACGACATGACGCTCGCGGAGATCAACCCGCTCGCCCAGCTCGAGGACGGGGCCTTCGTCGCCCTCGACGCTCACATGGACATGGAGAACGAGGCCCGGCCCCGCCAGCAGGAGCTCCTGCGAGAGCTCGGGGTCGGCGAGGAGGAAACGCGCCAGGCCCGCGAGGCCACGCCCTTCGAGCTCGCCGGCGAGGAGGTCGACGCCCAGGACCACCGCGGCGTCGCCGGCAACGTGACCGAGTTCGACGGCAACCTCGGACTCGTCATCGGTGCCGGCGGCGGCTCCCTGACCCTGTTCGACGCCGTCCGCGCCCACGGCGGCCGCCCCGCCAACTACTGCGAGATCGGCGGCAACCCCTCCGTCCGCAAGGCCTGCGGCCTGGCCAAGCTCGTGCTCGAGAAGCCGGGCGTCGAGCGCATCGCGGTGATGATGTCGATCGTCTCCAACACCCGCGTGGACATCGTCGCCCGCGGCGTCATCAAGGCATGCATCGAGCTCGGCTACGACCCCGCCGAGAAGATCGCCATCTTCCGCATCCCCGGCGCCTGGGAAGAGGAGGGCTTCAAGCTCCTCGAGAAGTACGGCATCGACTACGCCGACCGCTCGGTGTCGCTGGACGGGGCGGCGAAGCGAGCGGTGGAGAAGATCCAGGGCGTGGCGACATGAGCATCCTCGTCGATGAGAACACCACCTTCATCGTCCAGGGGATCACCGGCCGCGAGGCGGTCAACCTGACCCGCGAGTGCCTCGACTACGGCAAGGGCGCCAAGATCGTCGGCGGCGTCACCCCGGGTCGCCGGGGCCGCGACGTCCACGGCGTGCCCGTGTTCGACACCGTCGCCCAGGCCGTCGAGCACCACGGCGCGCCCGTCGACGGATCCGTGGTCACCGTGCCCCCCGCCTTCACCAAGGACGCCGTCTTCGAGGCGCTCGAGAACGGGATCAAGCTCGTGGTCATCGTCACCGAGCGGATTCCCCGCGGCGACGTCGCCCAGATGGTCGAGCTCGCACGCGAGCGCGAGGCGCGCATCATCGGGCCCAACTGCCTGGGGATCATCGTTCCCGACGTGATCAAGATGGGCGGAATCGGCGGCCCCGCGCGCGACGCCGCCAAGTCCTACTCCCCCGGCCCCGTCGGCGTCATCTCGCGCAGCGGGGGCATGACCACGGAGATGTCCTCGACCCTGACCGCCGCCGGCCTCGGCCAGTCGACGGCGGTGTCGATCGGCGGCGACGCCATCATCGGCTCGAGCTACGCCGAGCTCATGCCCCTGTTCGAGGCCGACGACGAGACCGAGGCGATCGTCATCTACACCGAGCCCGGGGGGCGAATGGAGGCTGAGCTCGCGCGCTGGGTGACCGAGCACGACTCTCGCCTGCCCATCGTCGCCTTCATGGCCGGGCGCTTCATGGACGAGATGCCGGGAATGAGCTTCGGCCACGCCGGGACGATCGTCGAGGGCAAGGAGGACACGGCCACCGAGAAGATCGCCCGCCTCGCCGAGGCGGGCATCGTCGTCGCCGAGGAGATCTCCCAGATCCCCTCGATCGTCTCCGAGAAGATCGCCGCGCGGGCGGGGTCGGCCTCGTGACCGACGCCCTGTTCATCGACGTCGAGGTCGACGCCTCGGTGGCCGGCGACCCCGAGCTCGCGGCCAAGCTCGCCGAGGTATGTCCGGTCGACATCTTCCGGGCGGGCCCGAACGGGGTCGAGATCGTCCCCGAGAACCTCGACGAGTGCGTCCTCTGCCAGCTGTGCATGAACGCCGCGCCGCAGGGAACGGTGCGCGTGATCAAGCTCTACGACTCCGGGGCGGTGCTCGGGGCCTAGCGCGCGCGCCGTCGCGTTCGCGGCACCGCCCGTAGCGGTCCTCGGCGCCTAGTCGGGCGCCTTGGGCGCCGTCACCTCGGTGGCCGCGTCGTGGGCGTCCACCACCACCGTCGGCACCGACGACGCCGCCGCGGTGGCCACGTCGCGCGGATAAGTCTGGCGCGCGCGCAGGAGGATCACCCCGGCGGCCCCGAGGACGATGAGCATGAGCAGGAAGCTGTACTCGAGGCCGTTGGCGGTACCCGAGGTGATACTGCTCTTCGGCTTGGTGCCGATCGGCGTCTGGCTCGGGGTGATGCCGGCGACGAGGTCGGCCACGAGCCCGAAGAGGATCGGCGCGATGGCCTGGGCGAGCGTGCGGAACAGGGTGCGCACGCTCTCCGCTCGTCCCCACAGGCCAGCGGGCATGATGTCGAGCCGGGCCGCGTCGAGGGGCGGGTTGGCCGCCGAGAGGAGCGCGGCGCCGCCGACGTCGAACCACACCGCCGGGGTGAGCTTGGTGGCGAGGATCCCGGGGATGAGGAGTGCGGCGGCGGCGATATAGGAGACGGCGGGGACATAGACGCGGGCGTTGAGCACGCCGCGCCGGAGCAGGGCGTCGGTCAACCGGCCGCTGATGAGGACTCCGGCGAGGGCCCCGGCCACGAGCAGCGCGAGCACCAGCGTCGCCGTCCCCTGGCTGGCGTGATAGTGGGCGCGGACGAAGAGGACGGCAAAGGTCTGCAGGCCGGCGAAGAAGAAGTAGCCGAGCGCCGAGGCGATGATCATGGTGACGTTCGAGGGGATGCCCATGATGTAGCGAAAGGCCCGCTTGAGCGACATCTGCGCCGGGTCCTCGGTGAGTACGAGCCGAGGATCGGGCTCGATGCCGCGGTTGCGCGCCGCTTCCTGGGCGAGGTCGTCGTCCCGGATGGCAATGTCGGGGTCCCCCTCCGTCGGTTCGGGACGGTCCTGGCCGCGCGCGGCTGCGAACAGGTCGACGGTGCCATGGTCGAGGCGGCTCATGCCCCCGCGCCGCGGCTCGGGCAAGGTCCGCCACAGCTCCCGGGCGAGGAAGAACCCGGGAATCGCGATGACCCAGAAGGCGAAGCGCCAGGAGAGGATGCTCGCCACCGCACCGCTGACGATGAACCCGACCGCGGTGCCCGCGACCTCGCCCCCGAGGATGTATCCGTACACGCGCCCGCGCTCGCGGGCGTAGAAGTAGTCGCCGGTGAGCGAGGCGATGGCCGGGCCGGCGGTGGCGGACACCGCCCCGAGCGCGAGGCGGGTGAGGAGAAGCGTCTGATACGACCCCGAGGCGCCGCTCAAGAGCATCGCCACGCTCCACAGGACGATGCTGATCGAGAGCATGTGGACGCGGTTGATCTTGTCGACCATGAGCCCGACGGGGATCACCGCCACCGCTCCGATGAGGAGCGTGACCGAGCTCAGGAGGCCAACCTCGGTGTTGCCGATGTGGAGCTGGCTCTCGAGCTGGGGAGCGACCGCACCGATCGTCGAGGTGTCGGCGCTGGCGAGGGCGAGGACGCCGCCGAAGAGGAAGATGACCCGCGCCCGCGCGGGGCCGCCCACGGCGGTGACGGCGCGCGCCTGCACCCGCCGACCGCTCCAGCGCAGGCTCCGCCCGAGCGCGATGGCGACCGCCCGCGCCACCTGCTTGGTCAGGCTCGGCTGCTGTGCGCTGTTCTTCTCTTCGCCGTCTTCGGCCACGGCCTAGCAACGTAGCCGATCTAATTCTCCGGCCCGTGGAGGGCGCTCAGGCGCGCTTGACGCGGCGCGTACGGGAGCGCTCCTCCTGCTTCTCGACGACGTTGACGATGAGCTTGAGCACCTGATCGATTCCCGTCGCCTGGGCGCTCCCGTGCTCGAACTCCTCGCGCCAGTCGCTGATGTGGCCCTTGGTGGCGAGCTCGTTGAAGCGCGGGCGCTGGATCGAGATCGTCACCTTGGCGTCGGGGGCGATCCCCTTGGTCACCTTGGGGCCCGGAAGCTCGACGCGGTAGAGCTGGACATCGTGGCGAGCGCCCATGAGCTCGAGCCCGGCCACGAGCTTGAGCGGCTGCAGCGAGGGCACCTCCTCGAGAAACCGCGTTACCGCGGTCTCGATCAGAGACTTGGTGTCCGTCGGGGAAGCCAGGGTCTAGATCTTATGGCGTTGCAGGAGCTTGCGGCCGATGACCATGCGCTGGATCTCCGAGGTCCCCTCGCCGATGAGGAGCAGGGGGGCGTCGCGGTAGAGGCGCTCGATCTCGTACTCCTTGGAGTAGCCGTAGCCGCCATGGATGCGGAAGCTCTCCTCGACGCAGAAGCGCCCCGCCTCGGAGGCGAAGAGCTTGGCCATGCCCGCCTCGAGGTCCGAGCGCTCGCCGGCGTCCTTGAGGCGCGCGGCGCGCATGGTGAGCAGGCGCGCGGCATCGACCTGGGTGGCCATGTCGGCGAGCTTGAACTGGATCGCCTGGTGCTGGGCGATCTCCTTGCCGAAGGCCTTGCGCTCCTGCGAGTAGCGCAGGGCGAGCTCGAGCGCGCGCTGGGCGATCCCCACGCCGCGGGCGGCGACGTTCACCCGTCCCACCTCGAGGGCGTCCATCATCTGCCCGAAGCCCTGACCGAGGCCGGCCTCCTCGCCGCCGAGGATGTTCTCGGCCGGGCAGTGGTAGCCGTCGAAGACGAGCTCGGTGGACTCGACGCCCTTGTAACCGAGCTTCTTGATCTTCGGGGGGACGTTGAAGCCGGCGTACTTGCCGGTGTTCTCGCTCGCCCCGGGCTCCTTCTCGGCAATGAAGCAGGTCATGCCCTTGTACCTGGGCTCGGCGCTCGGGTCGGTCTTCACGAGCGTGAACACGAGGCCGGAGAGGAGGCCGTTGGTGACCCACATCTTCTGCCCGTTGATCTCGTAGTCGCCGTCCTCGGTCTTCTTGGCCGTCGCCTTGATCGCCTGGACATCGGACCCGGCCTCAGGCTCTGAGAGCGAGAAGGCGGCCCGCAGCTCGCCGGTGGCCATGCGGGGCAGGTAGCGCTGCTTCTGCTCGTCGGTACCGAACTTCATGAGCAGGTAGGAGCCGATGAAGTGGGTGTTGACGATGCCCGAGATCGAGATCCACCCGCGCGAGAGCTCCTCGACGATCATCGCGTAGGTCGTCAGATCGAGCCCCATGCCCCCGTACTCCTCGGGGATCGTGACCCCGAAGAGACCGAGCTCGCGCATCTGGGCGACGATCGGCTCGGGGAACGTGTCCTCGTGGTCGTAGTGCTCGGCGTTGGGGAGGATCTGCTCGTCGGCGAACTGCCTGACCATCTCGCAGATCGCCTTCTGCTCGTCTGTCTTTTCGGTGTAGGGGTCGGCTACGGCCATGCGCTCGTGGCACTCCAATTTCGAGGAACGTCTGGGTGAGGATAGCGGTGGGCGGGAGGCCCGGTCAGCCGCGGGTGAGGCCGGCGGGCGCGGCGTTCTTTGCGCTCCACGGCGATTCCGGGCGCTCCTGGGGCACGCCGTCGAGCTCGACGTCGACGCGCTCGTCGTAGAAGGCCAGCAGTCCCTCGATCGCCATCGCCTCGGGCCGGGGCTCGACGTAGGTCCAGATCACGTCCTCGATCACGCGCCCGTCCACCACCACCGAGAAGTAGGTGGCGACGCCCTTGTACGGGCAGCCGGTCTCACGCTCGCTCGGCCTGAGCTCGGCCACGACGTCCTCGCGCGGCAGGTACCAGCGGGGCGGCAGGCCGGTCTCGAAGAGGACGATGGCGCGCCCAGACTCGGCGAGCAAGTTCCCCTTGCGGAGGATGCGGACGTGGCGCGAGCTCGGGAGGACGTCGATCCGGTGGTAAGGGTCGCGAGGATGGAAGAAGACCTCCTCTTCCTCTTCGAGCCAGCGGTCGACGCGCTCCCAGTAGAAGGCGATGAGGCCGCCGATCGGCGGTGCCCCCTCGATCGGCTCTGGGTAGTACCAGGCCGCGTCGGCGACGACCCGCTCGCCCACCCGGACCGAGAAGTAGGAGGCGTGGCCCTTCTTCGGGCAGTAGGTAGTCGTGTCGCTGGGCTCGAGGACGTCCTCGCGCACGTCCTCGGGCGGGAAGTAGTAGACGGGCTGGTTGCCGCCCTCGTGGAGGAGCATGGCGCCCGCGCTGTCGGCCACCGCCTCATCCTCGATCATGACGCGCACGCGCTTGGGGGTGGGCTCGAGGTAGAGCGCCCCGCCCGGCGGCGGCGGCGGCTCGAAGTTGAACTTTCCGGCGGGATGGAGGCCGAACGGCCCGGTGCCGGTCATGAGGCCCATGCTCGGTGACGGTACCAGGGCGCGACGGCGCGGCGACGGGGGTGGTCCCGCTACGCGGCGAGCCCGGCGGCGGCGAGAACCTCGTGGGCGATCTCGTGGGCGGCGTTGGGGCGCGCGAGGGCCGCCGAGGCGCGGGCCATGGCCCGCAGGCGTCCGCGATCGGCGAGGAGTCCGCCGACCTCCTGGGCGAGCCGGGCCGGCGTGAGCTCGGCGTCGGGGATCATCACCGCCGCGCCGGCCCGCTCCATGTAGCGGGCGTTCGAGGTCTGGTGGTCGCCGGTGGCGTAGGGGTAGGGGATGAGGACGGCGGGGCGGCCGGCGGCGGCGATCTCGAAGATCGAGCCGCCGGCGCGGGAGACGACGATGTCCGAGGCGAGCAGGGCCTCCCCGAAGTGGTCGATGTAGCCGCGCAGGTCGTAGCGCTCGTCGGGGGCGTGGAGCCCGGGGAGATCGCGCTCCCCGGCGGCGTGGATGACCCGGAAGGCGGCGCCCGCGAAGGCCTCGATCGCCGCGTGGTTGATCGACCTCGCGCCCAGCGAGCCGCCGAAGACGAGCACGCAGGTCTCATCAGCCCCGATCCCGAACCGCGCCCGCGCCGCCACCCGGTCGGTGGCCGGGGGCGGGACCGGGCGACCGGTGACCAGGTAGCGACGGTGGTTGCCCCCCTCGGCATCCTCGGTTCCGTCGCACTTCCCGGGAATGGGAAAGGCCAGGCACACACGGCCCGCGAAGGGGGCGAGCACGCGGTTGGCGACGCCGAGATGACTGTCGGCCTCGACGAGCACGAGGGGCACGCGGCTCATCGCCGCCGCCAGGCCGACGGGTCCGGAGACGTAGCCTCCGGCACCCATCACCGCCGCCGGGCGCAGCCGGCGGACGATCCGGCGCGCCGCCGCCAGCGCCAGGGCGTCGACGATGGTGGCGCGGGCCGCCTTGACGGGAGCGCGCCGGTGCAGCGGCTCGACCTGGATCGTGTGGAGCTCATAGCCGGCGGCGGGTACGAGCTCGGCCTCGACGCGCCGACCCCCGACGAAGACGACGCGCGCGCGTTCGGCCTGGAGGGCATCGGCCACCGCCAGCGCCGGGACCACGTGTCCGGCGGTCCCCCCGGCGGCGATGACGATCACGGGCGGGGTCACGAGGCACCGCCCCGAGCATGCAGAAGGTGTCGAGACAGGGTCTGGTACGGCATCCGGGGCGAGGGAGCTTCGCACACCGAAGCCGATCCCAGGCTGTCGCCGTGTTCACACCGCGTTACGGTGCATCGCGGTCAGGCGCCGCGCGCGCGCCGGCGCCGCTCGCGCTGGGAACCCGGCGCGCCGGGCCCGTCGCGGACGACCTTCAGGCGCGGCGCCCCGGGCGAGGAGATGTTGAGGAGGAGCCCGACCGAGGCGAGGACGATGCACAGATTCGTCGGTGCGTAGGAGATGAAGGGCAGGGGCACCCCGGTGAGGGGCGCGAGTCCGAGCACGACGAAGATGTTGAGCGCCGCCTGGCTGAGGATCAGCGTCGTCAGCCCGGCGGCGAGGAGCTTGGCGTAGCGAGTCGTGGCCCGGCGGGCGATGCGCAGCCCCGACCACCCGATCATCGCGTACAGGCACACGAGCCCGAAGATCCCCAGCACCCCGAGCTCCTCGCCGATGACCGCGAGGATGAAGTCGGTCTGGGCCTCGGGGAGGTAGAAGGCCTTCTGTACGCCCTGCCCGATCCCGGCCCCGAAGAGGCCACCCGAGCCGATGGCGATCTGACCCTGGACCGACTGGTAGCCGGCGGCGGACCCCCATGGGTGCAGGAAGGCCGTGAGCCGCAGGCGCTGGTAGGGCTGGGCGAGCACGAGCACGAGCACGGCGAAGGCGGCGATGCCGGCGACGATGGCGAGGTTGCGCCCGGGAACGCCGGAGGCGAGGAGCAGGCCGCCGACCGCGAAGGCGACGACCAGCGTCGTCCCCAGGTCGGGCTCGACGACGATGAGCAGGCATGCGGGCCCGGCCACAAGCATGACGGGGACGATGGCCTGGCGGAAGCTCTTGATGCGCTTGGGGTGGTCGGCGAGGAAACGCGCCACGTAGAGGACGATGGCCAGCTTCATGAGCTCCGAGGGCTGGAACTGGATCGGCCCGGCGGCGAACCACCGGCGGGCACTGAGGATCTTCACGCCGATCCCGGGTACGAGGACGAGCAGGAGCAACCCGAAGGAGCCGAGGAGGAGCAGGGTGGCCATCCGGCGGTCGAGCAGGGCCATGCCCCGGCGCGCGAGCACACGCATGGCGGCGAGGCCGAGGAGCCCGTATACGAGATAGCGGATCAGGTAGCTCATCCCCGTCCCCTGGCCGACGACGAGGTCCCGCGGCGAGGACGCGCTGTAGACCATCACCGCCCCGAAGGCGAGCAGGCACAGCGTCGCGGTGAGGAGCATCCGGTGCTCGAGCGGCGGCGCCGTCGCCCGCGCCGTCGAGCGCACGCGCTCGAGCCCGGTCACCCGAGCACCGCGGTCCTTGGCCACCCGCCGCCGCGCCGCTCCGGCCGCCGCGCCCGCCATCACGCCGCCTGGACGAGGGCGCGGAACTCGTCTCCGCGCACCTCGAAATTGGGGAACTGGTCGTAGCTGGCGCATGCCGGTGAGAGGAGGACGGTGTCGCCGGGCCGGGCGGCGGTGCGGGCCGCCGCGACGGCGGCCGCGAGCGTGCCGCACTGCCGGGTCGGGACGTTGGCGCCGCGCAGCGCGCTCTCGATCTCCCAGGCGGCCTCGCCGATCAGGTAGACGGCGCGGCATCGTTCGCCGACGAGGGGAGCGAGGGGCGTGAAGTCCTGGAGCTTGCCCCGGCCGCCGGCGATCAGGTGCACCCCGCCGTCGAAGGCCGCGAGGGCCACCATCGTGCTCGCCACGTTCGTCGCCTTGGAGTCGTTGACGAAGTCGACACCGTCGTGGCGGGCGACGCTCTCGAGCCGGTGGGCCACTCCGGAGAAGGTGCGCAGCCCGGCGCGGACGGCGTCCGCCGAGACGCCCCGGGCCAGGCAGACGGCGGCGGCGGCCATCGCGTTGTCGCGGTTGTGGGCGCCGGGGAGGGCGACCTCCTGCTCCGCGAGCAGGGGCTCCTCGTCCCACCACAGGTAGCCGGCGCGATCGCTCAGCTCGGCCCCGGGACCGGCGCCGAAGGTGATGCGGCGAGCGCACCCACCGAGATCCTCGACCTCGAGGTCGAGCGGGGCCACCGCGATGTCGTCGTTGCCCTGGCGCGCGAAGATGTGCAGCTTCGCCGCCACGTAGTCCTCGTAGCTCGGGTGACGATCGAGATGATCGGGAGCGAGGTTGAGGAGCACCGCCGCTTCGGGAGCGAAGGCGTCCACGTCCTCGAGCTGGAACGAGGAGGCCTCGCACACGACCACGGCATCGCCGGCAAGCGCGTCGACGAGCGAGGTCGCCGCCGTGCCCACGTTGCCCGCTACCGCCACCGGCAGGCTCGCCTCGCGGTGGATGTGCCCGATCCACTCGGTCGTCGTGGTCTTGCCATTGGTACCGGTCACCGCGATGAACTCGTTGGGGATGAGCCGCCAGGCGAGCTCGAGCTCGCCGAGGACGGGCACGCCGCGAGTGCGCGCCGCCACGATGGCGGGCGCGTCTTGGGGTACGCCGGGGCTCTTGATGAGCGTCCGGGCACGGGCGGCGAGGTGCTCACCTGACGCATCCAGGTGAACTTCGACGCCGGCGTCCCGAAGCCTTCCCACTTCGGGCGCGCCCGCGTCGACTCCGATCACCTCCTCCCCGCGGGCCCGGAGCGCGAGTGCCGCGGCGACGCCGGAGCGGGCGAGCCCGACGACGAGGAAGGGTCCGGGGGGTAGCGGCGGCCGGGGCTTCATACGCGCCCGCGCCGCGCCTATCTGATGCTCAGGTGATAGACGGTGAAGCCGATGGCGGCGAAGGCCGAGGCGACGATCCAGAAGCGCAGGATGATCTTCGTCTCCGACCACGCCAGGAGCTCGAAGTGGTGATGGATCGGCGCCATCAGGAACACCCGCTTGCGGAACATCTGGAACGAGAGCACCTGGATGACGACCGAGAGCACCTCGAGGACGAAGATCCCGCCGAGGAGGATCAGGAGGACCTCGGTGTTCGTCATCACCGCGAAGCCGGCGATCGCCCCGCCCAGGCCCAGCGAGCCCGTGTCCCCCATGAAGATGCTCGCCGGGAAGCTGTTGAACCACAGGAAGCCGATACAGCCGCCCACCAGGCACCCGGCCAGGACGGCGAGATCGCTCTCGCCCGTGGCCAGGAAGGTGATCCCGATGTAGGCGAGGAGGACGATGGCGGCGCACCCCGCAGCGAGGCCGTCGAGGCCGTCGGTGAAGTTGACCGCCGTCGTCGTCCCCGCGACGACGAGGTAGATGAACACGGGAAAGAAGGGGCCGAGGTCGATCGACACGTCGACGAAGCGCAGCTGGGCGCTGTTCGGGAGCCCGGCCTTCTGGGTCGCGACCCACCACAGCCCGATCGAGATCGCCACCGTGACCACGAGCTTGGTGCGCGCCCGCAGCCCCAGCGACCGGCGCCTGACGATCTTCGTGTAGTCGTCGGCGAACCCGAGGAGGGCGCACAGGAGGGCGACACCGAACACCCCCATCGCCGGCCAGGTGCGCTTGGAGAGGATAAGGAAGGGAATGGCGATGGCGGCGAAGATGATGATCCCGCCCATCGTCGGGGTCCCGGCCTTGGACTTGTGGCCCTCGGGCCCCTCCTCGCGGATGTTCTGACCGAACTCGCGGTTGCGCAAGAACTCGATGAACTTCGGGCTCAGGAACACGCACATCAGAGTCGAAGCGGTGCCCGCGATGAGCACACGGCCGGTGAGGGCGCTGGCGCTGACCGCCGCCGCCATCGGGATCACCGCGCCACCGCCGGGTTCTCGAGGGCGCGGCACACGGCCTCGAGCCCGATGCCTCGCGAGCCCTTGACGAGGACGACGTCGCGATCGCGCACGAGGGTTGGCACGAGGGCCGCCGCCGCGGCGGCATCGGCGACCGAGTGGACCTCGCCAGTGAACTCCGGCGCCATCGCGGCCGCCAGCGGCCCCACGGTCACGAGCAGGCCGAGCCCGAGCGCGTCGGCGTAGCGCCCGGCCTCGCGGTGGAACTCCGGCGCCCGCGGTCCGAGCTCGAGCATGTCGCCGAGGACGGCGGTGAGGCGGCCGCCCGGCGCCCCGCTCGTGGCGAGAGCGTCGAGGGCGGCGCGCATGGAGATCGGGTTGGCGTTGTAGCAGTCATCGATGAGCGTGACTCCTCCCGGCAGCTCGCGCCGCTCCCCCCGCCCTGCCGAGATCACCGCCTCGATCCTACCTCGTGGGGTCACCCCGACGGCTCGTGCCGCGGCCACGGCGGCGAGGAGATTGAGGCGCATGTGGGGCTGGGTGAAGGGAAACTCGAGCTCGAGCGGGGTGCCCTCGACGTCGATCTCGACGCGGTGGTAGTCCACGTGCGCGAGGCTGACATCGCCGCCGGGGCCGAAGGTCACCGTCCTGATGTCGCGGCGCAGGTGGGGCGCCAGGAGCGGCTCGTGCGCGGGCACGACCGCGGTGCCGTGGGACGGGAGCGCGGCGATGAGCTCGGCCTTGGCGGCGGCGATGGCCTCGAGGCTCCCGAGGAGCTCGAGATGGGCGGCGCCGATGTTGACGACCACGGCCACGTCGGGCTCGGCGATGGCCGCGAGCTCGGCGATCTGCCCGGCGCCGCGCATCGCCAGCTCGAGCACGAGGACCTCGGTGCCCGCGGGGGCGGAGAGGATCTCGAGCGGGAGACCGATCTCGGTGTTGCGGTTCATCTTCGAGGCCACCGTGCGCCGGTCGGGCGAAAGCACGGCGAGGAGAAGGTCCTTGGTCGAGGTCTTGCCGCTCGACCCGGTTACGCCGATGACCCGGGCGCCGAGCTCCCGCCGCCAGGCGCGGGCGAGGCGCTGGAGCGCCGCCAGCGGGTCCTCGGCGGCGAGCACCGCTCCCTGCCTCTGCTCTCCCACGGCGGCGTGCTCGGGGGCGATGAGCACCCCCCACGCATCCGCCGCCAGCGCGGCGGCGGCGAACGCTCCACCGTCGACGTTGGCCCCCGGGAGGCCCACGAAGAGAGCCCCCGGTCCCGCCTCGCGCGAGTCGATGACGACGCGCTCGGGCCCGG